>JAPOHS010000032.1 GCA_029979325.1 Pseudomonadota bacterium | reverse complement strand
GCCGATTGAGAATGTTCTTAATTGTTTGATTTGGAATTGTTATACCTAATATTTGCTTGATCTTATTTTTTCTAAGAGTAATGAATTTATTTTTAGGCAGTGCTTTTTTGCTCATTGATGCATGAATGGGACCATTCGATCCCCCAGCAATTTCATTGATTAAGCTTGTGAATCTTTGTATCGCATACTCCTGTATCATTGGGTCAACCCCCCTTTCAAACCTCATGCTTGCTTCACTGTGTAAACTGAGTGATCTCGCTCTTCCCATGATTGTTTCAAAATTAAAATATGCTGACTCTAATACAATGTCTTCGGTTTCATCAGATATACCTGAGTCAAGGCTCCCCATGATTCCTGCTATACCCAATACTTTCTTTGTATCAGCAATAACAAGAAAATTTGAATCTAGAAGTTTTCTACTGCCGTCAAGGATATCTAGAGCCTCTTTGTCATTTGCTCTTCGTACTATAATTTTTTCATCAATCTTCCTTAAGTCATAAGTATGTAAGGGTTGTCCAGTTTCTAGCATTACAAAATTAGCAATATCAACAATTGCATTGATCGATTTGTAACCAGAGAGCTCAAGTCTTTTTTTGAGCCATTTTGGCGTTTGTGCATCTTTATTAATTGATTTGATCACTCTGGTCATGAAAACAGGACAGTCTTCCTTGGATTGAACATCAACCTTCATGTATTCCTTATGATGTATTTCAGTGACAGGAAGATCTTCATATTCAACCTTCGCATTATCCAACGCACTGATTTCTTGGATGATTCCTTTATAACTGAAGCAATCAGCACGATTAGGGGTCAATGAGATATCAAGAATTTCTTCACCTTTATCCTTATCTATTTCTGACTCAATCCCAGATAGCGTTAAGAGATCAGATAGATCATCTGCACTATAGTCTTTTTTGAATGACTCATTAATCCATGTAACAGGCAACTTCATAATTAGAATTGATTTAAGAAATTAAGATCATTTTCATAAAAAGATCGTATGTCTTTGATGCCATATTTGAGCATCGCTAATCTTTCCACTCCCATGCCAAAAGCATAACCACTATATGTATCAGTATTAATACCAAGGTTTTCTAAAACTTTTGGATGAACCATGCCGCATCCAAGTATTTCCAACCATTTATCATCTTTAGAAAGTATATCCACTTCTGCAGATGGCTCAGTAAAAGGGAAATAAGATGGTCTAAAACGCACATCAGTGTTCTCTTCAAAAAATGTGTTAATGAATTGATGTAATATTCCTTTGAGGTGACTGAAGTTGATTCCTTTATCAATTACAAGCCCTTCAATTTGATGAAACATGGGCGTATGAGTTATATCAGAATCTCTTCGATAAACTTTACCTGGTGCAATGACCCTGATTGGTACACCATCTTTTTCCATGCTTCGAATCTGAATGGGAGATGTATGTGTTCTCAGTAAATACTCAGAGTTAAAGTAAAATGTATCATGCATTGCCCTTGCAGGGTGGTTATGGGGAATATTTAAAGCAGTGAAATTATGATACTCATCTTCTATCTCTGGACCATCTTCAACAACAAAGCCCGCACCATAGAATATTTCTTCAATTTCTAAAAGTGTCTTGGTTACAGGGTGTCTATGGCCCTGAAAATTCCCTCTTCCTGGAAGAGTGACATCAATCATTTTGTCTTCAATGTTTTGATTGATCTCTTCCTTTTGTATGGTTGCTTTTCTTTCTAAAAGTTTATCCTGAATCAATGTTTTGATTTCATTGATTCTTTTTCCATGAGCTGGACGATCTTTTGGATCAATTTTTGATAAGGATTTAAGTGCCGTTGTTACAGTTCCTTTCTTGCCGAGATATTTGACTCTGAGGGATTCGAGTTCATTCGATGATGAACATTCATTTATTTCTTGGATTGCTGAGTTTGACAGATCTGAAAGATTGTCGCCCATCAGGCATTCTCTAATGCGGTTTTTGCTTTATCCGATATGGCTTTAAATGCATCAGCATCATGAACTGCTATATCTGCAAGCATTTTTCGATCAATTTCAACGCCCGCAGATCTGAGACCATGCATTAATTTACTATAAGAAAGATTATTTTCTCTAGCTGCGGCATTGATTCTAACAATCCACAGTGCTCTGAATGTACTCTTTTTCTTCCTTCTGTCTCTATAAGCATATTGACCTGCTTTAGTGGCAGCTTGTTTTGCAACTTTAATCAGACGGCTTCTGGCACCGTATTGACCTTTGGTCTTTTTAAGTACCTTCTTATGTCTTGCTTTTGATGTTACGCCTCTTTTTACTCTAGCCATTTGTCTGTCCTATATTAACTGTAAGGCAATAGTTTTTTTACACTCTTCATATCACCCTCTGCAATCAGTGAAGACTTCCGAAGCTGTCTTTTTCTTTTACTGCTTTTTTTAGTGAGTATATGATTCAAGTGAGATGAACTTCGCTTGAATTTACCGCTACCAGTTTTTTTAAAACGTTTAGCAGCTCCCTTATTTGTTTTTAACTTTGGCATAATTTAATTCTCAATTGTGTTTTGGTGCAACCACCGTGATGAGCTGTCTGCCCTCGAATTGGACTTCCTGCTCCACAGATGATATTCCCTCTATATCGGTCAGAACTCTCTTCAATAGGTCATGTCCCAACTCTACGTGTCTCATTTCTCTACCTCTGTACCTCAATGATATTTTTACTTTATTTCCTTGCTCTATGAAGTCTCTTATTTTATTAACTTTGACTTCATAGTCTCCTTTCTCAATCAATGGCCGAAATTTAATTTCTTTGACCTGGATTGTTTTTTGTTTCTTTTTAGCTCCCTGCGTTTTTTTCTTTTGCTCGAATAAGTACTTACCGTAATCTAAGATCTTGCAAACAGGCGGTTCTGTATTTGGTGAAACTTCAACAACATCTAAGCCTTTTCCCGCTGCCATCTCAATGGCTTCTCCTATCGGTAAAATCCCTAATTGACTACCATCTTCATCTATTAAACGAATCTCAGAAGCTCTTATTTGGCTATTCTTCCGAATCCTCTTTTTAGCAGCGATATTTTTTCTCCTTAATTATTAACTTCTTCAGCAACTTTTTCTAAAAAACTCTCTAGTTTCATATTGCCTAAATCATCACCTTTTTGTGTCCTGATGGTGATTTCCTCATCACAAACTTCTCGGTCACCTAAAACAACCATGTAAGGTACCTTATTTAAGGTGTGATCGCGAATTTTAGAGCCTATTTTTTCGTTTCTCAAGTCAATTTCTGCTCTTAAGCCATTTTTTTTCAGAATCTTGTGTACTGAATCTGCATAATCATGTTGTTTTTGATTAATCGGCAAGACAGAAACTTGAACTGGAGCGAGCCATAATGGGAATTTTCCAGCAAAATGTTCAACCAAGATTCCAAAGAATCTCTCCACTGAACCAAGCAATGCACGATGTATCATGATCGGATGATGTTTCTGACCATCGCTTCCTATGTATCTCATATCGAATCGCTCAGGCAGATTAAAATCAAGCTGTATGGTTGAGCATTGCCAAAGTCTTCCTATCGCATCTTTTATTTTGATGTCTATTTTAGGCCCATAGAAAGCACCGCCGCCTTCATCCATCTCATAATTTAGACCTCTCTCATTGAGAGCATCAGTTAGTGCATCTGTTGCCTTATCCCATATATCCTCACTGCCGACATATTTTTCAGGTCTCGTTGCAAGATGTATTTCAAATTCAGTAAATGTGAATTTATTCAGCATATTAATAGCCAACTCCAAGATTTCACTGATTTCTTGTTCAATCTGGTCTTCTGTACAGAAAACATGTGCATCATCTTGTGTAAAGCCTCTGACTCTCATCAAGCCATGAAGTGCTCCAGTCATCTCATGCCTGTATACAGTTCCTAGTTCAGCCCATCTGATTGGAAATTCTCTGTAAGACCTTAATTTATCTTTGTATATCAGAACATGGAATGGGCAGTTCATCGGCTTCAAACGATAGGATTGATTTTCGTCATCTATCGGTGTGTACATTGATTCCTCATAAAAATCTGTGTGACCAGAGGTTTGCCAGAGTGTATCGAGAGCAATGTGAGGGGTATATAACAGTTCATAGCCTGCTTTCTCATGTTCATTTTTCCAGTACTTCTCAATTTCACTTCTGATTCTGGATCCATTTGGATGCCAGAAAACAAGTCCACCCCCAGCATCTTCTTGGATACTGAAGAGATCCAGATCCTTTCCGATCCTTCGATGATCTCTTTTTTCGGCTTCCTCAAGCTGAACCAGGTACTCATCTAATTCTTTTTTATTTCGCCAGGCAGTGCCATAGATTCTTGTAAGCATTTCATTGCTTGAATCGCCTTTCCAGTATGCGCCAGAAACCTTTGTTAGTTTAAAGGCCCCAATGTGAGATAAGCTTGGAAGATGCGGCCCTCTGCAGAGATCAATAAATTCATTGTTCACATTTTTGTAAATTTGAAAATCCTCAGCCTGATCTGATTCTTGAATGATTTTTACCTTATAGTCTTCAGATAAGTTTTTGAATTGTTCCATGGCGTTGTTCTTGTCATGAAACGACTTCCTGATTTCTGACTTTTCTTTAATGATTTTTCTCATTTCTTCTTCTATTCGAGGAAGATCTTCTGTAGATATAGGGTCCTTTGTATGGAAATCATAGTAAAAACCATTTTCAATGGTTGGTCCAATTGCCAATTTTGAGTCAGGATAAATAGTCTTAATTGCCAATGCGAGTACTTGAGCCGCTGTTGTATGTCGCATGATCTCAAGCCCTTCTTCTGAATCCAGCGTGATAATGGATAATGTACAGTCAGCATTTATTGGATCACTTAAATCCTTTTGTTCGCCATCAATATTGACAGCAATCGCACTTTTAGCGAGCCCTGGCCCAATAGACATAGCAACATCGAGACCTGTCACGCCCTTTGGCAGTTCTTTAACAGATTTATCTGGCAATGTTATTTTCATATAAGTGATTCTTCTTCAATTAATGATTAGTGATTGTAACCGATACTGATTTGAATGATGGAGTTTTACTTCTGTCGTCATGATTTTGTGGTATCAGGATATTTGCTTCAGGCATATAGGTCATGACATTTCCAGGCTTGATATCATATTCAGCAAGTTTTATTTCCTTTAAAGACCCAGTCTCACTCTGAACATTGACTATAGATCCATTTGAGAGACCTAGTTTTTCTATGTCGATAGCACTGATGTATAAAACATTTCTTGATGTCTGTTTTCTAAAAACGTCTGACTCATCATAAATCATTGTGTTGAACTGACCCTCACTTCTAACTGAAGAGAGATTAAATGAATTCGAGGCAATATTTTTCTTCCATTTCGTTTGAGTTGGAATGTTAAACCTGTAGTGAGATGTTTGAATTGATCCTTCACTATGATCTGCAATGGTGTTTTCTAATGAATCAGACTTCTCTCCAATATCTAGATGTGGTAGTAATTCATTTAGGGCCTTTACGATGTCTTTATGTTTGCCGAATTGCTCAAAATCAATACCAGTCTTTTTAAAGGATCCTGCAGCTATGTCTGCGATGATTTCTATTTCAGTCTTAAGACCATTGGCTGTCTGCTTATCATTCGGATTTCTGAAAGGCAGTATCAGGTTTTCTTTACCAATACCAAATAGGTGTGTTTCGTTTAGCGTTGAGCTGACCATTACTTTAAAAGCAATATTATCCAGAGCTGATCCAGAGAAGTCTCTATCAGGATTTACTGAAAATAAATTACCGCCAAGGAGGAAGGCAAATTCAATATCACCAGCTTCTGCCGATTGCATACATGAGAGCGTGTCTTTCCCTTTTTGCTTTGGAAGTTGAATATCATATGTATTCTCAAAAGATTCAAAGATTGTTTTCTTTGTAGATGAATTAAAGCCCATGAATGGCAATTGAGGTGCATTATCATGCCATCGAAGTGGTAATAAGCCCTTCCCTTTACCGTTGATCATATCTCTCAATATAGCCAAGTTTATAATTGACCCGATGTTGTCTGTGCCATTGATATGATGTGTCAGCCCCATGCCCCATGTAAAGACAGTTCTATTTGAGGAAAGATAGAGCTCAGCAATAAGTTGGATTTCTTTGTATTGTAGACCCGAGTTTAGTTCTATGATCTCCCAAGAGAGATCATCCAGATAGTCTATAAATTCTTCAAAACGAGATGTATTTTTGCAATTTGAACTTATATCAATGTTTTCATTTTCAATCAGATACTTCGATAGACCAGAGAACAGCGCCAAATCACCTCCTATATTGGGCTGGCAATAATGTGACGTGAGTTTTTGAAGCTCAGGCTCAACTGAGGGATTGATTGCAATGATATTCTTACTATTTTCTCTAAGCTCACGAAGAATCTTGGCAAATCTAGGATGATTTGATGTCGGGTTTGCACCGATCACAAAAATTAAATCTGAATATTTAAGATCATCGTACGAGATGGATTTATCAGAAGCACCGATAGAAGCACTTAAAGCAATGCCCGAAGCTTCATGGCAATAGTTTGAGCATGTATTTATGTGATTACATCCGAGTGATCTGGCAAAAAGATCCAATGCGAATGAGGCTTCATTGGATGATCTTCCGGAGGCATAAAAGAAGCTTTTTTCTGGATTAGACTGCCCAATTCTACTCTTGATTATTTTTGAGGCTCTCTCATAACTGATTAAAGAATATGTTTCATCATCGCTGGATTTATATAACGGATATTCCAGTTGCCCAAGATCCAGAAGTTCTTTCGCTGACATTTTCTTTAGCTCAGATAGATTGATGGTTTCAAACAGATCTGGACTGATATATTTATAATTATTCCTTGATGTCATGCTGATTAGATATGAATCATTGAGATAAGATATGTTGCATTTGATCGACTTCATTTGACTTATTTTCTTGCCACTTGGATCGATATGAGGCCGGTTCTACTTCAACTGCAGTGACTTTATATTCTGGACAATTTGTAGCCCAGTCACTGTTTTCTGTAGTAACAACATTTGCTCCCGTTTCAGGGTTATGAAAAGTTGTATACACCACTCCGGGTGGTATTTTTTCTGTCACAAATGCTTTGAGAGTAGTCTCTCCTTTTCTGCTTCTCAGAAGAACAAGATCACGATGCTTGATTCCTCTCATCTCAGCATCAGAGGGATGGATCTCAAGGACATCTTCATCAGACCACTTGTTGTTATGGGTTCTTCTTGTTTGCGTTCCGACATTGTACTGGACAAGATTTCTTCCAGTAGTGAGCAATAATGGAAATTTCCTATTCGACTTCTCAGTGGTTGGCACAAAGTCAGTTATCATGAATTGCCCCTGCCCTCTTACAAATTCTCCAACATGCATGATTGGGGTTCCTTCAGGCGCGTTCTCATTGCATGGCCATTGAATACTACCCAATTCATCCAGTCTTTCAAACGAGACACCGGTGAATGTTGGCGTTAGTTCTGCAATTTCATCCATTATTTCTTCTGATGAATTAAAGTTCATCTCGTAACCCATGGCTTTTGCGAGTTCTTGTGTTATCTCCCACTCATGTTTTCCAGTAATTGGCTCCATAACTGGTCTTACTCTGTTAATTCTTCTTTCAGCATTTGTAAATGTTCCGTCTTTTTCTAAAAATGAAGTCGCTGGAAAGAAAACATGAGCAAATTTTGCCGTTTCAGTTAAAAATAGATCCTGTATAACAACACATTCCATCGATGAGAAAGCTTCTTCAATGTGCTGAGTGTTTGGTTCAGATTGAACAAAATCTTCACCTTGAACAATGATTCCTTTGAATTCCCCTCCAACAGCAGCATCAAACATATTTACAGACCTCATTCCTGGTTGGTCTTGTATTTTTACATTCCATTTGTTTTCAAAGACTGATCTCGCCTTTTCATCTGTAATTTGTTGATACCCTGCTAATTCATGCGGGAAGGAGCCCATATCACAAGATCCCTGTACATTATTTTGACCTCTTAATGGATTGACACCTGCCCCTATAAAGCCAACATTTCCAGTTGCCATTGCAAGATTTGCCATCCCCATAACCATGGTCGATCCCTGAGAGTGCTCCGTTACACCTAGGCCATAATAGATAGCGCTTTTACCGCCTGTTGCATAAAGATGAGCAGCTTTCTTGATGATTTTGGCACTGACACCAGTGGGTGCTTCTGCGGCCTCAGGAGAATTTGATTCATCTTTGATGAATTCCAGCCAATCTTCAAATGAAGCTTGGTCACAACGCTCCTTGACATAATCAAGATCAATTAGTCCTTCATTCACAATGTAGTGGGAAAATGCATTAATCAAAGGAACGTTTGATCCTGGAAGAATAGGTAAATGATAGTCAGCTTTAATATGAGGTGATTCTACAATATCAGTTTTTCTTGGATCCACTACGATTAGTTTCGCCCCTTCTCTGAGCCTTTTTTTCATTTGAGATGCAAAAACTGGATGACCGACCGTTGGGTTAGCACCAATCACCATGATGACATCACAGCTTTGGACACTCTCAAAATGCTGAGTACCAGCGGATGTACCAAAAGTTTGCTTCAGACCGTAACCGGTTGGTGAATGACATACTCTTGCACAGGTATCAACATTGTTATTTTGAAACGCTGTTCTGACAAGTTTTTGAACAATATAAGCCTCTTCATTAGTGGTTCTTGCAGAGGTGATTCCTCCAATGGAGTTGACACCATGATCCTTTTGAATCTTTTTAAACTTTTTGGCAGCAAAGTTAATTGCTTTATCCCATGAAACTTCTTCCCAGGGTTCATCAATGCTTTCCCTGATCATTGGACTTTTAATCCTATCTTGATGGTTTGCATAACCCCAAGCGAATCTACCTTTAATACAACTATGTCCTTTATTAGCAGATCCACCTTTATAAGGAACCATTCTAACAACTTCTTTGTCTTTGACTTCTGCCTTGAAAGAGCATCCCACGCCACAATATGCACATGTTGTTAGGACTGTTTTGTTAGGCATACCCATTTCTTCAACACTTTTTTCAATCAAGCTCCCAGTCGGACATGCTTGAACACATGCCCCACACGATACACATTCAGAATCAAAGAAGTTTTCAGAGATACCAGGCTTTACTTTCGATTCAAATCCCCTTGATTCAATCGATAGCGCGAAAGTCCCTTGAACTTCATTACAAGCCCTTACGCATCTGGAGCATACGATGCATTTTTCTGGATCAAAATTAAAATATGGATTTGTTTGATCAACATCTATACCTAAATGGTTACTGCCATTTTCAAGGCTATATTTTGATTCAGTAAGTTGATTATTTTCTAACAAACCATGGATATCAGCTTGATCTTGAAGATCACAATCTTGGTCTGATGCACATGTGTTGCAATCAAGTGGATGATCAGAGATATACATTTCGAGTAAATCTTTCCTAAAAGTGGTCAGCTCAGAATTTTGAGTTTTCACGCGCATACCTTCTGACAAAGGAGTAGTACATGAGGATGGGTACCCAAATCCAGTTCTGCCTTCAAAATCAACAATACAAAGCCTACAAGAGCCAAAATGCTTGATATTGTCAGATGCACACAGACTTGGAATATCAATATCTAACATTGAGGCAGCACGCATGATTGAAGTTCCTTCTGGAACAGTTACCTCTATATCATCTATATAGCCTGTAACTGTCTTTTCAGACTTTACCGGTGGAGTACCATAATCTTTTTCTTTTAAGAGTGTCATTCCTCGGTTAATTCTCCTGGAAAATGATTGATTATAGAATAGATTGGATTGGGCGTCATTCCTCCCATAGCACATAGCGAAGTCGCTTCCATTGTTTCACAAAGATCTTTTAGCAGACCAATGTCCTTAGTTGAGGATTTATTTTCTTGAAGTCGATCTATGATCTCAATCCCTCTGATTGAGCCGATCCTGCAGGGAGTGCATTTACCGCATGACTCCTTTGAGCAGAATTCCATAGCAAATTTAGCTTGCTCTGACATATCGACAGTATCATCAAAAATAACTATTCCACCATGGCCCACAGACCCTTTGATGTTCTGCAATGATTCAATGGTTAGTTTCGTGGACATCATATTTGATGAGAGATAAAGCCCGAGTGGACCACCGATTTGTATAGCATGAATGGGTCTACCTGATTTTGTTTCTTTGCCAAAGGTTTCAATCATTTCACCGATTGATATATCAAACTCAGTTTCCACCAATCCCGATTGTGAAATATTTCCACAAAGCTGAAAAGGCATCGTCCCAATGGATTTTCCGGATCCAATGCTAGAAAACTCAGTCAGAGATCCATTGAGTAATGGTGGAATGGTAGCAAGTGTGACAACGTTATTTATCAATGTAGGTTTGTCGAAAAGCCCCTTGATTGCTGGCAGAGGAGGTTTAGATCGAACAAGGCCCCTTCGACCTTCAATGCTTTCCATCATGGCCGTTTCTTCACCGCATACATAAGAACCTGCCCCTATTCTCAAATCAATATCGAAATCAAATTCTGTAGATAATATTCCATTTCCTAGGAGATTATTTTCGTTAGCTATAGCAATTGCTTTTGTAAGATAATCTTTTGCCAGTGGATATTCTGAACGAAGATAAATGAAACCCTTTGTGGCACCCACTGCATAAGCAGCAATAGTCATTCCTTCAATCAGAGCAAAGGGATCTGATTCCATGATCAAGCGATCAGAAAAAGTTCCTCCATCTCCTTCATCGGCATTGCATGCCAAGTATTTTATCGAGGCATCTTGATCATAGACAGTTTGTAATTTGATGCCGGTAGGAAAAGCAGCCCCACCTCTTCCTGTTAAGCCAGATTCTTTGACTTTGTTGATAATTGATTGTTGATCAAGGCTAAGGGCATTTCTCAGCGAATGGTAGCCTCCATTATCTTGATATAACGAGAGGTCCAAAGGGTCTCCCAAGCCGATCCTGGAAAAAACAATCCTTTTTTGTTCTTTGATGAATTCTATATCTCTGATATCAAACGGATCTTTGTTTTCGAATTCAATCATGAAATCATCGATCGTAGCGCAATGAGATATATCTTGATCTTTGAAGCTTGCACCGGTTCTTTGGCCATCTTGTTCAACTTCAATAAAAGGCTCTAGCCAGAAGGCTCCCCAAGAACCATTCCTGATGATTTTAACTTTGTCTATATCTTTTAACGATGAGATCTTCTTGTAAAGGTCATTTGCACCCACTGAATTGGAAGTTGTTTCATTAGGAATGTATATTTTTTTATCAGTATTCATTTATCGATCTTTTCTAGAAATTTTATAACCTTGTCCTTGTTCGCCTCACCAAGGACTGAATCATTAATCATCACCGATGGGCCGAGTGCGCAGTTTCCTAAGCAAAAGACCTCCTTAATTGTGATCTCTGAGTCCTCACTTGTCTGATGTAAGTCTAGACCAAAATGTGAAGTCAGTTCTTGTGTCAGTTCTTCAGATTTCTGGCTTTGGCATGCTTCTGCTCTGCAAATCCTTATGATGTTTTTACCCAATGGTTCTTGACTAAAATCATCGTAGTAAGTCAAAACATCTAACACTTCTGCTTTTGAGTAGTTAAAGGCGTTAGCTAATTCTGAAATGGCATCATTGCTGATATAGCCCTCTTCTTCCTGTATCGCATGCAGTGCAGGCATTAATCCTCCTTCAACTTGAGCAAATGGTTCTATGATTGCTTTAAGACTAGACATCTGAATTGACCCACATTTCATAACCACCTTGCATGCTAAAGACTTCCCTGAAGCCGATCTCGCTAAAATATTTAGCGGCATCTCTACTTGATATGCCTTTATAGCAATAGATTATTGTTTCCTTCTCTTTATCAGCATTCATGACAAACTCATCAATGTTTTCATTTGAAAGATGAATGGCACCATTAATGTGACCTGAGTCATAACTTCCCTTATCGCGAATATCCAGTAAGTAAATATCTGAAGAAATCATCTCTTTTGTCTCTTCAACCGAAATTTGTTTAAAACTGCTCATACAATTTAACCTATTGTTTGATAGCCATTATAATTATTATGCTTAGATAACACATCAATAACGTAATCAAATGAATAAATATGACGTCATCATTATAGGGTCAGGACCAGTTGGCCTGAGCCTTGCTAAATCTTTGTCCAATGCAAATTTTAGTGTTTGTGTCATAGATCGTCAGAGTGCTAACGATCTTTCATCTCCACCGTATGATGGACGAGAGGTTGCTATCACGCATTTTTCAAAAAGAATACTCAAAGATATCGGCTCTTGGGATTTGATTGATGAGAATTCTATTTCTGAGTTGAAAGAGGCAAAAGTCGTCAATGGTCAATCGCCCTATTCATTGCATTTTGATTTTGAAGATACAAATCAATCAACACTTGGCTATTTGATACCGAATCATAAAATAAAGTCAGCGATCTTTAGCTCCATCGTTGACGATCCAATGATCACATTCAAAGAGCAAAGCAGCTCAAAGTCTTTTCTTATA
>JAPOHS010000031.1 GCA_029979325.1 Pseudomonadota bacterium | reverse complement strand
GACCACTGCAATGATCGCAAACTTGATGGATCGAAATAAGAGCAAAAACATCACCATGATTGCTGCAAAGACAAAGCCAATGGTAAGAATCTGAGAAGTGATTAAGCTCTCAAGGACATTGTTGTATAAGACCAGCAATCCAGTTAACTTCACTTGTGAATCCTTTAATCCAATCTCATTTGTCAGGTCACGTTTGATTTTTTTTAATAATTCACCTCTTTGTAAATCAGGATATGATTCATAGACTCTGAAAGAGATTCTCAATTGATTTCCATCTTCAGAAAGATATGGATCAAAAAGCGCCTCCTTCACATCATCTGGAACCTTCTTATAGAGAACGGAAAGAAAGAAAGTATCAATTTCATCACCATCATTTAAGGTTTCAAGAACATCCATTGTTGTATCAAATGAGATGACTTTTCCAGCTTCATTTAATGATTCCAAATAATCATGAACAGATTCAATGGTCTTCAAGCGATATGAGTTATACCAGTAACTGTCGCCACCAATGTCATATTCGTCCTCTTCTTCAAAGAACATCTCATCAAAGAAATCATCTTCAATCATTTGCTCATCATCATTATCAATGAAGAAATCGGGGTCAGCTTCAATAATGATATCAAGGGG
This sequence comes from Pseudomonadota bacterium, assembly GCA_029979325.1. The sequence continues at coordinate 12,013 of JAPOHS010000031.1, read as the reverse complement.
TGTTGTGCCACCAAGTTCTGAATCAATCACAGTCAATCCTTGGAAAATCTCAGTGTCTTCCTTGAATGCTTTTATGAATTGATTTTCAGCTGTCAGCTTTGTGATTCCAAAGACACTGATTACAAGCATGATGGTGAAAAAAGCAATGATCTGAAACGGCTTACGAATCACAAGATTGGCAAATCCATTTGTCAGCATTCGAGTTTTGTCTTTTTTCTCATCATGATCAATTTTAGAAAATAAGCTCAATAGAGCCGGAAAAAGGTTAAAGACCAAAATAAAAATGACTCCCATGCTGATTAGCATCATCCATCCAAAGTCAATCACTGGTCTTATGCCAGCAATCAATAGTGACCCAAATCCGACCATGGTTGTAATCGTTGTAAAGAGACATGGCTCAAATTTGTCTCGCATGGTCATCATGATCAATGAAGAATGATCATTACTTGGGTGAAGCTTAACGAGTTCGCGGTAACGAACTGTGAGATGAACAGTTATCGAAAGGCTGAAAATCAATAATAAAGCCACAAAATTTGCTGAAACGACTGTAACAGGCCATGACATGTAACCCAATACACCTGTCATAATGAGCAATCCAACAACACAACAGATCATTGAGATTATCATCCATTGTGGATTCTTAAATATCACCAAAAGTGCTATCACAAGGAATATCAAAATCAATAATCCGAATACCTCGATATCGTTTTGAATATAGTCAATCATATCCACTGTGATCATTGGCGCTCCACCAAGAAATATTTCTGCAGATGATTTGTATTGATCCAGGATTTTCCTTACTTCTGCAACCATCAACGCAGTTTCATTCCTTTCATCTTTTCTTAATTTTTTTACTTCTGATGTCAATCGACTGAGGTCATCCAATTCTGTGGCACTGAGATTAGAATCCAATCTTTTTGCCCTGAGAACATCTCTTTGGTCAATTAAACTCTCAAGCTGAGTATTCAACCTGATATTAAGAAGCATGGCAGTCGTCTTAGCATCTTCGCTGATGATTAGATTTTGGTATAAGTTGCTTGTTGTGAGCTCAATTTTTGCCAATTCTCTGTCTGTTTCCGGGCTTAGGAAGGTTGGTGCAGATTCGGCAATCTCTCCGAGACTTTTGGGCGGAGATTTAAGTAGAGGCACATCTAGAATGCTCACCACAGATTCAATCTGTTCTAGTTGTGACAACTCTGTTTTGAGATCAATCAATAGATCAATGTTCTTTTCTGCAAATAAATCACCTTTTGGACTGATTGTGACAACTAGAAACTCATCATCACCATATCTTGCTTTGATGTTTCTGTAGTATCGCAAGTCTTCATCGTCCTCGAGCAATAAAGTGTCCGATGAAGCATCTAGCTCAAAGTATTGGATGTTATATGAAAAAACCCCCAATATAGATAAGACCAATACGATCGCAATAAACGGATTCTTGGTTGGTTTTTCTAACTGCCAATTGATGATTTTTTTTAACATTTCTTTATCTTACTCTGACTGGTGCATGTTTAAATTTTAGTGCATCATACTATCTACAATAAATAGTTTAATTTATTTCTTTTAATTATCTCGGACTATGACAATTAAATCTGATAACTGGATCAAAAAAATGGCAAAAAATCATGGCATGATTGAGCCCTTTGCCGAGTCTCAAATAAGACGTTCAGATGGACAAGACTTAATTTCTTATGGAACTTCAAGCTTTGGTTACGATGTTCGATGTGCAACCGAATTTAAAGTATTTACAAATATCAATTCTGCTATCGTAGATCCTAAGTCATTTGATGAAAATAGTTTTGTGAATTTTGATTCTGATGTTTGCATCATACCTCCCAATTCATTTGCACTTGCAAGAACAATAGAGTACTTCAGAATACCGAGAAATGTTCTGACCATTTGTTTGGGTAAATCAACCTATGCACGTTGCGGAATCATTGTAAATGTCACACCACTTGAGCCTGAGTGGGAAGGTCATGTCACGCTTGAGTTTTCAAATACAACACCATTGCCCGCTAAAATATATGCCAATGAAGGTGTTGCTCAAATGATATTTCTTGAATCAGATGAAGATTGTGATGAGTCATATAGAGACCGAAAAGGAAAGTATCAAGGGCAGACCGGGGTGACATTACCAAAAACTTAGTCTTTTCTTATAAGCCTAGGTTTCAAAAGCACTTTACCATCTAGGAAAATATTTTCAGAATCAAAGACCAACCTATTTTCACTGAACCACTGTAATGCTTTTGAGTAAATGATGTACTCACCTTGCAGCACCTTTTTTTGTAGTGAGTGATGATCATCATTTTGATCAACTTCACACTGATATTGAATGATCACTGGCCCATCATCCAGTTCTGGCAGCACAAAGTGAACGCTTGCGCCATGATATTTTTCATTATTATCAATCACTTTTTGATGTGTATTCAATCCCTTATATTTTGGAAGAAGGGAAGGGTGAATGTTGAGAATTTTTCCTGCAAAAATATTGCAAAAGTTGGTATCCAGTATCTTCATGTAACCAGCCAAAATGATTAGATCTGGATTAAGAGCAAGTATCTGTATTTCTAGTGATTTATCAAATTCTTTTCTATCTTCAAAAGTCGAGTAATCAATGATTTTGGTATCGATGCCTTCTTTTTCCGCTCTTTGGATCCCTTTTGCCATGGGATTATCTGAAATCACAGCAATCAGATCAATATCAAGAGATTTATTATTTATGTTTTGAATGATGGCTTGAAGGTTTGTTCCGCTACCAGAGATTAAACAAACAGCTCTACATTTTGACTGAGTTCCATCAGCCATGATTGATGATGACAGATTTCTCACCACTTGTTATAGAGCCAATCTCATATGCTTCTATATCTTCATCTTGGAAATGTTTGATCACAGCATTCTTAACATCCGCTTTAACGATCAGAACATAACCTATGCCACAATTAAATGTTCTGAGCATTTCATTTGAATCGATACCAGCCTGATTTTGAATCCATTGAAAGACAGGAGGCAAGCTCCATGAATTTCTATCGATGATTGCCTGACAACCCTCAGGTATGGCTCGAATAATATTCTCTTGAAATCCTCCGCCAGTGATGTGAGCCATTGATTTTACTTCATATTCTTCAATACAACTCAGTACTGAACGACTATATATAATTGTGGGCTTGATTATTTGTGCACCAATCTTCTCGCCATTGATCATCTCATCTAAATCCACTGAGTTATCTTCAATCAATTTTCTTATCAAGGAATATCCATTAGAATGAGGTCCAGATGAAGCGAGACCAATGATTGAATCACCTTCTGATATTTTTGATCCATCAATGATATTCTTGTAGTCAACAATACCCACAGAGAATCCAGCAAGATCAAATTCACCAGACTGATATACGCCTGGCATTTCTGCAGTTTCTCCACCTATGAGAGCCATTTCAGACTGCAAGCAACCATCTGCAATTCCTTTTATGATCCTCTTTGCTTGTGAGTTATCGAGTTTTGAGGTTGCAAAATAATCAAGAAAGAACAGTGGTTTTGCACCTGAAGTTATGATGTCATTGACACACATGGCAACCAGATCCACACCAACTCCTTCAAGAATATCAAGTTGTTGTGCCAATTTGACCTTTGTCCCCACGCCATCTGTTCCCGAGACAAGAACAGGCCGTTCATAATCTTTTGTATTCAGCTCAAATAATCCTCCAAAACCACCAATATTTGATAGCACGCCAGCGGTTAAGGTTTCTTTGATCATAGGTTTGATCTCATCGATCAGATCATTGGCTTTATCGATGTCTACACCAGAATCTGAGTATGTTATTTTTGACTTTTGATTACTCATTCCTAAAAAGTGCGTCCTTTCTAATCCGAGCTATGATAATTAATAGAAAGTCTATATTATCATCAAGATAATTATTAATCTTTGAGATATTCTTGATGAATTCATATTTTCAATTTCGAATGTCATTTATACCAAATGCAATCTGCATACTCAGGATAATTTTGGTGATTCCCATCATTGATTTTTTATGGGACAAACAATATGAAAATGCGCTTGGGCTGATCGCCATCGCAGGTATTTCTGATTTTTTAGATGGCTTCTTAGCAAAGAGAAATAATTGGAGATCGAAGCTCGGTGCTGCGCTTGATCCAGCAGCAGATAAAATACTTTTGGTGAGCGTGTTTGTGACCTTGTACTTCATGGATTTAGTCCCATATTGGTTAATGGCAACAGTTTTGTTGAGAGATGTAATGATTTTATTTGGTCTTGCGCTTTATTATTACTTCATTGAAAAGCCAAGTCCTGACCCAACTTTCATCAGTAAGTTAAATACATTTTTACAAATATTTTTTGTTCTTTTTGTGATTGCAGGTCAGATATTTAATCCGAATCTTGATCTTTTAATCCAGTTCACAGGAGCACTGGTTTTCCTGACTTCAATCCTAAGCGGAGTGGATTATTGGATCTCCTGGTCGATTAGAGCGAAGCAGATTATTACAGCAAGGGCCACTTAAAAAGTGAAACAGCTTCCACTCCCAGTAGTGATCTCTCAATATATGACTTTTGAGAGCTTTTTCATTGGAGAGAACTCGGCATTAATAGATGCTCTAAAGGATGAAGATCAGAAACTGATTTGGATTACAGCAGATTCAGGAAATGGAAAAACACATCTTCTAAGCTCCTTGTGTAATGAATATGATTCTTTTGATAAGCACATTCAGTATCTGAATATGGATGAGATAAAGGATTATTCATCCGAGATCATTGAAGGGCTTGAAGGATTGGATCTGATTGCATTAGATGCCATGGATTCTGTGATTGGGCAGCATTCTTGGGAGGAAAAATTGATGCATCTTTATGAGAGTATTTTAAACACTAATACTCGATTAATCATTGCATCTAAGGAGACACCAAAAGGTCTGGATTTCAAGATACCAGACTTAGCATCCCGCTTTTCACTGAGTTTATTATTCAGGGTAAAACCACTTAATGACGATGGCCTTGTCTTTGCCGCTCAGCATCATGCCAAAGCAAGAGGGTTTGAACTGCCTGATGATTCAGCTAAATTTATTATTAAGCGAACAGCAAGAACTCTCACTTCTTTGATGGATATTCTCGATACGCTTGATTATGAATCACTATCAAGTCAAAGGAAACTGACCATACCTTTTGTTAAGTCTATATTGAAGCTCAGTTGAACCAACCTTTGATTATCATATGGACTCGGTTTGTTTTGATTGATATTCTTTGTTTTGTTAATTAGTCCATTGAAATGAAGAATTATTTAATATCTTTGATGATCGTATTTACGCTGAGCGCTTGTGCTACATTGCCTCCGTTACAAGAGATGAGCAATGCAAGGCAAACCATAGCTGCGGCAAAAGAGATGAACTCTTCCGCTGAGCAATCTCAAAAAATACAAGAAGCCGAGCGACTTTTATCTAGAGCTGAAAGAAGAATGGAAGTGAATCTTTATGAATCTGCTAGGCAAGATGCACTTAGGGCTCAAAAGGAAGCCATAGAATTCATAGAGTGGGCAATTTCACAATCGGCAGATTAGAAAGGGGATTAATAATCAAATCTTGAGCTGATTAACGACCTCATCTATCTCAACTTCTCTTTTCTCTCCTGTGCTTCTTGAGGTGATCTCAAGCTTCTTTTGTTCTATGCCTCTTTTCCCAACAATGACTTGAGTGGGTATGCCTAATAAATCTGCATCTGCAAATTTGACTCCTGCTCTTTCATCTCGATCATCTATCACAACCTCTATGCCATCTGATCTAAGTTCTTCATAAATTTTCATTGCTTGATCCATTACATTTGAATCATCTTTGTCATTGAGAACAATAATCAATATCTCGAAAGGTGAGATGGCACTTGGCCATATGATTCCTTTATCATCATGGTTTTGCTCTATTGCAGCTGCAACAATTCTCGAGATACCAATCCCATAACAACCCATATATGGGTTGATGTTTTTCCCATTAGAATCCAATACTTCAAGTTTCATCGCTTTACTGTATTTATCACCCAGTTGAAAAATATGGCCCACTTCAATGCCTCTTGCATATGTTAATTCTCCACCATTGGGCGCATTTTCACTCTCCAACGTCTCAACATTTGCAGCAAAGTTCTCATCATCACAAAATGCGATTTCATCTTCGCCAGATTCTGCAATCACATGAAACTCATGAGAAACCGATCCGCCAATCTCCCCACTGGTGGCCTGAACTTTCCTGAAATCAAGCTCCAGTTTTGTGAAAATCTTTTCATACGTTTGGTCCATTTTTTCATACTCTTCTTCAAGAGAATCTTGATTCAAGTGAAACGAATAAGCATCTTTCATTAGAAATTCACGCGCCCTCATGACACCAAATCGAGGTCGAATCTCATCTCTGAATTTTGTTTGAATCTGATAGAAGTTAACAGGCAGCTGTTTGTAGCTTTTTACACTTTTTCTGAGAATATCAGTGATGACCTCTTCATGCGTGGGACCATAGCAAAACAGACGTTCATGACGATCGTGAATCTGCAAAAGCAGATCACCATAATCATCCCACCTCTTGGTCTCTTGCCATAATTCTGAAGGTTGTATGGTTGGCATGAGGACCTCAAAAGCACCTGAGTTATCCATTTCCTCTCTGACGGTTTGCTCGATCTTTCTCAAAACTTTTAAACCGAAGGGCATCCAAGTGAATATTCCAGAAGCCAATTTCTTTATGAGTCCCGTTCGCAACATGAGTTGATGCGAAACCAGTTCAGCATCAGATGGAGCATCTTTAAAAGTTTTAATAGGGTAATTCGATAATTTCATACTGAAATAGTAAGTAAAAACCCAAATAAATGCATCAAAACATCAGATATATTATTAATAGTTTTAAGAAATCCAATTTTTACATGTTCTCTGATTTATTTATAATGTCGCGATGGTCCTAAGAAAAGAAAAAAACAGAGAGAAGGTAAACTTAAAGAAAGGCATATTCATTCTGCCCAACATATTTACCTCAGCCAATCTATTTGCGGGATGTTTTTCAGTTTTTTGCTCGATTGACGGACAGTATGAGATGGCAATCATTTCTATCATTGTCGCTGTTTTTTTAGACGGTTTAGATGGAAAAGTTGCTAGAGCCACGAATGCAGTTTCTGATTTTGGGAAAGATTATGACAGTCTTTGTGATTTGATATCGTTTGGCGTAGCACCATCAATATTATTTTATTCTTGGGCAACAAACAATTTCATTTCAGAAATTGACATCAAATTCATATGGCTCCTATCGTTTTTTTATATAGCGACAACTGCGCTGAGGCTTGCCAGATTCAATAATCATCTTGTTCTTAAGTCTGAGAATTATTTCTTGGGATTGCCGTCACCAGCCTCTGCAACTTTAGTCACTGTGATGATTTGGCAATGCGTGATTCACTCATTTGATGATTTAAATGCCCTGATTATGATCACCATTTTTTATCTATTGGCATCAATACTTATGGTCTCAAAGATTAAATACAACAGTTTTAAAGATCTTAGAACACTCAATAGGATGCCATTTAATGGAGCATTATTGATCCCGTTGATATTCATATTAATTATCATGGATGCACCAAATGTTCTCAGCCTGCTATCAATTGTCTACCTTGTTTCCGGACTATTTTTTGCATCATTGGAAGTTTTCAGGAATCAGATCGCTAAGAAAGAAGGCAACGTCTCAGATTAGATCATGTCTATTGGGCTCAAACTGTTTCAATCACTAGGGATTGATACATATCAACTGAGAGATAAACCCAAAGTGCTTAATCAAGATCATGAAAATGATTGGGCATCGATTGAATCTAAAGTAGCCACTTGTAAAAAATGCTCACTACATAAAGACCGCAATAATACTGTTTTCGGTGATGGGAATAGAAACGCCGATTGGTTTTTTGTCGGAGAGGCGCCTGGTAAGGATGAGGATCTTCAAGGTAAACCATTTGTAGGTAGAGCAGGGCGCTTATTGACCGAGGTCATTTTTTCTTTGGGCTTAACAAGAGACGAAGTCTTCATTGCCAACATTCTTAAATGCAGACCACCGGACAATCGTGACCCCAAACCTGGAGAAGTAGATCAATGTTTTTCTTACCTAGAAAAACAGATTGATCTGGTTCAACCAAAAATCATCATTGCAGTTGGAAGAATTGCTGCTCATACGCTTCTGGGTACTGATTTGCCAATGGGAAAATTAAGAGGAAAAATTCATGGTTTTGGATCCAATGAAGTCCCAACTTTGGTGATATATCACCCAGCTTATCTTTTGAGAAGCCCTTCTCAAAAATATAAAGTGTGGGAAGATCTACAATTAGCAAATGATTTTCTAGAATAATGATTTTTAAAAAGTATAAGAAAGATGCTATCTCATGGGCGCTATATGATTGGGCAAATTCAGCTTTTGCAACCACAGTGATGGCAGGTTTTTTTCCGATATTTTACAAATCTTATTGGGCAAGTGATTTATCAAATTTAGAAAGCACTGCGATGGTAGGGTATGCCAATTCACTATCTGGTTTGATTGTTGTTCTATTGGCGCCAATATTGGGCGCATATGCAGACATAGGTACCAAGAGGAAAAAACTCCTCCTCTTATTTGCTAGCCTTGGGATTCTTTGTACAGCATCATTTTATTTTATCCCCCAAGGTGATTGGATGCTTGCGGCTTTTCTGTACGCAATCGCGGCGGTCGGATTTTCAGGAGGGAATGTATTCTATGATTCCCTGATTGTCTCAGTTTCTGACAATGAAAATAGAAATCGTGTTTCAGCACTGGGGTATTCTCTGGGCTACTTGGGTGGTGGATTACTTTTTCTGATCAATGTCATCATGTTTCTGAATCCTCAACTCTTCGGAATAGAAAGCCAATCCAATGCTGTCTTGCTCTCTTTCTTTATGGTTGCAGTTTGGTGGGCATTTTTCAGCGTTCCCCTATTAAGAAATGTAAAAGAGCAAGACTCTGATAGAGAAAATCCACGATTCATCCAAGCATTGAAACTATCATTTAATGAGGTTTATCAGACATTATCTGAAGTGAGAAAGTACAAAAATGTGGCAATTTTTCTTCTCGCTTATTGGTTTTATATGGATGGCATTGACACGATTGTAAGGATGGCCACTGCCTATGGCACTGACATAGGATTGGATGCAGCTTCCATGATCACTGCACTGATTTTGACACAATTTGTTGGCTTTCCATCAACGCTTATTTTTGGATATTTCGCAGATAGATTTGGTTTTAAGAAGATACTTACCATTGGGATCCTCATCTATATATTGATATCGATTTTCGCAAGTAGAATCACAACAGCAGCAGAATTTTATGCAATGGCAATTGTTGTTGGATTAGTCATGGGCGGTGTACAAGCAGTCAGCCGCGCTTATTTCAGCAGCATTATTCCCAAAGATAAAGAGGCTCAGTTTTTTGGTTTCTATAATCTGGTCGGTAAATCAGCTGTGGTCGTAGGGCCTGCATTGCTGGCTTGGATATCAATGATTTTTAATACACCAAGAGCCGGAATACTGGGTTTACTGGTTTTATTTATACCTAGTTTAATCTTGCTTTGGATGATTCCAAAAGAAACAAATTCATAGCAATTTAAGCTGTTCCTCAATTCGAGTTTGGTCCGATGACAATGCTTTGAACTTCTCTTTAAGCTCATCAACAACTTCTTTGGGAGCTTTATCTAAAAAAGCATCATTTGAGAGTCTATTTTCTACCGATTTAAGGTCTTGATTCAGATTCGATAATTTCTTTTGCAATCGAGCTTTTTCTTCCTCAATATCCACAAGGCCTTCGAGTGGAATGTATATTTTCATTTTATTAAGAAGCGCGATAGCAGATTTTGGTAAATCATCCGCTCCTTCTTTATGAATGATTGACTCAACAGACCCCATATTGCTTATAAACGATTCAAACAATTCCAGTCTTTTAATATCTGAATTAGAAGCATCATCGACAATGATTTTGATCGATTGTTTTGGTGAAATATTCATTTCGGATCGAATCTGACGAACAGAAGATACAAAACTCTTAAGCCATTCCGTATTGGCAGCAATTTCAGCATCTGCTATCCAGTTTTCAGAGGAAGGGAAGTCAGCTTTCATAATACTTCTGTTCTTATTTTCTTCACTGAGTGATTGCCAAACCTCTTCTGTAATAAAAGGGATCGTTGGATGCAGCATTCTTAGTATTGCATCCAGCATCTTTATTAAATTATTTTTTGTGTAGTCTTTTTGTGACTGTTTTATCGCAGGTTCATTAATCAATGCTTTTGACAATTCGATATACCAGTCACAAAAGTCATTCCAAACAAATTCGTACATTGCAGTTGCTGCAAGATCAAAGCGATATTGACTGAGTTGTCTTTCTACCTCATTAATTGTTTCTGCAAATTTTGATTGGATCCATTGATCAATCGGATGCCCATTGCTGTCCTGTGTTTCTAATAATTCAAAATCATTGGTGTTCATTTTGATGAATCGAGATGCATTCCAAATCTTATTGCAAAAGTTTCTATAACCTTCAACTCGTTTAAGGTCGAGTCGAATATCTCTCCCAGTGGATGCCTGAATTGCAAAATTAAATCTCAGTGCATCTGTTCCAAAATCAGGAATTCCATTAGGGAATTCTTTTTTTGTATCGTTGATGATTCTTTTTTCCATTTCAGGCTGCATGAGACCTTGCACTCGTTTATCAAGAAGTTCATCGAGACTGATGCCATCAATCAGATCAATTGGGTCTAGGATATTGCCTTTTGATTTGGACATTTTCTGACCATTTTTATCTTTGATCAGACCATGGATGTATATTTCTTTGAAAGGGATCTCATTCATGAACTTAAGACCCATCATCACCATTCTTGCGACCCAAAAGAAAATGATATCAAAACCTGTGACCAGCACATTTGTTGGGTAAAATGTTTTTAGATCATATGTCTCATCGGGCCATCCAAGGCTTGAAAAAGGCCAAAGCGCAGAAGAGAACCAAGTATCAAGAACATCATCATCCTGAATCAATGCAATTGAATTTTCTATATTGTGTTGTTTTCGAATCTCACTTTCGCTTTCCCCAACGTAAACATTTCCTTCATTATCATACCAAGCTGGAATCCTATGACCCCACCACAGTTGTCTTGAGATACACCAGTCCTGAATATTTTCTAACCACTCAAAATATGTTTTAGACCAATTTTCTGGGATGAATTTTATTTCACCATTCTTGACGGCTTCTATCGCGGGTTGAGCCAGTGGTTCCATTTTTAAAAACCATTGATTTGTAATGAGCGGCTCAAGAATTGCTCCACTCCTATCTCCCCTTGGGATGGTGAGTGTATAATCTTCGATTTCTTGCAAAAGACCATTTTTTTCTAGATCATCGACAATCTTCTTTCTTGCCTCAAAACGATCAAGACCTTGATATTCAGCTGGTGCTGACTGATTGATCTTGGCGCTTTGGTCTAAGATACTGATAATTTCAAGATCATGTCTTTTGCCAATTTCAAAATCATTGAAATCATGAGCTGGTGTAATCTTCACGCATCCTGTTCCAAACTCTTGATCCACATACTCATCAGCTATAATTGGGATTTTTCTATCCGTGAGCGGAAGAATCACTTCTTTGCCAATGAGATCTTTGTAGCGCTTATCATCTGGATGTACCGCAACCGCAGTATCTCCAAGCATTGTCTCTGGCCTTGTTGTTGCGACCACAATGTGATTCTCTGAACCACTGATTGGATATTTCATGTGCCACAATGAACCTTTTTCTTCTGTGGTTGCTACCTCTAGATCTGATAAAGCAGTTTGCAAAACCGGATCCCAGTTGATCAACCTGTTACCCCTGTATATTAATCCCTCTTCATAGAGCTGGATAAAAACTTTTGTTACACCTCTAACAAGATTCTCATCCATGGTGAACTTTTCTTTTGTCCAATCTGTAGATGCCCCCAGTCTTTTCATCTGTTTGGTGATGGTGCTACCAGACTCTTCTTTCC
>JAPOHS010000030.1 GCA_029979325.1 Pseudomonadota bacterium | reverse complement strand
TTAAATATGTCAAGTGTGTGTCGTGATAAATCAACACAACAATTGCTGCATCGAGAATTTCTGGAAAGTTAGGATCGTTGAAGGTTCCCATTATACTTGATACATTTTCTCTTGCTTCAGCAATTGGGTCAGTTGGATTGCCATTCTTAAAAATACGTGCAAATTCATTTCCATTGAAACCATATACATGGCCTTCAGATCCAACCAAGTCACTCAAAATTCTAGTGTAATATCCTCCAGCTGACCCGATGTCAGCCACTATATCACCCGGTTTAATTCCTGAAAATTTCATCACTTCAGTAGGTTTTCTGTCTTTGTCTCTGACCGTATCTTTCTCGGGTCGATCAGAATTCATCACTGCTTTTTTAATAGAGTCACTGAGGTCATGATGATGCATAGTTTTTGCTGAGGAAGAGTGATTGTGATCTGCAAATATAGACGCCGAGATCAAAAGTGATGAGGTTATCATCACAGATAAAATTAAATTTAAAAATATTTTCATAATTGATATTACTCCATTGCTCTAAACAGCCTGAGTGGCTGATTCAAAAAATTATTTATTGTCTGTGGCAAGTTGAGAAAACTCTTCACGCCAATCAGTCAATTTTTCATCATTGTCAAATGCTTCAAATGTTTTGTTCCAAGCCCCTTTGTTGGTGAGTGATTCAATGGCTATTGCTGCAACATTTCCTCTGCTTGTCATGCCGCCTCTCATCCGGGAATCTCCCTGCTCGATTTTGACGCTTGCAAATCCTTTTTCATTATCAAGTAACCCGCCAGGCCTGATGATTGTATGAGTCAATTTACTCTCACGAATATAGTCTTCAGCTTTTAACTTCCATACCAAGACATTCCCAAACCTATTCAGTGGATGCTCCTTGTGGGTAACTCCAGCTGAGGAAACTTGAACGTAGTGTCTGACTGTTCCAGAATTAATTGCAGCATCTACAAGATTCTTTGTCCCACCATAGTCAACAAACTCAGGGCTATTTGGGCCTTCAAATTGATAGGTTCCAAGTGATGAAATGACAGCGGTCACACCATCCATGATTTCATTTAATCTTTTTGCATCCTTAACATCTGCCTCAACCCAATCATATTCTTCATCGAATTTTTTTTTGGCTCGCTCTGTGCTGCTTGTCATTGCAATAAAATTAATTCCGCTTTCTTTAAGATATTTAATAACATATGATCCCGTTCTTCCCGAGGCACCGACGACTAGCACCAGTTCATCATCAGAAGAATCATTATGGGTCACTGCTAGAGGTGGGAATGCCAAGAATCCAAGAGAAAACAACAGGATGATTGAATTAATCACTCTATCTTTAATAAAGAATATAAATCTTTCTACTTCAAGCATCACTGTTGTTTCAATTTATTTCTAACCTTAGAAACGATAAGTAGCTGTAACGCCTATTTGTCTGAGACTCGGGTTTACAACACTTGATACAGTCAATTGAGAATTGAAATCACTTCCAAATTGCTGAGCATATATTGGCTTATCATCATCTAATAAGTTATGAATCCATAATTTTACATCTAGAGACTCAGACTCAAATCCCATGCTAAAATTCATCACCGTTCTATCAGGAACAAAACCGACATTCATTTCATCCGCAAACTGTTTTGAACGATAGTGTGCATCGAGCCTAATGAAGGCAAAAAGATCATCCGATTCAGGGAGTTGCCTCCGATGTTCAATAGCTAAATTCGCAGTATTTTTACTGGTTCTCTTAGGCATCAGGCCGCTCATATCTGGATAGCTCCTTCCATTGATTGGATTGACACCACAAGTAATGGGGACTGCTTGATAGTTGCTCAAGGCGGGATCGAGTAGTCTACTGCAAAATGCATTTCCTCCGGTCCATAAAGTGCCATCTGCAAACTCAGCATCTGCGTAACCATATCCTCCAACAAGGGTCAGGTTTTCAGATGCTCTGAAAACAAAATCAAATTCAAAACCACTGACATCTAATCCTTCCGAATTGGTTGTTTTGGTTAGAAAATTTGAGGTGATTTGTCTGAACTGAGCATCTTCCCAATCTATAGTGAATACTGCTGCATTGAATTGAAGCCTTCCATCCAGCCAGGTTGTTTTAGCTCCCAATTCATATGTCCAATTTTCTTCAGGCTCATAGAAAGGATCCGCGCCCAGTGGAAGTGCGACATTGATACCACCGGATCTTGTACCATGTGATGCTGATGCATAAAGCATATGATCATCTGATGCCATGTAACTGAGAGTAAACCTAGGATCTACATAATCATGGCTGACTTTATTGTATGCAGGTACTCCAGCTGCATCATATGATGCTAGAGAAAAGAAAAAATTATCCACTGTTTCTAGTTGATCTCTTTCTTCATCGGTCCAGCGAAGTTCCGCGGTTAATGTTAATTGATCATTGATGTCATATTGAACAGATCCAAATAGAGCCTTTTGAGTTACTCCTTCATCTGCTGATGTCAAATGATTATTTGGGTTGGCTCCATCCCACCACATCACACCAGTTCCCGCAGGATCAAGGGATGGCTGACCCAATACTGGGTGACTGACTCCAAAGTTTCCATCAAAAAATGCGATTGGAAACCCAAAAATAGGATGAAAAGCTGTTGGAAAAAATAGTCTCTCACCGGTTAGGAATATCAATTGATTGGCAGGCAATCCTGAAGCCTCAAGCGCCTCACTGACATCGACATTGAAACCTGATGAAACGGTGCCATCAGATTTAAAATAAAACGCTCCAACTGACCATCTGAGCTGTTGATCTGTATTGGATTCAATTCTGATTTCTTGAGAGAAGTAATCTTGTTCAAGGTTCTGCGCACCCAGATAGGTATCAGCCGCAAAAAGGCCTCCCATCGGAATTGTTGGTGCAGGAAAACCTGGGTCAGATGAAAGCAGTGGCGGAGTCCCGATTGGACCTAAATTGGCTTTTCTTCCAAAGAATGGTCCGCCAAAGAAATATCCCAATGCATCTGAGACTGTAGTCCAACCATAATGATCTGCACCTCTATGCCCTCGGTCTAGATCCATGTTTCCATGGCTCTCAGTCTCTGAATATGAAGTAGTTGATACAACCGTATAATCATCATATCCAAACTCAGCTTTTAAGTTGAAACTTGTTGAATCACCTTTTGCAGAATAAGCATCTGGAGACATACTAAAAACATCGGTTCCAGCACCACTGATCTCTCCGCAGTTATAGTACGCCTTCCCCCTATCGTATCCACTAGATGGGTTATTGTATTCTCCACAATTATTGTCCCCTATGGAGATTGGAAGCGAATCAATATGCTCCTTGCTGTGAAATACACTGAAATTGATCTCAGTGGTGTCATTTGGGGTAAATCTAAGGCTTCCTCTGAAGCTTTCATTTTTAAAACCACCGAGATCATAGTCCGTGCCTTCAACCTTATTCACATATGTTCCGCCGCTTTGATCCAGATCGACAACCAAGCTCCCGTATAATGTTCCCTCATTTAGTGGTCCACTTATTGAGCCAATCAACTGTCGAACATCATCTGTGCCTATCTTAGTTGTTATCTTACCTCTGGATTCATCACTGGGCTTTCTTGTCACATAATTAACAGCACCCGAGAATGAGTTTCTGCCATAGAGAGCGCTTTGAGGACCTTTGACGACCTCTACCCTCTCAATATCAAGCATTCCAACATTCTGAGCACTTCTTCCGGAGACAAAAACACCGTCCACGAAAATACTGACATTGTTATCGAATCCTCGTGTATCAATCATCCCCATACCGCGAATAACAGGTATGTTAAGGCGACCATTTTCACTGCTATTGAATGTCATATTGGAAGTGAAATTAGCCAAATCATCCACATTCTGAATATCCAGCTTATCCAATTGTTCTGCTGTAAATGCTGTGATGGAAATGGGAACATCTTGAAGATTCTCAGCACGATTTCTTGCTGTTACTGTAATCTCTTCAATTACAGCTTGCGCCATCAATGTGCTTGATGAAATAGCAAGCATCATGATTGCCATGTTGATGGAAAGTTTCAAAGTTTTCATATATCTGATCCCCCTAAATAATTAAGATATAAATGGATTTATATGATTTATGTTTATCGTTTTTTTTGGTCCTTAGCTTTAAGATTTGATTTTTTGTCCATTATTGAGACAAATTCTCGGTTCTTGTTGTTTGCGTGTTTGTCGTTGTTAACTTTAATTTCTCAAAAGATGGTCATTTCATTATCAAATCTTTTGAATAAAAAAAGCACATATTAGAATTTATTTATGACTAAAAAAGGTCAATTATCAGCACTTCAAATTGGAATAATTTGGCAGCGAATCAATGGTCTTCTCGATGAGACTGCACAGGTCTTTGTGAGAACTTCATTTTCCTCAGTTGTCAGAGACAATTGGGATTTTGCCCTTTGTTTAATGGATTCTGAAGGACGCTCATTTTCGCAGTCATCAAGAAGCATTCCTTCTTTTATAGGCTCTATGCCAAGAACATTGAGAGTCATGCTGCAACGCTTTCCCAAAGAAAACCTTAAACCTGGAGATGTCATGATCTCTAATGATGCCTATCACGGAACTGGTCACTTGAATGACATCACCATGATCTGTCCTGTATTTAAAGAAGGAGAGCTTATTGCCTACCTTGGCAGTGTTTTTCATAGTGTTGATATTGGCGGTGCTCCCTCTGTAACAGCGAGAGATTCTTTCGAGGAGGGTCTTGTGATCCCTGTGTCAAAGATCTTAAAAGAGGGTGAAAACAATGAGGATGTTTTTGAATTTATTAGGCAGAATCTCAGAACCCCTGACGAAACATTTGGCGACATTGGAGCGCAATTCTCAGCATATGAGCTTGGTATAGAAAGATTGTTAAAGATCTTAGATGAAGAAGGGATTGACGATCTTGATATTTTGGTTGAAGAAATTTTAGATCGGTCTGAAGCTGCTATGAGAACTGCCATTTCTGAAGTTCCTGACGGAACATATTCAGATGAAATTTTACTTGATGGCTTTGATGAATCTTTGAAGATTTGTTGTGAGGTCAGTATCAATGGAAGCGATCTTTCTATCGATTTTTCAGGTACTTCTGATCAGATTAATCGTCCCATCAATTCAGTCTTGAATTACACGCTGGCCTACTCTGCATATGCAGTTAAGTGCGCTTTTGATCCTTCAACACCCAATAATGAAGGCTCATTCAGGCCAATCAAGATTACAGCTCCTGAAGGATCAATTCTGAATCCGATTAGACCCGCACCTGTATGGGCAAGACATTTGACTGGGCATTACCTCCCCCCTGTTATTTTTAGTGCGCTTGCAAAACTGATACCTGATCGAATTATTGCTGACTGCGGTTCGCCTGTTTGGAATGTCTATTTTTCAGGAAAACATGAGAGTGGGGAACGTTTTATAAAAATGTTTTTTATGAACGGAGGACATGGTGCCAGACCACATGAAGATGGACCTCCTTGTTTGAGTTTCCCAAGCAATATAGCAACCGTGCCGATAGAACAGTTTGAAAGCAGCGTACCGATATTGATTACTGAAAAATCTTTAATAGCCGATTCTGGTGGTGCAGGTAAATCTCGTGGTGGTTTAGCGCAAAGGCTCTCGTTTAGAATTCAATCGGAGGAGCCTGTGACCATGACAATAAGGCACGAGAGAGTGAAACATCCACCCAGAGGGCTCTTGGGAGGCAAGCCTGGGTCACCAGGCTCTGATTATTTGAATGGCGAACTGATTCCTGCAAAGAGTCGTCTTGATCTAAAATTCGATGACATAGTTACATTTAATACAGCGGGAGGGGGTGGAATCGGTAACCCAAAAGAACGAAAGGAAACGCAAATATTAGACGACCTGAAGACAGGCTTGATCTCAAAAGAATCTGCAGAAAATGACTACGGATTAAAAGTAGAGCATGTGGGCGAAAAATGAATGAGAAATTTAAACTTGGTGTTGATATTGGAGGAACATTTACTGATTTAGTTCTGATCAATTTGGACGATGAGACTCTTTTCGATGAAAAAGTGCTCACCACTCCAAATGATCCATCGCTCGGAGTAATAAGTGGCATCAAAAATATATTAGAAAAGAATAATATCAGCCCCAAGCAATTGAGTCATATCATCCATGGGACCACACTGGTGGCAAATTCCATAATTGAAAGACGAGGCTCAAATATTGCATTGATTACAACCAAGGGTTTTAGAGACATTCAAGAAATAGGAACAGAGTCTCGTTACGATACCTATGATCTTTTCATGAAAATGCCGGAATCGCTGGTGAGTAGAGAGTGGCGTTTAGAAGCAGATGAGCGAATCGGTCCCAAGGGAGAAGTCATCACTGCACTCGATAAAACAGAGATAAAAAATCTAGCAAAAAAAATAGCTGAGAGTGAGATAGATGCAGTTGCAGTCTCTTTGCTTCATAGTTACCTGAACCCTGACCATGAGAGAGAAATAAGAGATATTCTGGTTAAAGAGTTACCAAAAACTATTGTTTGTATATCAAGCGAGATCATGCCTGAAATAGGAGAATATGAGAGAACATCAACAACCGTTTGCAATGCCTTTGTTCTTCCGACATTTAAAAGTTATCTCGATAAATTAACAAATCGATTAAATGAGATGGGCATCAAAAAAGACATCTACATGATGCTGTCTGATGGAGGCACAGTTCATAAATCAACCGCGATTACATTTCCAATAAGACTCGTACAATCCGGCCCTGCTGGGGGTGTACAGGCGGTCAATAAAATCAATAAAGAAC
The DNA here is from genome assembly GCA_029979325.1 of Pseudomonadota bacterium. The sequence continues at coordinate 6,261 of JAPOHS010000030.1, read as the reverse complement.
TGAATTCTGAACATGATTCAGAAAATATACTCTGTTTTGATATGGGTGGAACAACGGCAAAAGCATGCTTGATTGAGAATGGAAAACCTATGCATGCAAATGAGTTTGAGGTTGCAAGAGTCTATAGAGGAAAAAAAGGAAGCGGTATTCCGCTAAAAATTCCCGTAATAGAGATGATTGAAATTGGTGCAGGAGGAGGCTCAATAGCCAAACTGGATAATTTGGGATTGGTTAGAGTTGGACCTGAGAGCGCAAGCGCTGATCCCGGTCCAGCTTGTTATGGTCTCGGTGGAGCATCTGCCACAGTAACGGATGCTGACCTGGTTTTAGGCTATCTTGATCCTCATAACTTTCTCGGTGGAGATATGGAACTCGATATTGAGGCAGCCCAATATGCCATCAAAAATACGATTGCTGATCCTTTAAAAATATCAGTTATTGATGCTGCCTGGGCCATTCATGAAACAGTCAATGAAAACATGGCACAAGCTGCTGCCATACATGCTTTAGAAAAAGCCAAGCGAATATCTGATTATAAAATGATTCCAATAGGCGGGGCTGGTCCAGTTCATGCATGCAACATCGCACTGAAGCTCAACTTATCAGAAATAGTATGTCCTCCAGGTGCCGGAGTTGCTTCTGCATTGGGCTTCTTGGTCTCTCCTATGTCATTTACAAAATTACAAGGTGGCGTTGTTGCTCTTGATGACTTGGACTTCATTGATCTAAGAAATAAGATTGAGAAAATGAAACAAGAAGGTCAGACCTTGGTTAAACAAGCTGACAGCTTAAATGAAGACATTGGAACCGAGATACTTGCCTCAATGCGATATATTGGACAAGGCTATTCTCTTGAAGTTGAGGTGGATGAAGCAAGCATTCTCTCATCGAGTAAAACAGATATCAGAGATCTCTTCGAAAGAGTTTACAGGGAGCAATTTGGAAGAATTGAGCCTGAAATGCAAATTGAAATCGTTTCATGGAGAGTTGTGACTTCAGGACCTCTTCCAAAGGTCAATATTGGCTCTGTAAGGTCAAATAAAGAACATCATGATTCTAAAAAAGGGCAAAGGAAAGTCTTCTTTGGGCCAAAAATTAAGTTCCAAGAAGTGCCCGTATATGATCGATCGATAGTGAGCCCTGGACAAGATTTTAATGGTGCAGGAATTTTTGAGGAGAGAGAATCAACAATCATTGTTCCGCCAGGTTCAAAAACCACAATTGATGAATCTCATAACCTCATTATCAAACTGCCATCGGAAACTGGCTAGATGAAGGATACTCAAACAACCGATCTTAATGTTGCTGAGATGCTGGCTCAAACCTTTCGAGAAATTGGTGTCACTCATGTTTACGGTGTACCAGGAGGTGGTAGTAACTTAATACTTATGGAATCACTGGCAAAAAATGGAATCGATTTTATTTTGACTAGAACTGAAAATGCAGCCGTCATGATGGCATCTACATCAGCAGAGGTCACTGGATCAATTGGGGTTGCCATGACTACAAAAGGGCCTGGTGTGTCAAATGCAATCAATGGTGTAGCTTGCTCTTTCCTAGAGAGATCTCCAGTCATTCTCATAACAGATGGATTCAATGAGAAGCAAAGAGATGTTGTGACACATCAGTTTATTGATCAAAAAGCAATGCTTGAAAGCATAACAAAACATTTCACCAAGCTTGAAAATCCAAAAGATGATATTGAGCATGTTGTAAAAATTGCAAAAACAAATCCGTGTGGCCCCGTTTGCATTGAATTGACTTCTAAAAAAGCACTGGAATTAGTAAAGTCAGATCAGCTTGATTTTGAAAGCAGCGATGAGTTGGATATTGATCCTGAGGCATTGAATCGCTCGATCGAAATGATATCAAAATCTTCTAACCCCATAGTCATTGTTGGACTTGAGTCCAGAGAAAAATCAAAGAAAATTCAGATACGCAAATTAATTGATAAATCAAATTATCCTGTGCTTACCACATATAAGGGTAAAGGCATTATTGCAGATGAGCATCCCAGTTATACAGGAATATTCACTGGAGGAAAGGCTGAGTCTCAAATTATAAACGAGTCAGACTTGATCATCATGATCGGTGTCGATCCCGTTGAATTTGTCCTGCAAGAATGGCAGTACAATATCCCAATAATTGATATCTCAGTCATCCCCTACCCCATTCATTACTTTGAGCCTGATATAGGTCTTTATGGTCGCATTGATAAATATCTGGATTTGATAATAAATGGTGAAACTGATTTCAGTTCAAATTGGACCACAACAAAGGTAAAGATGCTGCGAGATACTATACGTCAATCGCTTCATTGCAAGGGCAATAATCGGATGGGACCTCAAGATATTATTGAAGTTGCTTTGAAACAAGCTGAACAAGAAAAAATTAAAAGTGATCAATCAGAGCTCCCAATCATTACTGTGGATGCAGGAGCACACATGTTTTCTGCTATGGCTTTTTGGTCCTGCTTTGAACCATATGATGTTTTAATTTCTAACGGACTTTCAACGATGGCCTATGCTCTACCTGCTGCTATTGCTGCAAGCATCAATAGTTCAGATAGAAAAGTGATTTGCTTCACAGGTGATGGTGGTCTGTTGATGTGCTTGGGCGAACTCAGCACTGCGGTGGAACAAAATCTTCCAATCATAATTATTGTTTTCAATGATCAATCGCTTTCGCTAATAGATATAAAACAACAAGCAGCTGGAATGCAATCCATCGGCATGCGATGGGGAAATCAGAATTTTTCTGAAGTCATGAATGGATTGGGTGGTCAGGGTATCAAAGTAGATGATCTCGATTCCTTCGAGCATGCAATGAAAAATGCACTGCAAACTAGCACACCTGTTTTGATTGACGTATTGTTTGATTCGGAGGGTTATCGTGAGCAACTCCAAGCATTAAGAGGATAAATAGAATGAATATGAATAATGAATCTTCAACAACTTTTCAATTGCCTGATGAAGTATTAGAAATCTGCTCTCTGGCGGAAGACATTGTAAAAAAAGAACTTCTGCCAATTGAGTCGGAATATCTTGCCTCCCCTAACCATGCATTTGGCCTAAAAGAAACCATCAACATCGAGTCTGTTTTTGGAAAAGAAAAATTGGATCATCTGATAAAGATCTCGAAAGACACGGGGCTGTGGAATCTTTTGATACCAGAAGAGCATGGTGGAGCTGGACTATCTATGCTCAGCAAAGTAGCCATATTGGAAAGATTTTATTACACAGCTGTTCCCTTCCCGTTTGCCAATGTTCCCAATATTCTCTATGAATGCAAAGGCGAACAAATTGAAAAATATCTGAATCCTGTCATGGAAGGAGAGATGACGACTTGTTTTGCACAAACAGAACCCAATGCGGGATCTGATCCAGGTGGAATGATGCAAACCAAGGCTGAAAAAGATGGTGATGATTGGATCATCAATGGAACAAAAATGTGGATCTCAATGGCTGCTGAGAGTGATCTGATGTTGGTACAAGTAGTCACTGATCCAGAGAAACGTCAGAGAGGTGGTATCACCATGTTCCTTGTGGAAAGAGATAATCCGGGTGTCAAGATTGATCAGCCTGGAATCAGCACATGGTTGAGCCCTAGGGCATCCCAGTATACGGTTCATTTTGAAGATTGCAGAGTTTCAAATGAGGCTGTTCTTGGTGAAGTTGGGAATGGATTTCGACTTGGGCAAAAATGGTTGACGATTCATGATCGGCTTTTAAGAGGACCTTTTGCTTTGGGTAAAATGCAGCGTGCAATAGATATGTGTATTGATTGGACCAAACAAAGAAAAACTTTTGGGCATCCTCTTTCAGAGCGACAAGCGATACAATGGAAATTGGTTGATATGTATATAGACATTGAGTCACTTCGAGCATTGACATATCAAATGGCTTCCAGATTTGATACAGGCGAAGACATTCGAGTCGAAGCGAGCCTGATAAAATTAACATCAATGGACTGGGGTGCTCGAGCCCTTGATCATGCAATTCAAATTCATGGTGGCATGGGTGAATCACTTGAGTTACCGCTGACATTATTTTATAGACACCTCAGACATGGTCAGATTGGAGGCGGCACCAGCGAAATACAACGAATGCAGATCGCCAGAAGATTGCTGAGAGATTAACTAATCTTTGGGAGAATTTAAATTGGATAAAATCAATCAAGATGGCAAGTTAAAAAATGATGATTATGGCTCACCTGTCTATGCATGGTATGTAGTCACAATATTGCTACTGGCATATGTGACTTCTTTCCTAGATCGGACAATATTGACACTTTTGGTTGAACCGATTCGAGAAAGTCTGAATATTACTGACCTTCAATTGAGCCTATTGCATGGATTTGCTTTTGCAGTATTCTATGTCTCCCTGGGGATTCCAATTGCTCGATATGCTGATTCTCATAATCGGGTAAAGTTAATCTCTGCTGGTGTGCTTGTCTGGAGCACGATGACAGCAATTTGCGGCCTTGCCAGAAACTTTACACATATGTTTTTAGCAAGGATAGGAGTGGGGATTGGAGAAGCAACATTGTCACCAGCAGCCTACTCCTTGATCAGTGACTATTTTCCAGTCGAGAAGCGACCACTGGCATATAGCGTCTACCAGACTGGAATTTATGTTGGTATGGGCTTGGCAATGATCATTGGGGGTTATGTCATTGCAAGCGTTCCTGCAATAGATATGCCTTTTTATGGACCAATGGAGCCATGGCAAGTGGTATTTCTTCTTGTGGGTCTCCCTGGATTAATTGTTTTTCTTCTCCTCAGAACCATTAAGGAACCAGCAAGAAAAGATATGATGGTTGATGATGATGGAAACACAAGTGTTTCATTCAAAGAAGTCCTGTCTTTCATAAATGCCAGAAGAGTGGCTTACGGCTCTGTTATCGGCGGGGTTGCTGCTAAAAGTTTGGCGTTCTATGGGGTTTCAGCATGGTTACCCACATATTTCATTAGGACATTTGGATGGGATGCACAAACCATTGGCCTTTGGTATGGTCTTGCAAGCATTGTTTTTGGGGTGATTGGAATCAATTCTGGGTCAAGAGTAAGCCTATGGATTAGAGAAAGGGGTTACACTGATGCAAATCTTCGAATTTGCATGGGTGCTGAAGCTTGCTTAATTCCAATTGGTATTGCCGCCTCTCTGATGCCAACACCAGAACTGTCACTATCTTTTTACTGTGGCTTTATATTCTTTGCGGCATTTTCAGTTGGTTGTCAGGCAGCGGCGCTCCAAGAAATAACGCCAAACCAAATGCGAGCCCAAGTCTCAGCGATTTATCTTTTTGTCACAAATATGGTCGGAATAGGTTTCGGGCCGACGTTTATAGCATTCTTCACTGATGTCATATTTAAAAGTGATGCCATGGTTGGTTATTCTATGTCGATATCTGTGGCATTTGCCTGCCCTATCGGTGTCTTCTTATTTTGGTATGGGCTCAAACCATATAGAAAATGCCTCGCATTGGCTAAAGAAAATTTTGCAGATCCAAATCTAAGTTGAGTTAATATTTAGTAGAGAGGATTATTGTATGCAAACTTATCAAATATTTATCAATGGTGAATGGGTTGATTCATCTTCGGGCGATTACTTCGAGAGTATAGATCCTTATTCACAAAAGCCTTGGGCTTTGATACCAGACTGCAATTCAAAGGATGTTGAAAAAGCGGTGGCTGCTGCCAAAGTCGCTTATGAAGGCGATGAATGGAAAAGCTTGAATGCGACGTCCAGAGGGAAAATTGTAAAGAAATTTGGGCAATCCATACTCAAAAATGCCAAATATCTTGCTGAAATTGAAGTCAAAGATAACGGCAAACTCTATGCAGAAGTATACAACCAATGTGTTTATATGTCTGAGTGGTTTGAATATTTCGGTGGTCTTGCTGATAAAATTGAAGGAGCGGTTCCGCCAATAGATAAAGCAAATGTCTTGAATTACACAAAGTATGAACCACTTGGTGTGTGTGCATGTATTACACCGTGGAATTCTCCACTTTTATTGTTGTCATGGAAACTTGCGCCTGCAATAGCCGCGGGCAATACTGTTGTAATCAAACCATCTGAATATACCTCGGCATCAACATTGGAACTTGCAAAACTTTCTCTAGATGCTGGATTTCCACCTGGAGTGATCAATGTTGTAACTGGATATGCCTCAAGTGTCGGACAACCTCTGGTCAATAATCCACATGTCAAAAAAATTGCCTTCACTGGCAGCGAGGAAGGTGGGCGTGATATAAAC
>JAPOHS010000002.1 GCA_029979325.1 Pseudomonadota bacterium | reverse complement strand
TGTTGGAAGTTTTCCTTGTAAAAATTCAACTGCTCTAAAAGTCTTATTTAGAGGCGCATCTTTCGCACTATGAGTGACGCTCATATATAGTGGCTGAAAGGAAGACATTGTCTTCGCTTGTTTTAAAAGTGAAGCCAATTCAGTGTCATCACTTGGAGGAAAATACTCTAATGAAAATTCTAACAATTTGTAATACCATTATTTATCAGTTGATAAATAGTATTATATTATATGGCTTTTAATTATCAATTGATTAATAGATACTTTTTCTCTGATGACTCAATCTGATACAACAGTCTGGTCTCCTTCGAATAGTGAACAATATTTGGTTCATGACTTCATCGGCCATGTGGAGGGAAAATATCAAATCAAATTCAATGACTATTCTGATCTTCATAGGTGGTCAATAGAAAAATCATCAGATTTCTGGGTCACTTTTTCAGAGTTTGCAGGAATGGGGCTGAATAATGACATAAAAGCTGTTCACCAGAAAGGCACTCATATGATAGACAGCAAGTGGTTTATTGATTCTGAACTGAATTATGCAAAAGCACTGCTTTCCAATCTCAGTGATAGACCCGCAATCATCTACAGAGATGAACAAGGAAGAAGAATTGAGCTTTCTTACTCAGAACTTTCTGGTCAAGTGGGATCTTTTATTCACACCTTGGATGAACTCGGAATTCAAAAAGGTGACGTCATTGCAGCAGTAATGACAAACGGACCTGAAACGGTGATTGCAATGCTTGCTTGTTCAGCAATTGGTGCCGTGTGGACCTCCTGCTCGCCGGATTTTGGTGTCGACGCAATTTTGGATCGTTTTGGGCAAGTCAGTCCAAAAATATTGATCACTGTTGATGAATATCAATACGGTCATAAAAAATATTCCATGAAAGATAAAATGGAAGTCATATGTGAGCAACTCGACAGCGTTAAGCAGGTCTTTCAAGTCAATTATGAAAAGACAAACGAGGAGCCCGCCGTCATAAAAGACGCTGAAATATTTGATCGACACCTGCATAAGAAAGTTGAGCCTCGATTTACCCCGCTCCCTTTTGATCATCCCTTATTCATTATGTATTCATCGGGAACAACGGGAAAACCCAAGTGCATTGTGCACTCCGCTGGCGGCACATTGATTCAGCTCATGAAAGAACATCAGCTTCACATCAATATCAAACCCAATGATAAAGTTTTCTTTTTTACAACATGTGGGTGGATGATGTGGAACTGGCTGGTTACTGCCATGGCAAGTGAAGCAACCATCGTATTATATGAAGGATCGCCATTTCACCCACAGAAAAATCATCTATGGAAAATAGCCGATGAGGAAGAGATTAATCATTTTGGCATCAGTCCAAGATATATCAGCAGTCTATCAAGTGAAAAAGTAACTCCAATTGACGAGTTTGAGTTAAAGCATTTAAAAACAGTGCTTTCAACTGGAGCACCATTGCTCAATGAACACTTCAAATTTATTCATTCTTCAATTAAATCAGATGTTCAGATTTCATCGATATCAGGTGGAACCGATATCATTTCATGTTTTGCTCTTTCGACGCCGATGCTTCCGGTGGTAAGAGGTGAAATTCAGTGCATTGGTCTTGGTATGGATGTAAGAATCTTCTCTCATGATGGCAATGAGAGTGGAACGGGAGAGAAAGGTGAACTGGTTTGCTGCAACTCCTTTCCATCGATGCCGATATATTTCTTCAATGACCCAGAGAAAAAGAAGTATCGAAATGCTTACTTCATGAAATTTCCAGGAGTATGGGCACACGGTGATTATGCTTGCCGAACCGCGGATGATGGATTGGTGATATTTGGTCGATCAGATGCAACCCTGAACTCTGGAGGGGTCAGAATTGGTACTGCTGAGATCTATCGTCAAATCGAGAATATTGATGAGATTTTGGAAGCCGTCGTGGTTGAAATAAAATTAAAAAATGAGAGCAAAGTGATTCTGTTTGTTGTCTTAAAAAAAGACGCCGCACTGGATAAAAAACTCATTGATTATATAAAAAACAAGCTGAAGAAAAATGCAAGCCCAAGGCATGTTCCAAATGAAATCATTTCGGTAAAAGATATCCCAAGAACGATCAGCGGAAAAATTGCCGAACTCACTGTAAAGGCCGCAGTCGAAGGAACAGAAATCAAAAACCGAGAGGCGCTAGCCAATCCTGAGTCTGTGGACTTATTTGTAAATATCTTTGATGATGAAGTTAGGAATTGAGATATCGATGGAAGTAAAGAAACAAAAAAAACTTGAATATCCATTTAGTAGTCGACCGAAAAACGGTGAATTACTTAATGTGAAAGGAGGCATACATTGGCTCAGAATGCCACTGCCAATAGCGCTGAATCATATAAATTTATGGCTACTGGAGGGCGATGAAGGTTTCACAATCATTGACAGTGGTATGTCAACCGATGAGGCGAAAGACATATGGAGAAATATCTTTAATGGATTTATTCCACCTAAAAAAATAGAAAAAATATTAATCACACATATGCACCTAGACCATTCAGGGCTTTCAGGATGGTTATCAAGCGAGTTGAATATTGCGCCTCATTTCACAAAAAAAGAGTACAACGAAACTCAGAAAATCATTGGCGGAATGACGGATGATCAAATTGAACTGACACTGGAGTATTACAGAAAGTGTGGTTATGACAAAAAATCTGAAGATCAGTTTAGAGAAAGAATTGGGCTGAGAAAGTCGCTCTCATCTAGAAATGTGGATGACATCATTTTGATCAAAGATGGAGACACGCTTAAATTAAGTGATGGTGAATGGAAGGTCGTGATTGTTGAGGGACATTCACCAGAACATGCATGCTTATATAATGAAGATGAAAATGTCTTCATATGTGGCGATGCTTTGCTGCCAAGAATCACCCCCAATGTCAGCGTCAATCCAATCAACCCAGATGCGAATCCTCTTGAATCATGGATCAAGAGCTTAGAAAAGATTAAATCATCGATTCCAAATGATGCTTTGGTTCTGCCATCTCATGGTTACCCATATGTTGGCGCACACCATCGAATCGATGCAATCATAGAAAATCATTTTAGAAAACTCGATTCAGTGCTTGATGCCATAACAGAACCGAAATGTGTCCCTGACCTCTTCTCCCTTTTGTTTAAAAGTGAAATCAATGAACACACCAGAGTATTGGCTGTAGGGGAAACAATGTCACATTTAAACTTCCTAGTCAGCAAAGGTGAAATCAAGAAAACGGTTGATGAAAATGGCCTTTATTCATTTGCAAAAACCTAGGCACATATTATGAGCATAATTTTTGACAACAATAAGTCATTTGAATACTCAATCCCAGTGATTGTTATTGGCTCAGGAGGATGCGGTCTTTGTGCAGCGCTTGCAGTCAAAGAAACTGGAACCGATGTTTTAGTCATTGAGAGAGATCCCACACCCCTTGGCACAACCGCGATGTCAACTGGCCTGATACCAGGAGCCAATACAAGGTTTCAAAGAGAAGCAAAGATTGATGACAGTCCTGATCTTTTTAAAGAAGACATTCTGAATAAAACCAAGGGACAAACGGACTCAAAGATCGCATTGAGCCTTGCTGAGGAATCTGCGAAAACCATTGAATGGCTTGTGGACAATCACCAGATTCCATTGAGTTTGGTCGATACATTCTTATATCCAGGACATTCGGTGATGAGGATGCATGGGACCCCAAATAGAACTGGGAGCGAGTTAATGGGCTCTTTGTGCATAGCAGCTGAAAGAAATGAAGTGGATATCCTAACCAATGCTCTGGTTACGGATCTTTTCAGTGGTGATGATAAACATATTTTGGGTGTTAAAGTTTTGATGGCAGATGGAGAGACTCAGGAAATCGGATGTGATGCATTGATACTTGCTTGCTGCGGTTTTGCTGGCAACTCAGAAATGGTTGAAGAATATATGCCAGAAATAAAAGAGGCAGAATTTTTTGGACATCCCGGCAATAAGGGTGATGCGATCAGGTGGGGTAAGTCTCTGGGAGCTGCTATGGCTGATATCTCATCCTATCAGGGTCATGGAGGATTGGCAGCAGGCAGAGGTGTTCCCATTCTATGGCCGATGATCATGGAGGGAGCATATCAAGTCAATGAGAATGGCTTGCGATTTTCAGATGAGTCTAAAGGATACTCGGAACAAGCAGTTGAGGTGGTCAAGCAACCCAATAAAATTGCTTGGAATATTTTTGATAAGAGACTTCATGACTTAATGATGGAGTTTGAAGACTATCACAATGCAATTGAAGCAAATGCAATCATCCAAGCAGACTCTATAGAAAAACTCAGTGAAGTAACAGGCATAGAACATTCAAGTTTAAAACAAACCATAAAAGATGTTGAAGACATGGTGGATGGAAAAAAAGAAGATCAATTTGGAAGAAATTTTGCTGAAAAACCCAAATTATCCTCCCCTTATTTTGCCGTAAAGGTAACGGGGGCACTTTTTCACACCCAAGGAGGGCTGGTGGTGGATAAAAATGCAAGAGTCCTTAATGAAGCGGGCAAAAGAATGCCAAATCTTTTTGCAGGCGGTGGCTCTGCAAGAGGGATATCAGGTCCTGCAGATTGGGGATACATGGCGGGAAATGGTTTATTGACTGCAACAACATTTGGAAGGCTAGCTGGAAAATCAGCTGCTGCCTTAATTAAAGAATAAAATGACTGATTCACTATTTATCGTTTGATAAATAGATGATATATTAGATCAAGTTATTTTTAGGGGCAATGATGCAAGAGAATAAAGGTCCACTCAGTGGAATAAAGGTATTAAGTATTGGAACTTCAATTGTCGGTCCTTGGGCAGCAACTTTGCTTGGATATCTAGGTGCCGAAGTAATCAAAGTAGAGCCGCCAAAAGGTGAATTTCTTAGGATGCTCTATCCACACCAAAACAAACTCTCAACTGCTTATAGTTCGACCAACCTCAATCAAAAGTCTGCAGGCCTCAATACCAAAGAAGAAGAAGGCATGAGCGCGATGCTTAATTTAGCAAGCCAAGCAGATATTTTGATAGAAAATTTTAGACCCGGTGTAGCAGACAGAATTGGTCTGGGTTATGAAACGTTGCATGCAAAAAATGCAAACCTTGTTTTTGGATCGAGCTCTGGATACGGCGATGAAGGACCAATGAAAAACTTAGCAGCTTTGGAACCACACCTGCAAGCCTTCAGCGGTATGAGTGGAGTCACTGGTCATAGAGATGGAGATGGTCAACTGATTAGATTCACGCATTTGGACCCAACTGGGGCTGTATTCTTCTGTGGTTTATTGATGCTTGGTTTAATTGAAAGAGAGCGTTTTGGTCATGCGTGCTGGGTAAAAACCTCCCACTTGGCCAATGCCATTGCAAACATGAATAACAAAGTCTCTGAAGTTTTATTGGCAAATGGTCAGGTGGAACCATTGGGAAGCGGTTCTTCAACTTCAGCACCGAATCATTGCTATCTATGTCAAGACAATCGGTACGTTGCGGTTTCGTGTGAAAATCAAAAGCAATGGAAAAGTTTCTGCAGTGCTACAGGACTCGAAGAATTATTGGAAGATGATCGATTTATCAAGAATATAGACAGAATTGCTCATCGTGATGAACTGGATGAGATTCTAAAGAATCATTTTCAAGAGAAACCTTCGAGATGGTGGTCATTGAGTCTCACAAAAGCAGGTGTTCCAAATAGTTTTGATTTGGCATTTGATGATCTTATCTATCATCAGCAAATCATAGAAAATGACTTCCTTGTCGAAGTAGATGCTGAGCACACTGGTCCTTTTTATGTTGGTGGACTTCCCTGGAATCTCAGTGTAACTCCAGCAGAAATTGATAAAAAAATCCCACTCCCGGGTGGCAGCACCGAAGAGGTCATAAGCAAAGGATTTGAAAGCAATCAAAAGCCGATTGCTGAACAAAAGTCAGATCAACCTGAGTACCCACTCCAAGGCATTAAGGTGCTAGATGTGACACAAGGTTACGCAGGCCCATATCTAACTTTTATGCTTGCTGAGGCTGGTGCAGAAGTCGTTAAAATTGAACCAACTGGAGGTGACTGGTCCAAAGAGCTTTCTCCTCAAACAAAAAAGGGGGTCAGCGCACTTTATCAATCATTTAATCGCAATAAAGAAATCATTGAATTGGATTTGTCGACGGATGAAGGCATTAAAGAATTTGAAAACCAACTCTCAAATACTGATATCTTGATCGAAGAGTGGGCGCCAGATTCAGATGAGTCCAAACGCTATGACTATTCAATCTTAAAAGAAAGCAATCCTTCATTGATTCATCTTTCTCTGAGTGCATTTGGGCATCGCGGTCCGATGAGAAATCAACCTGGAAGTGATTTAACCATTCAGGCGATGTGTGGCTACCTAAGGACCTTAGGTGATGTTGGTGAAGAGCCAATTCGAGTGGGTGCAGACGTTGTCTCAACATGCACAGCCGCCATGAGCTTGATTGCCCTACTCTCAGCGCTTTACCATCAAATTCAAACAGGAAAGGGTCAAAAAATTAATAGCAGCATGTTGGGAACAATGATGGCCATTAAGACATTGCAGTGGTCAGGATTCAGTGATCCAGACAGTTGGGAAGGAAATTTTTGTAAAAATGAGACCGACGGTTCTAACTATGGACAAAGAACAAAAGATGGTTCAATTTTTGCAACACCCTCACCAGCATTGGTTGAAGAAAAGTTTTATGAAATGATCACTGAGTTTGGAATGCTTGATGAGTTTAAACAAGATGATGAACTGGTACAGAACTGGTGGAACTCTTTTGGTGTTGGAACAAAAGCCTCCTATGCGCGTCCTCTATGGGATAAATACTTGACTGAGATGACCTCAGAAGAAGTATTGGATATTTTTAATCGTTATGAGGTCTGGGCTGTTGAATTTTCTGAAATTGAAAAATTAAAAGATCATCCTCAAATAGAGTATCTAGGTATGTTTGAGAAACATGATGATGGAACCTACTTGAGGGCACCGTGGAAAACGCCTTGGGGCTTTCCAAATTTAAATCCGGTTAAATAGTCAGCAATGGTGATGGTCTGAGAAAGCACTACGTAAATACCAAGCATGGTCAAGTCCATTACATCACAAGTGGCAATGGCGATCCCATTCTATTGCTTCATATGACCCCACAATCTTCACTTCAATTTCTTCATACATTTGATCATTTCAATCAACTGGGATATCGAGTCATTGCCCCTGATACATTGGGATACGGGATGTCGGATCAGCCCAAAGAGCCATTGAGCATCGATGAATATGCATCAGTAATTAACGATGTTCTCGATGACCAAAGAATTGATCAGGCAATAGTGATTGGGCATCATACGGGTGCTGCAATCGCTGCTGAGTTTGCTCGTTTGAATGCAAACAGGGTTACAAAAATCATCCTTCACGGTGTACCGCTGTACAGTGATGAAGAGAAAGAGGAGAGAATGAATAATCTAAAAGTTGACCTTTCTCCCAGAAAAGATGGTTCTCACTTATTAGATTACTGGAATTGGATACAATCGCGTGTCGGAGACAGGGCCTCTCTTGATGCGTGCCATATGTCATTGCTCCATGTTTTTCTTGCTGGAGAAAATGAGTGGTTTTGCCATCATGCGGCTTTTGATTATGACTTAAAGACAAGTCTCATCGAGCTAAAAAAACCTTGCTTGGTAATGACCAATACGGGTGATCCTTTGCACTATATTATCCCAAGAGTAAAAGAACTAAGAGATGATTTTGAATACAAGGAAATAGATGGTGGTTCAGTATTCTTCATTCGTGATGAACCAGAAAAATGGGTAGATTGTTTGAGTGATTTTCTTCAATAATAATTTAATAGAAAAAAAGAGAGGCAATGATGCTTTATAAACTTCCAGAAGAAACGCTGATGCTTCAAGAGGCTGTCAGGAGATTTGTTGATAACGAATTGATACCGCTTGAGAGTAAGTTTCCTGAAAGATCCAATTCATATGAACTGCCTGATGACGTCTTCTTGGAATTGACTGCTAAGGTTCATGAGATGGGGTTGACAGCAAGAGAGACACCAGAAGATGCTGGTGGAGCTGGTCTTGGAACACTTGATAATTGCATCGTCACTGAACAAGTTCATCGATCGACAGCAGGTTGCAGCGTTTTTTCTGCCACATTTGCATCGATGCTCTATGAGTTGGGAACGGAAGAACAGAAAGAAAAATATATGATTCCTTCAGTGAAGGGTGAGTTTCATGGTGCGAGCGCCTTCAGTGAACCTGGAGCTGGCGGGGATCTCGCTGGCATTCAAACAACGATTGAGAAAACTGATGATGGTTGGGTTATCAATGGCAACAAATGCTGGATTTTTAAAGCAAAAACAGCTCGTTTCATCCTTGTGCTCACTCGCTTAAAGGGCACAGAAAGGCATGATGGACTGCAATGGGTCATCGTTGATGATGACACTCCTGGCTTTAAAGTTGGCAGAGAGCAAAAAATGATACATGGTCAAAATACTTATGAGCTATTTTTTGATAATTGTGTAGTGGATGAAAAGCAATTACTGGGTCAGCCCGGTCAAGCTTGGTCATCAGGAACAGATTATCTCTTTTCAGGAAGAATACAGATTGCCGCAAGAGCATTGGGTATCGCAGATCGATGCCTTGAAATGGCTAAAGAGTATGCAAAAATCAGACATACTTTTGGCAAACCCTTATCATCTCGTCAAGCCATTCAGTGGATGATAGCCGATTCCGCTCTGGATCTTCACAATTGCAGGCTTTTGGTTTATGACACAGCACTGAGAGCCCAAGAAGGCGAGAAAGTTTATACTGAGACCGCAATGGCTAAGCTGTCTGCTACAGAAATGGTTGCTAAAGTGGTCGATCGAGCAATGCAGATTCATGGCGCAGCTGGATTATCAGATGAAACAATCCTAGAAAGATGTTATCGGGACATCAGACCGATGAGAATTTATGAAGGGACCTCAGAGGCACTGAGGAGCATGATAGCCAGAGACCTGCTTAAATAATCTAAAACGATGCTTCCATTTAAAACAAAATTTGGTTGGGGAATAGGAACGTTAACCGTTTCACTGATGTTTCAAGCAAATGGTCTCCTTCTTTTGGTTTACCTCACGGACTATGTAAATATGCCAGCTGCCACTGCAGGACTTTTGATTGGGCTATCAAAAATATATGATGCCGTGACGGACCCGGTCATGGGTCGAATCAGTGACAGGACAAATACAAGATGGGGAAAAAGAAGGCCCTATGTGCTTATAGGTACACTACTCTGCGCCTTATCATTCCTTTTGCTATTTAACCTTGCGTTATTCTCAGAATCCGAAAATTTAGTTTTGATTACGCTCGCTGCACTCATCCTTAATGCAACCGGCTACACAATTTTTAATGTGCCCTATCTTGCAATGCCTTCTGAGATAACAGAAGACTATGAAGCAAGAACTGACTTGATGTCATATAGAGTTATGGCCGTCGCAGCTGGGCAATTGGGTGGCTCTGCACTCGGTCCTGCACTGGTCGTATATTTTGGAAGTGGTGTCTCAGGCCATACTGGCATGTCACTGTCTCTTGCGCTGATTATGATCATTGCTGGTTTTGCATGTGTTTGGATGACAAAAGATGCGCCCTTTGCAACTAAAATTCCAGAAAAAAAAGACGAGGGCTCATTTTTCAAACAGTTCAAGACTGCTTTTAAAGTCAAACCTTTTGCAATACTTCTTGGAATAAAGGTCACGCAACTTACGGGGTTTGCAGTTTTTCTGGGATCATTGCCATATTTATTTACAAGAATCATGGACCTCTCTTATAACTATCTTGGGTTTTATTTTCTTATTCAGGGTTCGGTGATGTTCATATCACAACCGCTATGGGTAAGGATTGTTAACAGCATTGGCAAAAAGAATGGTTACTATCTTGCTTCTTTGTCGTGGGGTGTGGGCGCGTTATCATGGATGCTTGCAGGCTCTGGTGAAAGTGACCTGGGAATTATTATCAGAGGTTGCTTGCTCGGATTTGGAGCAGGAGGTTTACTATTGGTTGGTCAATCGATGCTGCCTGACACAATGCAATATGATAAGAAAACAACCGGACAAAGCAGAGAGGGTATTCTGGCTGGTGTTTATACCACCGTTGAAAAATTATCGTTTGCTATTGGGCCTTCAATCTTAGGAATCATGCTAGGAATGGTTGGTTACGATGCGCTTTTATCCACTCAAAGCGATGTAGTAATCAAGATGGTTTATTTTTCAGCAGGAGGATTTCCTGTGATTACATTATTGATCAGCTGCTTTTTTATTATGATCTACAAGGTAGATCGAGAATCACTAAAGAAAGAGAATGACTATGAGCGAAAAGAAGACTTGTGACACCTTAGTAAAAGGTATTGTTATCTCGATGAATCCAGAAAGGGATGTTTATCTTGATGGTTATATTGCGATAGATGGAGGACTGATTCAGGCTGTGGGCCCTGCGAGCGAATGCGAATATATTTCGGATAATAACCTTGGAGGAGCCGATTACATGATACTGCCTGGTTTGGTCAATGTGCACACACACCTCATTCAGGGCTGCATGAGAGGCATGGCTGATGGAACAACATATGAGGAGCGATTTTTTGGATTTTACTATCCCATGACTGGTGCTTGTGATGAAGAAAGATCCTATACTGCCTCAATGCCTCCTATCATGGACCTTTTGCTCAGAGGTGTAACAACGACTGCTGATGACCATTTCACTCATTTACACAAGAAATCGATTGATGGAGTCCTAAAAGCTGTAGATGACTCCGGGATAAGATGCAGAATGGCTCGATTAACCATCAATGACAAAGACGCAGTCCCAGATGGCTTCAGAGAAGAGCTGGATGAGGGGATTGCGGAAACAGAACGAGTGAAATCAGCATGGGAAAACGACAAGATTTCTGTGACGGCTTCGACCATTGGGATTACTTACTGCGAACCCGATCAACTGGTAGAACTCTGGAAATGGACAGATGACAATGACCGTCAGTTTGACATTCATGCGCCTGCAGTGATGGATCATAAATATCTTGCTTCCAGAAGAGGCTGGGAAGGCGGATCATTTGAATGGCTAGACCATGTGGGTATATTGGGTCCAAATGTGATTTCGGCACATTCACAAAATCTAAGGCCAGGTGAAGCAGAATTAATAGCAAAGTGTGGCGCTTCTGTCGCACTTGTCCCTGATATGGAACAAGTGCTGGGTTTGGTGAATTTTGACGCAAAAAAGTTTCTTGAATCTAATGTCACTTGTGGACTAGGACTCGATGGACCCGTTGTGGCATATGGGCATGATTTATGGACTGCAATGAGAAGTTTCCTGACCGCACAAAGAATGGGAGATCAGCATCGAACGATGATGTCTGATACTGAGACAAAATGGACTGGGGATGAAATACTCTATGGAAGTGCTGAACAAGCTTTAGAATTGGCCACAATAGATGGGGCCAGAGCCCTGATGATGGAAGACAGCATTGGCTCTCTTGAAGTCGGTAAAAAAGCCGATGTCCTGCTCATCGATAGATCTTCTGAAAGTCACTTAACGCCAATGGGAGCGATGATCGCGAATTTGGTTTATGGAAATGGTCCAAATCAAAGTGCAATAAAGGCTGTGATGATTGATGGTGAAGTAATCGTCAAAGATGGAGTTCATCAAACGATTGATCATGCAGATGTTGTCAGAAAGTCTGATGAGTTACAGGACAGTCTTTTGGATGAAACAGGTGCAAGACAATATCTCAGGAAGCGCAGCCGCTTTAACTGGATTCATTGATCAACCCAATAATTCTTTCAATGCAGTAACGGCTGCATCAGGTGTATTCAGAACCAGTCGATCGGGCATGCTTGTCTCGATCTCCTCAGCAGCTCTTGCCATTGAAAATTGACCCAAAATGACTGTTTCATGACTGGGAATCATTTCCACAGCGCTGATGATTTTTTGATTGTGTGACTCGACTTGGTTCTCTTTTAAAAGTTTCAAAGCATCTTCTATTAAATGGCCCTTGACATTGATATACATACCCCGGCTCATGACCTCAAACTCATTGATCAATAACTCAAGAGATGGTTCAAAGGTCACCAAAATATTCACATCTACTCCAGCACTGATAGCGTTCTGAAAAGCAGACTCATTGGGTTTAAGAATGGGTAAATCGAATGTGTTTTTGGCGGCTTCAATTGCATCGCCAAAAGCACTACATGTATACAAAATAGCATCCACATGGTCATTGACCGCTTCTTGACCTAAATCAATGATTCTTGATCTTATTGAGCTTTCATCCAAACCGTTTGCTCTATCGACGGATAATTGAAAGTCGGAATATTCATTCAATATCGCTTCTGGCCATATTTTTTTGAATGACTCTCTGATGGGCGCCTCTGATTCTTCAAGCGCATGAATCAATCCGACCTTCGTTTGATTTTGTCTATTCATTTACTTGGAATAATTGGCAGAAGAAGATATGAGGCCCTGCTCTCACTAAAATGAATTGTTGTTTTGCCATTGAATCTCTCATCTCTATCAATGGGATCATCATGAAGAAATGGCCCACAACCTTTGAGTTGATTCTTAAAGTTAGAAAGCATTTGAGGTTGTGCATCTGGGCACTCGTAGTCTTTGCCCTGAATTGAAAGCGTCAGATAATATCCTTTCGGAATGACGATTGAGGTTGGCCAAACTTCTATATCCAGTTCTACAATCTCATTGGGTTGAAGTAATGACCGTTCTGTATGTGAATGATATGGTCGCCAAGGCTGAGACAGTTTTTCATCTAATTTTCTATGGGATGCCCTCAACCATCCTTGTGCTATTGGTGTATACGGGTCAACTGCACCCTGAAAAACAACTTCATTATTTTGATCACTGAAGAGTCTCAAAACCACGAATATGTCTGCATCATCTGTTGTGGATGAAATAAAAAGCTTCAAGGCCATGGGTCCCGTTATCTCAGTCTCTTCATCAAATGGTTTCGAAACAAAATCAACGCCTGCCCCCATCGCATCAAATGAAATAGATGAAGATTCTAAATGTTCCAAGTCATTACTCATTTCACATTGATGATTGATATGCATTTTTGTCCAGCATGTATCCTCGAGTGGCCATGCATTTTCATGACGTTCTTTGAAGCCATCAATATGTCTGACTTGAAGCTGTACCACAGGCTGGTCTTGCCAATCATTTTCAATCCCTTTTAGAAAGTGATCGAAAAACCTTTTTTGAAGTTTGACTCCATAATCAGTATAAAACTCTGTCCAATGCTCCAAACCATGCATCTCAAGCCACTTCTGATCAGAAGCAGCCCTTATGAAACCCTCGGTATTGCCTCTCAAATGAAGACCTTGCCCTCCCCAATTGCCAGCAGACAGAAACGGAACGGTAATCTTCTCCCAGATTGCAGATCGCTCTTTATGGTATTCATCAATCAGAGGATGGGCTCTTATTTCTTCGCCAAATGAGCATCGATTTGATTCTAACTCCTCTTCACTTAAATTTTCATTTCCACAAATGGGCCTTCCATTGAATTGATTGATCATACCGTTGACACCTAAGCCATGCTGTACAGTCTTGACTTGCATATCGAACCAATTTGCCCAAAAGGTGCTCAGAATTCCACCATGATGTGTCATGTCTCTATACCAATCACTGGCACCTTCCCAGATACACATCGCCTTCAGATGTGATGGCTGCTGTGAAGCTACCTGCCATTGATTAATGCCATAGTAAGAAACACCATTGATGCCTACATTTCCATTGCTCCATGATTGCTTACCAGCCCATTCAATGCATTCTTTAAAATCCATGGTCTCTCTCATAGAGAAATGGTCGATATAACCTGGTGAGGCTCCGCATCCTCTTGAATCAACTCGAACACATACATAACCATCTGGTACCCATTTCTCTGGATCAACCACTTCCCAGTTTTGATATTTGTTGGATGATCCTCTGGTGACATCTGGATGTTTTTCAGCCATCCTGTCCCAAGCGCTTGGATATCCTTGTTGGAAAGGAAGTCCCTTTGCATATGGCCCGTATGTGATGAGCACTGGATAAGATCCCTCTTCGATTGGTCTGAAAATATCTGCTCTTAATTCCAACCCATCGTCCATCTTAATTGGCACATCCCAATCAATATTCATCTCATCCTTAATCTCTGTAAATTGCTTCACTTATCTTCCTTTCATGTAGTCAACGATTTTAACTGCATCTTGATTGATGTATTTGTCATCTTTGATTGCCTCAGAATAGACTGAAAAAGACGATTGGGTTGTGGGGATGTCAATCTCCATCTCTTTAGCTGTTTGAAGAATAACAGAGAGATCCTTGACCATGCTTTTCATATCAAATGCAACCGGTAAGTCTTCCCCTAGCATCACTGGTATCTTCATTTCTAATACGGCGAGCGCCGCTGAACTGTCTGCGATCGCATCGAGCATTATTTCATCACTCAGTCCTCCTGATCTTCCAAGCAGCAGTGATTCCGCAATTGATTGCCAATATAGTGCCAATGGAAGATTCACAACCAATTTCATAAATGATCCTGATCCAACTTTACCTGCATGAATGACTCTTCTAGAAAGGACCTTAAAACAAGATTGTGCTCTTTGTATGTCATTCTCATTTCCCCCGCAGAAAATGAGCAATTCACCTTTGGCAGCTGGCGCAACTGTTCCGGATACAGGTGCATCAATGAATGCTGCAGATCTTCGCTCTACTTCTCGGTGAATCTTAAGCACTGTTTTTGGTTTGATTGTGCTCATATCAATAAATAATCGACCTTCAATACCATTGCTCAGTAAACCGTTCTTGGAGAGGTAAACCTCTTCCACGGCCAGATCATCTCCTAACATTGTAAAAATAATTTCAGCATTTCTTGAAACCTCTGTAGGGCTGTCAGCAATGAATGCTCCTTTTTCTCTGAGTGGTTCAGTTTTATTGATGCTTCGATTGAATACTACGAGAGGATAACCGGCTTCTAAAAAGAGTGGGGCCATTACAGACCCCATTTTACCTAATCCAACAAAACCAATACTTTCAGTCATTTGTCTTGATTGGGGACATATGCAATCAGGTCAAGAAGCGTATTTGCTCCCTCTAGAATCATAGAATCGTTGAGTCCAATTGTCGTCGATGCGGGCTTATCAGAAGGAAAAAAGCTTGCCCATTCTTCAATTGATTCCGCAAACCATTGCAGGTCATTGTGAAAGCAGGCTCTTCTCACAATGTTTTCAACCGAAGTTCCACCTTTTTCAGCGATGGCATTGATATTGTTCATCATATATCTCATTTGCGATTGGGCAGGTCTTCCATACCAAGGTGCAGCTGGATTTCTGACCATGTCTGCAGCCATCTGACCAGATGAATCAAATGCCATTTGAGTGCTAAAGAATAGAAGATGATCAACTTTGATGGCTTGAGATTCATGCCCAAACGGTTCCGGAGCTTCGCTCGTCTCTATGACTTCCTTTTTTAATTTTGCTTCATCGATTAATGCCATTATCGATACTTCGACTCTAGATCTTGGATGATTCATGCCAGAGCGTGGCAAGACAAAACGTGCAGGTGGATTGGGGAAATGTTTTTTCCAAATAATATCCATTGACTTGAAGTCATTGGGGTCTGAAATAAAGACTTCTGCTTTTACAGTTCCATCTAATGATGCCCCGGCCTTTTCAAGCACTTCAGATATTTTATTGATGACTGTTTCGAGTTGCTCATCAAATGAATCGGATATCTCACCATGCTCATTAATTGGGTCTTGATTTGAAACAAAAACCCAATCCCCTTTTTTGATTGCTCCTGAGCTGGATTCAGAATGGATGATCTGCTCATCAATCTCTTTGCTTGCATAGCACATGACTTCAAGCTCGACTTTTGTACCAACCCACATAAGCTCTTTGATGCCCGCAGTCGATCTGATGGGTTTATGATGATCGAAATAATTTCCATAGATGTCTGCATAAGACTCAAGTTCAATACCATGTGTGTATTTGTTATCCAGATAATCCTTTTGACTTGGTCGATCAGATACAAACCATTCCCAAATCCTAACGCTATCATTTCGCATATTAAATCCTGCAGCCCGAACTGTTTGCTCCATATTGCTCAAAACAAAATCTGACTGAAGTTTAAGAGCAGTAGAAGAATCTCCATCTTGAGGGATTAATTCTGCTGGAACACCGTTTTTGAAATCGCTCGCAAGTTGACCTGCAATGAATAGCCAATCCCCCACTTTGACCGCAGGAGAGTATGGCATGATGGGTTTTGGAACGCCCTCTTCTAGTCCAGGCCAAATTGCGATCGGTTGATTTACATCAATATTCATCTTAGTGCTCTCATCTTCACCTTAAACAATAACATGTGATTTATGTGCATAGGTAATTGTTAAATTAAGTCTAAGATAATATACTATTTATCAATTGATCAATAGAATACTTCAGAAAAATACACAAATGAAACTCTCAATGTTTACAATGCCTTTGCACCCTCCTTCAAGGGCTTATGATGAAGTACTTGAAGAAGACAGGGAAGCTGTGATCCTTGCCGATTCATTGGGCTTTGAGGAAGCATTTATTGGTGAACATGTAACAGATAAAGCTGAACCCATTACCTCATCCCTAATTTTTATATCCAGCTTAATTGAAGCAACAAAAAACATAAAATTGGGCAGTGGCACTGTCAATCTGCCAAATAATCATCCTGCTGCTGTAGCAGCACAAGTTGCCATGATCGATAATATGCTCAAAGGTCGATTTTTATTTGGCATAAGTCCTGGAGGGCTTCTATCTGATGCCGAGGTCTTCGGAAACCTTGATAAAGATAGAACCGAGATGTTTGTTGAATCAATCAATCACATTCTAGACATCTGGTCCAAACCTCCACCTTATAACCTCAAAGGCAAGTATTGGAACATCAGCACAGAACAGAACTTGGTTGAAGAAACTGGACAAGGGATAATCGTAAAACCTTTGCAAGAACCGCACCCGCCAATCATAGTGACCGTGGTTGCTCCATTTTCAAAGGGAGTTGTTTCGGCTGCAGAACGAGGATGGGAACCAATATCTGCAAATTTTTTACAACCCAACTGGGTGGCATCACATTGGCCAATGTATAAAAAAGGTTGTGAATTGGGAGGTTATAAAGCTGATCCTAAGAATTGGCGCGTGGCAAAAAGTATATTCGTAGCTGACGATGAAAAAACAGCTCAAGCCTATGGTAAAGGGGAAGATGGCCCATATCACTTCTACTTTAAGCAAATCATGAAAAAATTGATTGGTAATGGGCGACCAGATTTATTTAAGCACGATCGCGACATGCCAGACTCAGATGTCACACTCGATTATGTGCTCGATTCGTTGGTCATTTGTGGGACAGTAGACAGTGTGGTGGAACAAATTGAATCATTCAAAGATGTAACAGGAGATTTTGGAACATTGGTCTATGCTGCACATGACTGGGTGAATCCAGAACTGTCTAAAAGATCCATGGAATTAATGGCAACGGAAGTAATGCCGAAGATCAATCGCTGATTTCAAGAATTAAGAAAATCCAAGACATTTCTGATGAATGTCTCTTTTTTCTCAAGCGGCGCAAGGTGCTGAGCACCCTGTAACCATTCAAGATTTGATTCTGAAATATTCGCATAAAGCCATTTAGCTGCATCAATGAATAATGGATTATCCTGATCGCCACATAAAATCAATGTTTCTGCATGGATCAAATGAACTTGTTCTTCTAAATTACAAGCCGAAAGTGCTTCACATGCCTTTGCATATCCTTCCGTATTGATATTCAGAAGCGAATCACGACAATACTGAGTGGTTTCATTTTCATTGGCCAAATAATCTGCGGTGAAAAATGCACCCAGAAATTGCTCAAGCATGCCGGCCAATCCTTCTGTTCTTGCAATGTTTGCTCTCATTGCCCAATTTTTCTGCCAATCTGTAGAATATTTATAGGTTGTATCAACCAAAATAAGTTTATCTATCAACTCAGAATGCTTGCTTGCAAGATCCTGCAAAATCATCCCGCCAATTGATAAGCCCAAACAATCGATCTTATCAATGCCTTGAGCTTGAAGAGAATCATAAAGCTCATCAGATAAATCACTGATTTCATATCTTTCATTTGGAACCGGAGTTGAGCCATGACCGGGCAAATCATAAGTGAAAACTGATCTATTTCTTGCAAAATCCTCAAGACAAAAATCCCATATGTGATGATCAAGGCCCAATGGATGGATTAAAAGAAATGGTTTTCCATCTCCAGATACATAAAATTTAATCTTTTCTGAGGTCATTCTTAATGCTCAGCTTTCTTTATGCTTGTCTTTCAATACTTCAAATATGGATGCGGTATCCAAAGCATCAAGATCCTTTTCTTCAGCTTTCTTATACAGTTCATCTGTCACATTGAATAATGGAGAATCCAAGTCGAAAGAATTGATCATTTCTCTTATTAATCTCATGTCTTTTCTCCAGACATCCATCTTCATTGTTGCTGGGAGATATTCCCGTTCAATCATCATCGGCGCACGAAGTTCGAATATTTTTGATGTGCCAGCACCTGAGGCAATAACCTTGTAGAATTCATCTAGATCTATACCGCTTTCTTCTGCGAGCCTTACTGCCTCTGCAGAGGCAACATTGTGTATGGAAACCAACAAATTTGCGATGAGTTTCACTTTTGTCCCATTGCCAAAATGCCCAAGAAAGAAAGACTCCTTGGAAAAAGTCTCCAGTATTGGTAAAACCGACTCATATGATTCTTCTGAACCACTCGCATAGAGAACGATGTCAGCTAATTCTGCCTGCTTTCCTGTTCCACTGATGGGGCAATCGAGCATTGAAATTCCTACATTTCTTGTCTTTTCTTCATTTCTCTTCTTACATTCCAGGCTCAATGTGCTTGTCTCAATGATGATTTGAACTTTTGAATCATTTTTATCAAGGATTGAATCAATCGTTTGATCAAGTGCTTGATTGCTCGGCAGAGATGTAATCACAATATTGCAGTTATTAAGCAATGAATCCATTGAGGATGTGGCGCACAATCCTTCAGAACTCAATTCATCCAACTTTTCTTGATCGATATCAAATCCTGTGGTTTTAAAATCAGATTTGCTGACATTTCTAAAGATTGAAGAACCAATGATACCAAGGCCTACAAGGCCGATATGAATTGAATTTTCTTTCATGCTAAGCGTTCTTATGTTAAGTCTCTAAGTCATCTAGGCTGACTGACTTGGCGCCCTCTAGCATCACCCTGACTGTTGATGAAACAATGGATCTGAAATCATGATGCACTTTGCTATGGTAGATATTTTTTCTTATCGCATAATAAAAAAGTCCGCCGTGAAGGATCCAGATTCTTTCAAGCTCAAGTGGTGACATGGGGTACTCATCGACACTGGGCAATCCACATTCGACTCTGATTTCTTCAACCATGGGTTTCAGAAACTCATCTTCAATAATTCTTATGTATCGCCTATTCATGGAATTACCACTCAGTCCAGAAAACATATAAATTCTGACCCATTCATATCCATGAACAACTTCTGCATAAGACATGTAATAATCCGTCAATCTGTCTTGTAACGGAATGGAACGATCCTTTAACTGAGTAGTCCAATCCGGTTTTATCCAATTCAAGTAGACCTCTTTAAAAACCCTCTCGATCAAATCATCTTTGGTTGGGAAATATCGATAAAGAAGCGGTTGCGTGATACCTATTCTTTTAGCTAGATCACGAGTTCTTCCTCCAAAGCCTACCTCTGCAAAAAACTGAACCGCTTCCTCTATGATCTCCTGTTCACGGTCACTAGGTGTAAGCCTTTTCTTGGTTTTAAGTTTAGTTAGCTTTGCCATCAATATTTATCCCTTGAATGGCTCCTGTTCAATGGCATAGAGCTCCAAACTCGAAAGGCTTGGTGTTTTTGGATCGTATGTTTCTGGAGCAGTAAAATACTTGGGATAATGTTTCTCAACATAATCCAATACTTGTCGACTGTGTATTTGCTCGAGATCTTCTCCAGAGCCCATGAAGGCAGAATACATCATATGGCCAGGTGTTTGACCCATAAGCATCCAAGGAAGCCAGGGTGTGATTCTGTTCCATGTACCTGAGTATGGAAGAGTCGTATAGCTTGGATCTTGCATTTTTGCAGCATCTACATGATAAGCAAAACCCTCTGAGACCTGAACCATTGGGCCACTGGATTCTCTTGCCCACTTATTTGGATCTAAAGCATTTGGATAGAAGAGATTAATATGAATCTCCATATCCAATCTATTGCCTCTTTGTTGCCACGGGAGAATAAAAGGAATCTTTGGGATTTCTTCTTGATTCAAATCCCCAAATCTAGGTGGCTCAGGAAAGTGATCTTCAATCACATAATTGAAAGGATCATTTGCTATGTGTACAACTCTAACATTCTCATTGGTCATTGGATTTTTCCATTCCTCCAACACTTCACCTGTTCTGAGATCTGTATAAAGACCCACCTCTCTTAGAATCTTCGCATATGACCCATCGGCCTGCTTTTCTAATCTAGAAACACCGAAACCTTGAAATCCCATGGCATCCAAAATGGGTTTATTTGGTCTAATGGCCATGATGAAGCCTTTAAACCATCCATATTTTTGTTTTGATTCATCCAGGTCACCATTTAATCTTGCATATCCAACTTTATTACCAGGTCCTTTTGTTAGGTCCACGTATGGCCCCTGAAGACTTTCACCTATGGATGTTCCGTATGCTGATGGTAAATCCGCTTTTGCCTTATCAGACATCATGTTTAAGGCTAAAGCACTTGCACCCAATGCGCCGACACTTCCAATACTTTTGAAAAACTTTCTTCGTTCCATTTTTATCCTTTGATCATTAATTATTTCATTAGTTTATAAAATTCAAAAACCTAGTCTGATGCATTCTTTTGTCTTCTCTCAAATAACAATAGTAACAGGGCTAAAGTCAATAGTGATAGATTTGCAATGCCAACCATCGTGAATGGAGCAGTTGGGCTGATGCTATCAAATATTTGGCCGCCAATCCCAGCGACAAGAAAGATCCCAACGGCGCCAAAGAAGCTAAATCCTCCGATCACAGCTCCTCTTGCTTTTGGAGGTGCAACACTTCCAATAAGAGAAATGGCAGAAATGTTGGCAAATATCTCACCCAAACCAAGAAGACCCACACCGATATACATCTGAGTGCCTTGCACATCTTCAATGAATCCAAGATAGAGATATCCAGTTGCAGCAATGCCCATGGATATGGCCAAGGCCAAAACACGGTCAAATTTATCGATGAAAAAATTAATCAATAATGCCCCTGGAATTGCACATGCTTGAACGGCAACATATAGAAGTGCCGCCATTTTCTGTGCTTCAGATTTACTCATGCCCAATGACTCGAATTCAATGCTTAACCAGAGTGCAAAGAAGGTACTGACAACTGCCAGATCCCCTCTAGAAACAATTCCAGCTGTATATGCTAAAGCAACTCTTGGATTTTTAGCTTCCTTGATGGCAACTCCCAGAGTAGAAAAATATGAATCTTTCTTTGCTGTAGCCTCAGCTGTTCCCTTTTTAAGATTGGTATATAGCACTATCGACACAATAAAAACCATGGCTGATGCTGACCAGAAGGTATATTGTGCCCAGTTAGCTGTATCGTATCCAAGATTGATTAATATCTCTGGTGCCTCAAGTCGCTCATAGAATGTTGCAAAGTTTCTGAAGGTTGAAATGATAAGAACAAGTCCGAGACCATTGAGTATTGAAGTGAAAGCAATCAACCTTCCTCTGGTGCTGCCATGAACATAGTCATTGGCAACCGTTGGCAACATGACCGTATTTGCAGCACAACCCAAAGCGACAAAAATCCTAAAGAAATAGAGCTCCGTGGTATTGTCTGCCAAAGGATAAATAAAGTAGCCTATGCCAAGTAAGAAAAAACCCATGGAATAGACGAGCCTTCTTCCTACCTTGTCAGAAAACGCTCCGAAAAAACCGATGACTGAGACAACCACAACTTCCTGAACAGCGGTTAAGGTTCCAGCAACGCTACCGAATTCCTCTTGTGGAATTTGAAGAGCGCTAAAAATCGAATAATTAAAAACATTGACAAAGGCCATGCTGGCTATGCCAAAGAAAGCTCCAAAAAATAACGTAAACAAATGACGTTTTTCAATATCTGGCATGAGCACTATTGGGCCAAACTTTAGACCCATTGGCTGATCAGAATTATTTCCTAAGTCCATATTTTGATTTTAAATTTTATTATTAAAAATAATAACACTACACTAATAGTGATGATAAAAAAAATAACAAAAGTAACACTTTGTATCATTTTAGTGATGATGGCGTTCTCCCTATTAATGGCGTGGAGATTGGATGTCTTTGTCACAATCAATGAAAAGAAGCCAAACAGCTGCCAAGCAATTGAGCTTGAAGGAAGCGCTGAAGATATCGAAATAGATTATAAAAATGGCATTGCCTACCTATCCATACTGGACCGCAGAGGTTTAATTGAAGAGAAAGATGTCCAAGGAAGCATTGGAAAGATTAATCTCAATAGCAAGCCATGGAAAGTAGAAAGTATTTTCTCAGGTGAAGGTTTGGATAATTTTAGACCGCATGGCTTATCCTTATATGGAAACACTTTGGCTGCCATCAATCATCCCAAACAAAGAGGTATAGAAGCTGAATCAATTGAAATGTTTTTAGTATCAGAAAGAGGAATTGAACACAAAAAAACTTTGATCAGCTCATTACTGGAAAGCCCCAATGACCTAGTATTAGTCGCCGAAGATAAACTATATATTGGGAATGACAGTATGTTTAATTCAAACATCGGTTCATTTGAAAAAATTCAAGAACAACTTGGAAGACCTTATTCAACAATCGTTTTTTATGATGGCATTGATATGACCATTGCTTCTAGAAATCTCGCATCTGTATCAGGTCTTAATCTTACTAAAGAGGGTTACATTATTGCTTCAGAAACAAATGCAAAAAGAATCAGAGTTCTGAAGCAACTTAATGATGGCAAGCTAGAAAAGTTAGGATCCATTTCGCTTGATGGATCACCCGATAATATAAGCGTCTTGGGAAATCAAATCATCGTTGCACAGGTTGCGAGTGTTGTGTCTTTGATTCAGCATTTTATATCGCTTCAGAAAGGTGATTACAAGCCCTCTCCATCAAAAATAGAGTCCCTTATATTCGATCCCAATAAAGCACAATACTTTAAAACGAAAGAAGTATTGTTCCTCAGTCTTGGTGATGATATTTCAACCGCCAGTGTTGGTGTGCAATGGGAGGATAATTTGCTAATTGGCTCCATAACAGATGACAAGGTCTATGTTTGTAAATTGGAGGAATAATGGAAAAAGATAAGAATGGTTTCGAAAAACATGTTTCAAATGAAAGAACTCATCTTTCACAAGTTAGAAGAGCTTTTGCAGACGGAATAAAAACTGAGAATCCTGACCCAAGATCAGTTAATTTTTTAATTGCATGCTGTGATTATCTTTCTTTTTCGTTGAGAAGGCTCATTGAACAAGATCATGTTTTACATGAAAGGCTCATCCCTCATGTAAGTGAAGATAACAAAGAATATAAAGAGAAATTGAATAAACTAGAAACCGGCTTGGTCTCAATGGAAAAATTCATAGATAGTCTTGAGAATAGTAAAAATCATCTGGTCACAACTGGGCTATACGGATTAGAAGAATTCAAAATAAATGCTGAAGAATTCCTAGATGCATTTCTAAATATGCTAGCTTCCAATAGACACTCAACTTATGAACTAGAAAAAGAAGTATTTTCACAAAATGACTGGGAAGCAATCGCCTGCATATCAGCAGAAGCAGTAAAAAAGGAAAATGATCTCTATCAATCTGTCTTAGATTCTTCTCCAGAGGATTGTAATCCGAAAAACTATCCACCAATTGGACACAAACAAGCAGTTAAATAAGTCATGAAAATAATAATCACATCAATTCTCTTTGGTCTATCAATTTGTACTCCTGGGATTTTTGCAGAAGAAGAGCAAACTGTCTTAATCACGGGATCAAATAGAAATATTGGATTGGAGTTTGTGAAACAATTTTCAAACAAAGGCTGGAAAGTCATAGCCACAACCAGATCGCTTGATTCAGCCGATGAACTCATCGAATTCTCAAAACAAAATCAAAATGTCTTGGTCGAGCAGCTGGATATCACCAATGATGATCATTTGAATAATTTAAAGAAGAAGTACAAGGATGATGTAATTGATATTCTATTAAATAATGCAGCATATACACCTAGATACTTCTCCTCATTCAGGGGCATTGGCGGTGTTGATATTGAAGCAACAAGAAAAAGTTTTGAGGTCAATACCATCGGTACAATGAAAGTCATTCAAACTTTTATAGATAATGTAGAGCGATCAAAAAAAGGTAAGATTGTGAATCTTTCAACTAAAGCTGCCTCATTCGAGGAAAGGCCAGAAATACCGATGATGTATAGCTATGCAATGAGTAAAGCTGCTTTGAATAGCATGATCAAAACACTTTCCTTTGAAACACTTGAAAGTGAAGTAATAGTCGTTGCGCTGTCTCCTGGAATTGTGAACACAACATTGGGCATGGGATTTATGGGTGCTATAGAAATTGATGAGAGTGTCTCCAAAATGATGGTTGTAATAGAAAACTTAACGATGGATCAAAATGGTCTTTTTCTGGACTATGAAGATGGAAGAGTGATCGGTTGGTGATCAGCTGAGATCCAATATTTCAAAGAACGCTCTTTCTCCAGACTCCAATGCACCTTCCATACCTCGATTAGCAATTGCGGTATGCTCTCCACAAAAATGAAGATCATGATGAATATTTGAGACATGCTGGCCAAATTGAGACACTTGACCAGGTCCCCAATAAGCCCAATCACCATTTGAGTAAGGATTGAGAGACCAAGAATGGTAAGCCGAGAACTCTAATTGCCCTTTCGTGCTGGGCCTCAATGTTTCAATTGATTTAATGACACTGCTTATTGCATCATCCTGATTCATTCGATCAAGCTTTTCTGCGATTGGTCCTCTTAACCAAACTGTCAAGCTATCAACAATCTCAGGTGATGATGCTTGTCTCTGAGCAAGAACCATGCCCGCGAGTTGATCCGTGTACATATTTGGACTCATCTCATCATTCTCCCAAAACGGGGTTTTGGGTATGAGATGCAGCATATTGATTTTTTGTGATTTAAGAGTCTGGATTGCATCTGATTGTGGCCCGGTTATTTTTGGGTAAATTGAAATGTCCTTTAGAACAGAAAATGGCAATGAGCAAATAACCTTATTCGCTGCGTACGACGTTCCATCATCACAAACAACCTTGGCAGTATGTTTTGAAGCATCAATCGATACGACCTTTTTACCAAAATGAACCTCCTCACTGAGGTTGTTTGCCATTGCTTCCACAATTGAAATATTTCCTCCCTCTGCAACCAAGCTGGTTTGAAAGCCCAGCCTGCTTTGAGAGGCTGAAAAAGCATTAACGAACATCAACATCAATACGGAAACATCTTTGGCATCATATCCATGACTGATATTGAGGTTATAGACAAGATCAACCAATTCATCCGAAAACCCCTTATTTGTAAGCCACTCATGGACAGATATGTCATGAATAAATTGCTCTTCGTTCATCCACTCTTGCGGCGCCTTCAATGGGTTATCTCCACCCAATAAAGTATGAAAAAAAGCATTGGGAGGTAGATTGCGATATTCGTCAGGCAAAATATTTTTCGGATGATCTGGCCATTCTTCCTTGCGAATGATTTCACCGCCCAGTGCGAGTGTTCTCTCTCTGAAATATGGAATCACAGGTTTAAGATCGATGAGGTTAATTCCAAATCGATTGGCAGTGTCAATCACGCGAGCATAACCTGAGCCGAAGGCGGTACCACCAGTTTCAGGGTTTCCAGGTATGTTCTTCTGAGTAAGCACCCTGCCGCCCACTCGATTATCTGCTTCCAAAACCCGGACTTTATACCCCTCTTCTTCTAATAAATTTGCCGCATGCAGGCCTGATAAACCAGCACCGATGATTAAAACATCTGTGGATTCATTGGATTTGATGACATTTGGAAAACTTAAAATGGGTGCATACCCCATTATTTTGAGCAACCCTCTTCTGAATTTTGAGTGTGAACCTTGTTTAGATGACATAGACAAAATTTACTCCGTGATGGTGATGGTCTGATTGATTGATGGCTGAAGAACTTCAGACCTTTTGCCACTTGGCCAAATGACCTCAATCGAATCTACAGAGTCTTTCTTACCCAATCCAAAATGCATTCTTGGATCATTTCCTGAATTATATCCATGTGCACTTGTGGCCTCTCTGTATTGTTTAAAATCATCTGAAGCCAGCGTGACTCGTGCTCCATAACCATTGGTATTGCTTTCCTTGCCAATGAGGTTAATCTTCAACCAATTATTTTTATTGCCCTTATTGAACAATAAATAATTTCTATCGGATTCTGTGATTTGATCTCCTCCTGTATAGAAGGTCCTATTGGTGAAAAAGATATCGAGAAAACCATCTTCATCTAGGTCTGCTGTGCCAACACCACTGCCCACTCCATAACCACTGGCTCTTGAGCGCCAAGTCAGGTCTGAAAAAGTTAAATCTCCATTGTTCCTGAAGAGTTTGTTGACATCAGGTTCAATGGCAATATAGAACTGAACAAAGATAGGAATATCGATCACATCATTGATTAAAGTATCCGCCAATCCTCCATTGTTGACATAGATATCAATCAATCCATCGTTATCAAAATCGCCCATCGCACATCCTCGTGCGCCCGATTTATGGCCTACGCCAGATGAGAGCGTGATGTCTTTATAGCTCAGTTGACCTGTTTCTTTTAAAAGACTGATATAGAGACGATTTGCTTGATCTGCAGTTGGCAGAAAGACATCCATGTCACCATCGTTGTCAATGTCTCCTATGCAAGCACCATTTGCGTTGCCAGGATTAAGAAAAGCTGTGCCGGATGGAGGTCTAAAAGAAGTCGTAATATTCTTAAACGATCCTTTCTGATCATTTAAAAATAATATTTTTTTATCCCCTTCATTGGTAACCAAAAGATCAACATATCCATCGTGGTCTACATCGGTCCAGCTCGGTGCCCCTTGAGAGTTTGCTTCTAAAACAAATTGGAGCACTCCAGTACCTGTTTCATCGGTCACATCAGTAAAAGTACCATCGCCATTGTTTCTAAAAAGTGCGCTATCGATGTCAAAATCAGCACATTTCCAATAGAGATCTAAATCACCATCATTATCATAATCGGCCCATGCTATTCCAGCACCGGTATTTCCAATCCCCCCTATTTCTCGATCGTCCTCATTGCCCTTTCTAAATAACTGCGCCTCTTTAGTCACGTTTTCAAAATTCGGCTCACCTGTTTCTTTCAGAAGGTTCTTATAAAGGGTTGTTGGAATATGCGTGCTCTTATCCGTTGGAGGTAAATTTGAAATGGCCAAGTCCATGTCACCATCGTTGTCATAATCACCCCATGATGCGCCGCGACCCAGGGCATTTTCATTGTCAACACCCCTTAATGATGCAACATCAATAAAAGTGCGATTGCCTTGATTCTCAAACAATCTATTGCCTTGTCCTTCACCGTGATATTCAGTGACCACATAGATATCTATATCGCCATCGTTGTCATAATCAATGAAAGTTGGTCCAGAAGAATTGACGCCCTCACTGGCTACTCCTGATTGATAACTTTCATCTTTGAATTGAATTGGAGAGGACCCAACCCAAATATAATAACCAGAGGTATAGATAAAAGTGCTTAAAAGAATGGCGTAGATAATTTTTTTCATGGCTATAAATATTTGCTGTTTAGGCAAATATCATAGCATCAAACATGGCACCTAATAAGAGGAGTCCTAAATGAATTATTGAAGAGAAGAATGTTTTCCTGGCTAAAGCTTTGCTTTGTTCTTTGAGAAGCAAGATTGAACAATAAAGGAAATATCCCCCGCCCAAGATTGCAAAAAATAAATAAATCCAGCTCATGCCATAAAAGAACAAAGACCATGAAAGTATCACCAGTATCAGCGTGTGCCAGAAAATGGCGTGGCTCGTGACCTTATCACCGTGCACTACAGGCAACATTGGAATATCTGCCTTTGCGTACTCATCTTTAAAGCTGATGGCCAATGCCCAAAAATGTGGTGGCGTCCATAAAAAAAGAACGACCGATAGAATGAGTGGCGCCGGTGAGAATGTATTGCCTGTTGCAGCAGATCCAACAAGAACAGCAAAGCTTCCTGCCAGTCCTCCAATCACGATATTCATCCACGTCCATCGTTTTAACCAAACGGTATAGACAATGCCGTAGGTAAAGATTCCAGCAAAAAGATAAAATGTCGCTTCTAGATTGCTGACTTGGTATGTGGCATAAAGTGCCAGTAGGCTAATGATTGCCAGCCATAGATTCCAAGTATTCGTTGGTTCCAGTTCTTTTGTGACAAATGGTCTATCCTTTGTTCGGTCCATGACTGCGTCAATGTCTCGCTCATACCATTGATTAAATGCTCCAGAAGTCGATGAAGCGACCAAAACATAAACCGCCAAAGCAAAGATTTCCAAAGCAGATAACGAAGAACTTGGTGACACCGCAATACCAGCCAATGTGCATGCCATAATCAAAAATCCTAAACGGACTTTTCCAGCTTGATAAATCAAGGAAATATTTTTTGATAAAGCTTTGTTTTGAAACATTTAAATTCAGAGTTTGATGAATTGAGGTCGTATTATCGATGATCTTTGATCAAATTTGAAAGAAAAAAATAATCAAATTTAATTTTTCTTTTTGACAGAGATGCCCAATTCATTCAATTGTGCTTTGGCAGCAAGACTGGGTGCATCTGTGAGTAAACAGCTTGCTGTTTGCGTCTTGGGAAATGCAATGACATCTCTGATACTGGAAGATCCAGTCATCAGCATAACAATTCGGTCAATTCCGAAAGCAATGCCACCATGGGGTGGGCATCCATACTTCAGTGCCTCGAGGAAAAAACCAAATTTTTCATCTGCCTCATCTTCAGTTATGCCGAGTATTGAAAAAACAGCTTGTTGCATCGCTTCAGAATGAATACGGATGGATCCGCCTCCAATTTCATGGCCGTTGAGTACCATGTCATATCCTTTTGATAATGCTTCCTTTGGATTATTTTTTAGCTCCTCAGGGTCCGGATTGACTGGCGATGTGAATGGATGATGCTCGGAGGACCATCTTTTCTCTTTCTCATCCCAATGAAACATTGGAAAGTCTGTGATCCAAAGAGGAAACCATCCGTCTTTGATTAAACCAAAATCCTCTGCCATTTTGACTCGAAGAGCACCCAGTGAAGCATTCACAATATCTTTCTTATCGGCTCCAAAAAAGACCGTGTCACCATTTTCCAATGAGAGCTTCTCAATCAGTTGATTGATCACTGAGTCATTCAAAAATTTAAGTATTGGAGACTGAAGACCATCTATCCCTTTTTCAATCTCATTGACTCGAATATACGCCAACCCTTTCGCACCGTAATTTGAGACAAAATCAGTATAATCATCGATTTGCTTTCTGGATAAATCAGATGAATCCCTCAGAACAAGGCATGCTACTCTCGAATCATCATCGTTTGCTGGACCAGAAAAAACTTTAAATTCAACATCTTTCATGAGATCACTGACTTCAATGAGCTCCATTTCTATACCCAAATGAGGGCTGTCTGAACCGAATCGATCCATTGCTTCAGCATGCGTGATCTGTGAAAATTGCTTTCCAAGATCTACATCTAGGACTGACTTAAAGAGCTCTCTGATCATTGATTCCATCTCACTTTTGACATCATCTTGATCGACAAATGACATTTCAACATCGAGTTGGGTGAATTCAGGCTGACGATCTGCCCTGAGATCTTCATCTCTAAAACATCTAGCAATCTGATAATAACGGTCAAATCCTGACATCATTAAGAGTTGCTTAAATAATTGTGGTGATTGGGGCAGAGCAAAAAAATTGCCTTGCTGTGTTCTGCTTGGAACCAAATAGTCTCTTGCGCCTTCTGGGGTCGCCTTGGTTAAAATCGGTGTTTCAATTTCAAAATAAGCAGCCTTATTTAAATAATCTCTCAGTGACCTTGTGATCTCATGTCGGATTTTAATATTCTTTGACATCTCTTCTCGCCTGAGGTCGAGGTACCTGTATTTGAGTCGGATGTCTTCATTGGTTGCTTCGTCATGGTGAAATGGTGGAGTTTTTGAAGTATTGAGAACCTCTCCTGATTCAACGAGCAATTCAACTGCTCCGGTCTTCATCTGATCATTGATTGTTCCCTCAGGCCTGTCTCTTACAATCCCAGATACAGACAATACAAATTCACTTCTGATTTTTTCTGCAACATTGAAGAGTTCCTTATTTTCAGGGTCAAAAACCAGTTGCAATATGCCTGAGACATCTCTGAGATCTATGAAAATTACACCACCATGATCTCTTCTGCGATGGACCCATCCCGATACCATTACCTGTTTACCGATATCTGAATGATCAATGTCTTCACACAAGTGAGTTCTATACTTTTTGCTCATATTTATTATTCTTTATCAATTACAGCATCGGGGTCTGGAACCACTACGCCTAGTGAAATAATCATTTTGAGCGCATCCTCAACACTCATCTTGAGTTCTTTTACCTCATTTTGAGGAACCAGCACAATATAACCTGATGTGGGATTCGGGGTTGTTGGAATATAAACACATACCATCTCCTCACCTGCCTGATTTTGAACTTCCCCCAACTCTTTGGAAGTTTGAAAGCAGAGGCTATAGATTCCTTTTCTTGGGTACTCGATTAATAGAACCTTTGAGAATGATTGAGTCTGATCCGATAGAACCAGTTCAGAAAATTTCTTTAGCGGAGAGTAAATGCTTCGGATGAGCGGTATTCGATCCAAAAAAGCATCCCATGCTTTGACTATCCTGTTTCCAAAATAGTTTGCAGTAATCAATCCTGTGAGAAGTACCACAATGATAGCGACAATGACTCCAATGCCTGGTATTTCTGTTCCAATAAGATTCTCTGGTCTGAGAGCAGGAGGAATCAGAAGGTATGTTTGGCCCAACAAATCGATTAAAAGCTTGATGACAAAAATGGTCAATCCAAGTGGAATCCATACCAGAAGGCCTGCGACAATTATTGTTCTTAATTTTTTCATCTGACCACTATATTAATACGTTCAATCTTTCTTTGAGGAATTATCTTTCTTTTTCTCTTTTTTCTTTTCTGTTTTTGAATCAGAAGATTTCTTGCTTGATTCTTCTTTCTTTGTCTCTTTTTTTGCGCTGTCAGCTATATTCTTACGGTTTTCAGTCTTAAAGTCTGTCTCATACCAACCATCTCCACTCAGCCTGAAGTTAGGAGCAGAAATGAGTTTTTTTAAGCTACTTTTTGAGCACTCTGGGCATTCTTCTAAAGGAGCTTCATTGACTCCTTGAAGCGCATCCAAAACATGGCCGCATTCACTGCATTTATATTCATATATCGGCATTTCTTTTCTTTATTTAAAAATCAGACTATAAAAACGGACTATATTACGTCAGCAGGCAAAAATATTCTAAATTTTTCACTCGGGATAGTTGTACGCATTGATCGCTTTTGAATCTAGTTTCTCATCAGAAAGAGCAATGATCATTGAGTCCATGTCATCGGGTACTGGTGAAGTGAGTGAAATCATTTTGTCAGTCATCGGGTGCTTAAAATTTAAACGAAAAGCATGCAATGCCTGTCGCTTAAACTTCATCAGCATTTCCCTGGTCTCCTCTCCCAAACTTTTAGGGAATGCCAATCTACCGCCATATAATTGATCGCCGAGTATTGGATAATTAATATGTGCCATATGCACTCTGATTTGATGGGTTCTCCCAGTGTCGAGACGAATCCCTAAAAATGTATACCCTTTTAGTCGACAGAGAACTCTATAGTGGGTCCTCGAGTCTCGGCCTGACTCTGATACCTTAAATTTCAGACGATTATGTGGATCTCTAGCAAGGTTAACTTCAATCATTCCTCCAGCAACCATTTCACCTTTGCAGATCGCTCGATACTCTCTTTGAATCAATCGTGCCTGCATATCTTTAACAAGCTGATTGTAAGCATCTGTTGTTTTTGCAGCTAAAATCAGTCCTGTTGTATCTTTGTCTAATCGGTGAACCAACCCTGCCCTAGGTAAGATGTTTAGATCTTGATTATAAAAAAGCAATCCGTTTTGGAGTGTGCCGCTGAAATTACCGTGACCAGGATGAACAACCATTCCAGATGGTTTATCAATAACCATAATATGTTCGTCCTCATGAATAATATTCAAATCGATTTGTTCAGCTTTGGTTTCTTCGCGGTTTTCAAATTGAGGCTGAATTTCAATCATTTGCCCAGGTGAGAGCAATGTTCTGGGCTTAACCTTAGAGCCATCAAGCAAGATATTTCCTGATTCTATCCAAGACTTAATCGAGGATCTTGAAAATTGAGTGAGTACAACGCTTATATACTTATCTATTCTCAGGTCTTTTCCTGTTTCTTCGACCATCAATTGAATTTTCTCTGTTTGCTCTGCCATGAATAAAAATTATTGTTCGTGATCTTTTGATTACATTTTAGGCTATAATTCAGCGAATATTTAGCAAATAGAACAATGCAAAACAAACTATATATTCTTTTTGTACTTATTCTCTTTACGGTTGGATGCAGTAGAGAAGATGAGCAAACTGACACAAGGACGTCCTCTGCGATCATTTATGACAGAGCTGCTAAAGCAATGGCAGATGGAAACTATAGAAATGCAACAAATTATCTGGAAGTGCTTACAACCTCTTTTCCATTCAGCAATGAAGCCAAGCAAGCTCAGCTGGATCTAATATTTGCCTATTACAGAAGCAATGGAATGGAAGAGGCGATTGATGAAGCAAAGCAGTTTGAAAAAGAAAATCCAACTCATCCAAGGGTTGATTACGCGCTTTATATGAGGGGGCTTGCACTATTCGAAGGTCAGCATAGTTGGTATCACGATTGGTTCAATGTCGACTTAAGCAAGCGGCCTCCTGCAAACACAGAAGAAGCTTTCTCTGTCTTTTCTCAACTGATCAGAAGATATCCAAATAGTGTCTATGTGGATGATGCGACACAGAGAATGACCTTTCTAAGAAACCGCCTTGCTCAATATGAAAATCATGTTGCAGAACATTACATGGAAAGAGGCGCTTATGTTGCAGCAGCGAATAGAGCCAAATATGCACTTGAACAATACAATGGTGCACCTGAGACAGTCAAATCACTTGAAATCATCACGAGAGCATATGAAAAACTTGGGATGATGGATCTTGCGGAACAAGCGCGAGAAATATATGTCGTGAATATACCCGAAGATTATGAATCGAACTTAGAGGTTGATGAAGATAAACCTTGGTACCGACTTTGGTAGAATCATTGATTGAGTAATTCTTTCATGATCTCACCAATCAAAGCTGGGGAATCAGTTGTTTTTACTCCCGCATCATTCAGAGCTTTGTATTTACTTGAAGCGGTGCCTTCATTGCCAGTAACGATTGCTCCGGCATGACCCATTCTTTTCCCCGGTGGCGCTGAAACACCAGCGACATAAGCAACAACAGGTTTAGTGATATTGTCTTTGATGAACTCTGCGGCCTTTTCTTCGTCTGAACCTCCAATTTCGCCTACCATAACAATTCCTTCTGTTGCTGGGTCTTCCTCAAAAAGCGACAAACATTCAATGAAATTCAGACCCTTGATGGGATCGCCCCCTATTCCAATACAGGTACTTTGACCTAGACCGCACATGGAAGTCTGATGAACAGCCTCATAAGTCAGGGTGCCAGATCTGGAAATAATTCCTATAGAGCCTTTTTGATGTATGAAACCAGGCATGATTCCAATCTTTGTTTCTTCAGGGGTTATGATGCCGGGGCAGTTTGGACCCAATAGTATTGAATCTGAGCCCTTCAGCATGGCTTTGACTTCGATCATGTCTTGGACTGGGACCCCTTCTGTAATGCAAACAATGAGTCCAATTTCAGATTCAATTGCTGATTTCATGGCATCGGCTGCAAATTTTGCAGGCACAAATATCATGCTGACATCTATTTCAACTTCAGATGTCGCTTCAGCAACTGAATTAAAGACAGGAACATCGAGATGAGTTGATCCGCCCTTTCCTGGAGTCACACCCGCGACAATATTTGAACCGTATTCAATACACTGTTCTGCATGGAATGAGCCTTGGGAACCTGTGATGCCTTGACAAAGGATTCTAGTTTCCTGATTCACCAGAACACTCATTGGACAGCCTCCTTAACTGAAGACACAACCTTTATTGCGGCATCTGTGAGATCGCTCGCTGAAATAATTTTCATCCCAGACTCTTCGAGGATCCTTGTTCCTAGCTCCACATTGGTTCCCTGCAAGCGAACAACTATGGGAATATCAATCGCTGTCGACTTCACTGCTTCTGTAATGCCTTGTGCGATGACATCACAACGAACAATGCCGCCGAAAATATTGATTAAAATCGCATCGACATTTGGATTTTCCATAATGATATCAATTGCCATCTTTACTCTATCGGTTGTAGCGCCTCCACCGACATCGAGAAAATTTGCTGGCTCTCCACCATGAAGTTTGATCAGATCCATCGTTGCCATTGCAAGTCCAGCTCCGTTAACCATGCATGCAATATTTCCATCCAAAGACACATAGCTAAGATCATGTGCTGAAGCCTTTACTTCCAGTTCATTTTCTTGAGAGTCATCTTTGAATGATAGGAGCTCTTCTTGTCTGAATAATGCGTTACTTTCAATTGATATTTTTGCATCCAAGGCAATCAACTGATTTTGATCATCCAAAATAAGGGGGTTAACCTCAATGAGATTGGCATCCTTATCTTTGGCGATTTCGAACATCTTTTGTGTGATTGAAACAAATTGAGAATGAACATCATCGGTGAAACCCATCCGGTCTGCCATTTGTTTCAAAGAGGGCAATTCTAGCCCCTTCAATGGGTCAATGGTGTAATTGATGATCTTTTCTGGAGACTCTTCAGCAACGGCCTCAATGTCAACTCCACCTTCTATTGATGCAATGTATGTCCATGACTCTTTTGTTCGATCAACCAGCAAGCTCAAATAATATTCACTCTGAATCGATGTGCCAGACTCGATATAGACCTGATTCACAGGCAATCCCTTTTCGTCTGTTTGTTTTGTTATCAGATTGGTGCCGAGCATCTCAGAGGCCCTTTCATGAACCTCAGCAATACTTTTAGCAATCTTCACTCCACCAGCTTTTCCGCGTCCGCCAGCATGAACTTGTGCTTTTACCACCCAAATGTCTCCCTCAAGTTTCTCTGCTGCGGATTTGGCTTCATCTGGAGAGCTCGCTATATCTCCATTTAATACGGGTATCCCATGATCAAAAAATAGTTTCTTTGACTGGTATTCATGTAAATTCATAATTTGAAACCCAAAAGATTGGTCATAGACTCATAACAAGAATGATATTTTGATCTAAACTGTAATCTATTGAAACCTTTTTTCTAATAAATTTATGGGTAAGAGTTTAAAAATTGGACTGACTGGTGGAGTAGCATCAGGAAAAACCACAGTCAGTGATTTTTTTAAAGGACTTGGCATACCAGTGATCGATGCCGATGTGATATCTCATGAAGTGACTCAACCAGATGGATCAGCATTCGAAGAAATCATATCCTCGTTTGGATCAAGTATTCTTGATGAGAATGGTTTGATCGACAGAAAAAAAATGAGGGCAATAATTTTTGATGATGCAAGCAAGAAGGAGATGCTTGAAAGAATCATTCACCCCAAAGTCAGAGAGGAAATGTTCGATTCAGTGTCTCAATCAAACGATCATTATTTGATTGTCTCTGTGCCCTTATTGGTTGAGACTGGAATGAATCAAATGATGGACAGAACCCTTGTGGTGGATTGCTCAGAAGAGACTCAAATTGAACGCTTAATGCATCGAGATAAAATCACCTTGGATGAAGCAAAATCTATATTGAGAAATCAAACAAGCAGATCAAATCGTCTAAAAGCTGCTGATGACTTGATTGTTAATGAAAAAAATGTCACTTTGAATGAATTAGAAAAAGAAGTGCTTGAACTCAACGAGCGTTATTCCAAATTGTAATAATTTCAGATAGATGGAACAGGGAATATATGAATTACCACTGAATGAAAGGCTCAGAACTTTCATGAGGATCGAATTTTTATTCAATAGACTGAATAATTTCAGTGGATCAAAAGATCGTTGGCAGATCCGAACAACAATGCATACGCTCCTTGAGATTTATACAATCCTTGCCAGGACGGATGTCAGAAGAGAGGTGCTTGCAGATTTGGACCGATATATTATTCAAATGCAAAGATTTCAATCCATGCCCGATGCTGACAATGAAATGGCAACGAATTTATTGGAAGATTTAAATGTCATAAAAGATCAGATGATTCAGCTAGGAACCGGTTATCTACATCCACTCAGAGACGATGACTATATTTCTGCACTCTTGCACAGACACACTTTACCAGGAGGCAAGGCTGAGTTTGATATGCCTCGTTATAAATTTTGGCTCGAGGGAGATCCAAAAGCAGTCAAGGATGATTTAAGTCGCTGGATCAATGTAATCAAACCCATATGCGGTGGTATCGAAAAATTGATGTGGATCATCAGAGAGAGCAGTGAGCCCATCGGAACAGTGGCTAACAGTGGTCAATACAATCATCAAATTGGAAAAACGGCACAAATCTCTCTCATCAGAGTTTTTCTAGATAATTCATCTGTATACCCAGAAATCAGTGGGGGAAGACATATGATTGCCATTCGTTTTTTAGAAAGAGATGCTGAAGGTCAGTTCGTTCAAACCGATGAGAATATTGAATTCAAATTGTCTCTTTGCTGAGTAGATACCGAATCATTGAGAAATCATGCCATGGCATTTCTTGTATTTTTTACCGGAACCGCATGGACATGGTTCATTTCTTCCAATTTTGTCTTGCCCTCTAACAAATGTCTTCGTATCACTTTTCTTCTGACCCAAATCTGAAGGCTGAAATGCTGAGCCTTGATTGTGTGATAATTTCACCTTATCAATCTTTGGAGACTGTTGGTTTACTGATTCTGCGTCCTCTTCTCCCTTAAATCTTGCTTTTGCCAATATGCCTATGGCATTGGTCTTGACTTGATCCATCATGAAAGAAAACATCTCAAAAGACTCTCTTTTGTATTCTTGCTTTGGATTTTTTTGGGCATACC
>JAPOHS010000029.1 GCA_029979325.1 Pseudomonadota bacterium | reverse complement strand
ATCAAAATCAATTGAGGATAAAACTTCTAAATTTTGTAGACGAAGGTCTGGATACATACCCCCTTGTATGATTCCAAAACAAGCACTGTCATCATCCCCCTTCTGCTGCAAAAAAGATTCATGACTTCTCGATGCCCACTTCTCAGATCTTTCCATAGACAATTTTGCCTCTTCTTTTGTTGCAGGATAATGGGTGCATTCAT
Source organism: Pseudomonadota bacterium (assembly GCA_029979325.1). The sequence goes on along the minus strand of JAPOHS010000029.1, from coordinate 13,465 downwards.
CCAGAACCATTTGGATATCACTTCCTATGACTTTCTGCATCTGCATTGCAATCTCTGGTGTTAAGCGAATCATGTCGCCATTGACTGGTGAGTCAAACTCGACATACTCATCATTGATCTTTCTCTTTTTTGATAAGCTCCAAATCTGATAACCACCTGAGTCAGTCAGTATTGGCTTTGGCCATGCCATCATTTGATGCAATCCTCCATGTGCAGAAAGGATATCTTTTCCTGGTCTAATCATCAGGTGATAAGTATTCGCGAGAATGATTTCTGCACCAATATCCATGAGCTCATCTGGCGTCATTGTTTTCACAGACCCATAGGTACCTACCGGCATAAATACAGGGGTTTGAATGAGTCCTTTCCTAAACTGAAGCTCACCCAATCTAGCGCTCTTATTTGATTTAATTAATTTAAATTTCACAGCATTCAACCTCTATCTATAAACATGGAATCGCCATAACTATAAAAACGATAGTCATTATCAACGGCATGTTGGTAGGATTTCAAGATTGTTTCTCTACCAGCAAAGGCTGAAACCAGCATGATCAATGATGATTCTGGCAAGTGGAAATTGGTAATCATTGCATCGACCAACTCAAAATTAAAACCCGGTGTAATGAAAATATCGGTCTTATCATTGATTGGTGCAATCCCATTTTTTTGTATAAGGGATTCCAGTGCTCTTACAACAGTTGTGCCAACTGCTATGATTCTTCCATCATTGGCTTTGGTTACTTTGATTTGATCGCATAGCTTTTGATCAACCTCAAAGTATTCTTCATGCAGTTTTTTGGACTCTATTTGCTCATGCCTGAGTGGAGCAAATGTACCAGCTCCAACATGCAAAGTAAGCTCACCAATGGAGACTCCCTTTTTTCTGATCTCATCGAGAATATCAGTTGTAAAATGCAGTCCTGCTGTGGGTGCGGCAACAGCTCCCTCTTTTTTAGCAAATACTGTTTGATATCTATTTCGATCTTCTTTATTTGGGCCTCTTTTGATATATGGAGGAAGCGGTGTGAGCCCAAATGTATATAAGATTTCCATCACTGGTGAGTCACTGGTGACGGTAAAAAACTGCTGCTCTCTTTTTTTAATTTTCAGAACAATGTCCTTATTGATGATGATCTCCGTTCCAATATGAACTTTTCCACTGAACTTCAATTGTGCTAAGAAACTCATTTCACTCAGAAGTCTCTCAAAAAATATTTCTACTTTTCCTCCAGACTCTTTCTTTCCGAGCAGTCTCGCAGGCAAAACTTTGGTGTTATTTAAAATCAGTAAATCGTGCTTCTTGAGCAGTTGAGGGATATCAGAGAAATTCTGATCATTTATCACATCGCCCTTAAGATGCAGTAATTTACTCGATGACCTATCTTTCAAGGGTGTTTGAGCAATTGATTCAATCGGGATATCTATATTGAAATCACTTGGTTGCATTGATGTATTGTACTCGATTAGCACATTCATAAAATGATTGAATAATCGATTAGTTTTATAGACTGAATACATAACAAAAGGTATTCTTCCTTATTATTTAGCCGGGATGGCGGAATTGGTAGACGCGCCGGATTCAAAATCCGGTGGGGTTAAACCCGTGAGAGTTCGAGTCTCTCTCCCGGCAGGCAAAATTATTATGAAATACTGCAATCAATGTGGAAATGATTTGGAATTTAAGATTCCAAAAGGCGATAACAGAAACAGATATGTCTGTACTGCCTGTGGTTATATTCATTATGAAAATCCAAGAATAGTTGTTGGGACTGTTCCAATGCTTGGAGACAGTGTAATGTTGTGTTTAAGAGGCATTGAGCCAAGAATGAATTTTTGGACACTTCCGGCTGGATTTTTAGAGAATGGTGAGAGCATGGCTGAAGGAGCAAAGAGAGAATGCGAGGAAGAAGCGCTCATCACACCCAATGTTAAATCCATGATTGCTGTGGTCGATGTTGTGCATGCAGAACAAGTGCATGTTTTCTATAGAGCAACCATTGATGATGACAGTTTTGGGGCTGGAGAAGAATCACTGGATGTCAAGTTATACAGACTCGATGAGATACCATGGGATCTCATTGCTTTTGAAACTGTTAAAATAGCTTTAAATGCACAAATTGAAAAAGATGCAAATGATGAAAGTCCAATTTATCGAACAATTCAATAATGAAGGCAATATGAAATGACATTCATAGTGGGTGAAAGCTGTATCAAATGTAAGCTGGGGGATTGTGTCGAGGTATGTCCTGTAGACTGTTTCCATGAGGGGCCCAATATGCTTGTCATCAATCCTGATGAATGCATTGACTGTGCTCTATGTGAACCCGAATGTCCCGTTGATGCAATATTTGCTGATGATGAAATACCAGAAGGACAGGAAGCTTTTGAAGAACTGAATCGTGAATTGAGTGAAACTTGGCCAGTGATTTCCCATCCTCCCGAACCGCCTTCTGATGCGGATGAGTGGAGGGATGTAAAAGACAAGATTCAATACCTAGAAAAGTAACTAACCTTCCTCAGTCAACCGAAAAAGTAAAGACTCGGGTGGCAAATAACCCACAATGACCTTCCCTTTTTCAGTCACAATGGTTGGCGTTCCAGAAATATTAAAAACTGATCCAAGGTTGTAATGCTTCTCCACCGGACTATCAAAGCAGAATACAGAATCTATATTCTTTCCTTGCTTTGCACGATCTAAAGAGTCTTGTCTATTTTTGCTGCACCAAACAGATTGGGCTTTCTCCCAACTCTCTGTGTCAGGCCCTGTTCTTGGGAATGAAAGATACCTTACTCTAATACCTAAATCTAAGTAATCCCCGATTTGCTGATGAAATTTTCTGCAATATCCACAATCAATGTCTGTAAAAATTGTGATGGTGTGTTTGATTTTTTTAGGTTCATAAATGATCATTGTCTCTTCATCTAAGCTCTGCATGACATCAAGCCTTCCCAATACTCTCTTTTCTTCTGTTACATTGACGCTGTTTTGAAGATCATATATTTCACCACGAATTAAGAATTTTCCATCTTTTGAGATATAAATCACCTCTGATCCAATGCTCACTGCATAGAGACCATCAACCACGGAATCATCCAGACTGTAATCAGTTGCTCCAGGAAATATTTCTAGAAGAGCTTGTAAAACCATATCAATCTCATTTAAGGAGTTTTCATGATCATTTGATAAAACTGTGCTTGAAAAAAGCAAGAACGAAAGCGTTACAATTGGGAAGATTTGCATCTGGTTATTTTATCCTCTCGGGTGATGTTTTTCATGCAGATCTTTTAAACGATGTTGTGCGATGTGAGTATATATCTGCGTTGTCGAAAGATCGCTATGTCCAAGCAACATTTGTACAACTCTTAAATCGGCACCGTGATTGATGAGATGCGTCGCAAAAGCATGTCTCAGACTATGAGGTGATAACTCAGCATTTATACCTACTTTAAGTGCATACTTTTTGATGATTTGCCAAAATGCTTGCCTACTGATGGATGTTGAGGTTCGGGTTGGAAATAAACAATCCGATTGTCTGTCACCCAATATTTCATGTATCGGGCCATTCAAATAGTTTTTCATCCATCTCTTAGCTGTATTGCCCATTGGGACCAAGCGCTCTTTATCCCCTTTGCCCATTACTCTAAGATATCCCTGATTTAAGTTCACCTGCTTGACTTCAAGCTTCACCAATTCAGAAACCCTTAAACCTGTGGCGTATAGAAGTTCAAGCATTGTTCTGTCTCTATAGCCGAGTGGTTTTTTTGTATTTGGAGCTTTGATCAATTGCAAAACCTCATTTTCAGTCAGTAAAACTGGTAGAGATCTACCAATCTTGGGCATAGAGATTTTCTCAGTTGGATTGGTCGAAATGATTTCCTGCTGCATGAGATGAGTATAAAAACGCCTCAAGGATGAAAGCATTCTGGCTGATGAACGGGCGCTGGATCCTTGCTCGGCTTTATAGGCTATGAATTCTAGCAAGTCAGGCCTTGATATGTTCTCCAAACTCAACTCACGATTCCTTGCCCACTTATTGAGTAATTTCAAATCAGAACGATATGCATCCAGGGTGGATTTAGATAGGCCTTGTTCAAGCCAAAGTGAGTCAAGAAAAGAATCGATTGTTTTAGATTCTGTATTTTTCTGATCGCCAGATGTTTTCATAAACTTTAATTGTGTATGATATCGATAGAAGTATACAGTGATTTTAAATTTCGAATGAAAACCATAACAATGTATCTGTTTGGCTCTTGGGCATGGTTTATTTTTTCCGTGATCCTTCTTGTCATGCTGGTTTGCTATCCTTTTACAAGATCAATTCAATCGACAAGACAACTGGTTAAAAACTGTGCAGAGTGGATCATTCGCCTGACTCGTTTAGAACTCATAGTTGAAGGCGAGGAAAATCTGACGGACGGATCATCTATCTTGGTAGCCAATCACGCAAGTTATACCGATCCAATGATTCTTGCAGCAGCATTGCCTGCCAATTTTGCCTTTGTTGCAAAAAAAGAGCTGAAGTATATTCCTTTTGCTGGATATGTTTTAGGAAAGCTTGGCACTCATCTAGTAGACAGGAGAGATGCCAAAAAAGGTGCAGATGACTTCAAAAAAATTATGAAGAGCTCGAGAGAAAATGATTCCATCATATTTTTTCCTGAAGCAACCTTTCTTAAGGAAGAAGGGCTTTTGAAATTTAAAAAAGGAGCTTTTCTCACTGCGATAAGAAATCAGGTTCCCGTTGTTCCAGTGACAATCAATGGTTCGCGAACTTTGCTCCGATCAGAAAGTTGGTTACCAGAGAAAATTCAGCTTAAAGTAACCATTCACCCGTCTATACCAACAAGCGAAAGTCATTCTGAAATAAAAGAGATCATGAATGAGGCGAGAAATAAGATTCTAAGCAATCTTGGTGAGCCCGACCTCAGCACCAAATCTTTTCAGTGATCTAACTGCCCCTTCTGTCAGCAACATAATCAATCCAGGCTTCTGCATTCTTCTTATTGGTCTCAGTCCCAATTTCCATAGCTTGTGTAAAAGACTCGATTGCATCGTCATAATTTCCTAGCTCGGTCTCAGCCATGCCTCGAAGAATATAAACATCGCCAGGATTCTCAAGCTCTTCATCGGTGAGTGCTTTTGCTGTAGCATCCTGAACACCTTCCCAGTCACCATTCTCATTCAATAGCATTGCTTTTTGAATATAAAGCTTGCCTTCACCTGTAATGGGTGCCAAAACATCAATGACTTCGATAGCTTTATTGAATTCTCTGGCCGCGGTCCATGCCCCCAGTAATAATCTCAGGTTTTTTTCTGAGTTTTCGATGTTGCCTTCTTGGATATTTTTTTCAATCAATGTTGCAGCCTGATATGGGATCTCTAAGTAAAGATTCAATCTGGCAAGATTCTCCAATGTCTCTGCTTTTGATATTGCATCATTTTTATAACCTAGATTGAGAGCTGCCAAAGCATCGGCGTCTTTTTGCATTTCCATATAAGTGCCTGCCATTGTTTCCCAATATTTTTCTTTTTCTGGCCAATATGTTGAAAGCTTCTTCACCACATCAATGGCTTCATCATATCTTTTATTTATGAATAAAATTGCCAGCTCCAACTGTAACCATGTCTCTTTTGGCTTGATTGCCTTTTCATTTGCAATATGGATGTATGGCAATGCTTCCAATGGCTGGCCTTTTTGGAAGTATGCAATTCCAGTCATGATATATGATTCTGAAACAGGCTCTTTCTCAAACATATAAAATTTCATCAAAGTTTCTATGGCAAGATCCCACTTCTCTTGTGATCCATAGAGGCTCGCTAGATTAAACTGTGTGCTCTGATGTTGGCTGTTAGATAGCACATTCAAGTTGACAACTTGTTTAAAGACTTTAATGGCCTCATCGATCTTGTCCTGTTGAACAAAAATAAAGCCCATGAACTGATATACCACTGCTCTTTCATATTTGGATATGTTCCATCCCATCATGGACTGCAAGCTTTCCATCGCTCCATCCAAATCACCAGCACCGAATCGATCAGAGATGCCTTGAAATTTCTTCTCAACGTTATATGAAAACTGCCTGGAAGAGTTGGGTCTCTCCACGGCCACACGATCCACCCTCAATGGATGATGAAGAGGCAAGTTGGAAGCTGCATCTACAATGGCAGAAAAGCCAATAAAAAATATAAATAAGACTTTCAAATGAAGGTTCATGAAAGATCATCCAAATTGAAATCCAACCTTTGTATGGCTCGTCTTTCAACAGGGACACCATTGACAATTCTAGGCTTAAATTTCCATTTCAGTACTGCTCGAATAACATTTCTATCGAACATCCTTCTTGGCACAGATTCCACAACTACTGCGCTCGCTACAGATCCGTCTGAAGCAATAAGTACTTCTACAATCACATATCCCTCAATGCCTTCCACCAAAGCTTCTCTTGGCCATTGAGGATCAATCCTGACGATGGGCAATACATCTCCTTCAGCGAGAGGATTACCTGCCCAGTTACCAAGAAACGGTCCCCCGCCAGCAATGGTTGGGAGGTCTATATTGGGAATATCAATTTTGATTTTATTCATCGTAGGTTTAACCTGTTTTTCCACAATCATTTTAGGTGGTGGTGGAGGCTCTTTAGGAGGCTCAGGCTTTTTTGGCTTCCTTCTATCTTTAAAACTTAAACTCTCGTCATCTTTTATCCTGACAAATTCCATGATCTGACCATCTGAATCAGAACGGTACTGCTGATCTCCTGAGTCGATCAAAGCTTGCATGATAAAAAAGAGGATTAATGTGATTCCAATACCAACAAGCAGTGCACTGATGTACCTTGATTCATTTTGTAAATTTAATGAAATCATAGACATTTTATTTCTCTCTCGCGGCAATAGAAACTTTTGAAATGCCACTCAATCTTATTTGATCCATTACATCAATTATCACACCGGTCGAAGCCAATTCATCTGCCACGATGACCACACTGCTTTCTGGGTTTTCTGCATGGGCGGCTTCCATCAATATTCGAACTGACTCGAGTTCTACAGGATTTTTGTTCATCCAAATCTGATCACTCGGTGTGACTGCAATAAGAATATTTCCTTGTTCGGCACGAGCAGCAGTTTCTGCCTCAGGTCTGGATGGATCAACGCCAGTTTCTTTTATGAAAGAGGTGGTCACAATGAAGAAGATCAGCATGATGAAAACAATATCCATCATGGGTGTGATATTGATCTCGCTTTCTTCTTCTTGTCTTTTTCTTTTTCTTAGCATAACTATTTTTGAGCAGCCAAAGAGACATTGCTGGCACCAGCAAGTCTGGATTGATCAATCACTTTTACGAGCAAACCAGCATCTGCATCCCGATCAGAGACCACAACAACACTTGCTTGGGGTTTCAATGCCAGGTTTGATTCGATATTCGCTCTCACTGCATCGAGTGCTATCAGTCTCTCTTGTATCAAAATTTGTCCGCTGTCTAATATTCGCACGGAAATCACATCCGATTTTTTTTGTTCCTTTATGGGAGACTTCGTAGGTCGATTGACATCGATTGAAATCTCCTTAACAAAAGAGGTGGTCACGATGAAGAAAATAAGCATGATAAAAACAATATCCAGCATTGGCGTGATATTGATCTCACTTTCTTCATTCTTTTTTCTAATTCGCCTTCTCATATTAACTACTCACTGATGGTCAATTGATCAGCTATTTTATTGATCTCATCTTCTGCCTTTCTTTTTAATAAATTTGCAATATATAGTCCAGAAATAGCTGCGACCAAACCAGCCATGGTAGGGATTGTTGCCTGAGACACACCGCTTGCCATTAAACGAGCATTTCCTGTCCCAAAGAAGGTCATCACATCAAATACTTTAATCATTCCAACAACGGTTCCAAGCAGACCCAAGAGAGGCAGTATTTGCATCATCGTCTCAATTGTGAGTATGAACTTTCTAGTTTCTGCAGATACCTCAGAGATGATCTGATCTCTGATTCTCATTGAATACCAGTCACCTTTACTAGAAACAGTACTCCATTGGTTAAGCGCATCGTTGGTCAATGATGGCATGAGATTTTTGAAATACCAGAATCGTTCAATGATCAATGTCCACATGATCATGGTCACCAAAAGAATGCCCCAAAGAACTGGCCCGCCTGCTTCAAAGAATTCTCTCAGATCGCCAGCAATCATAAAAAATATTATGAGCACCAACCCAGCAAGAACAGAAAGGGAAAGCGCAGACTGCTTTAGGTCAGTTTCTTTTCCAATGATTGAAGAGAGCTTGTTTAATATTGACATGGATCAAAATTAACTCTTTCCGGCGTTCTTTGCGATCAAACCGGCACTCTGCTCTTCGAGAATTTCTATTAATGAAGTGCTCCAACTTGTAAGCACACTGTGGAGGAACACCAGTGGAATGGCTACAATCAAGCCCAGCATGGTCGTCACGAGTGCTTGTGAAATACCGCCTGCCATCAATTTAGGATCACCCGTACCAAATAGAGTAAGCGCCTGGAATGTAACAATCATTCCAACAACCGTACCCAGTAGACCCATCAGAGGGGCTACAGCAGCAAACACTTTGATGATGCTGTGATATTTTTCAAGCTGCGGAACCTCTCTTAAAATTGCCTCATCTACTTTCAGCTCGAGTGTTTCAGGATCAATGCCTTGATTTTCTTTATAAATCGAGAGAATTCTTCCCAATGAATTATCATTTGAAGGCTCGCTTGATTTGAGTTGTCTATTGATCGCATCGCCCTCATCTTTTAAGTACTTCATCCTCCAGAGTGACATGGCGACACCCAGAAGACCGATTAAAATAATTAAATACCCAACAAACCCACCCTGGTTTATTCTTTCACCAATCCCTGGGGTCTGAATGAGGAGACCAAGGATTTGACCTTTACTTGGATCGACAGCCATAGCTGTAAAGCCTTCTTCAAGCTCAAATAAATCATCAGCCATTGATCTAAATCTCCCGGCTGGTTGTCTAGCAAGGACCTGCAATGACTGGGTTTCAGGAATGAATTTTAAGAAATAATCCTCTGTGATTGCATTGAATACACCGACTCTTACAATTTCTGCATCAGAGATACTGCCGCCTGGAAGAATCACTTCGCTATCAAAACGCTCCACGTTCCCAGATTTGGTCATTTCTTCCAGCAGGATAACCAAAAGATTCTTCATTTGATCAATGCTTGGTAAATTTCTTGTTTCTGCAAGTTCTGCGAGTCCTTCACCTCTACCTGGATACTGAATTGAAACCAGGGAGTTCTTTAAAGTTGCAATCGCCTCTCCTGAAACTTGTCTTACAACGCCAAATAATTCACCGAAGTTACCAATTCTGATTCTCAACGTTTCAGATATTTCTTCTAGAATTTTTTCATTTTCTTCGAACTGCTTTTGAAGTCTGACCGCTCTTTCTTCCTCAAGTGTCAACCTTGCTTTAGCCTCATCAAGCAAGGCCTTCTGTCTGTCTCTTGCATCGATAAATTTTTCTTCTCGCTCGTCATTGAGAGCACCTGTGGTGATGCTATCTGATCTGGTAATCTCTAGCAGCTTTTCCATGGTGTCAATTTGTCTGAGCTTCTCAAGTAACACGGGGTCAGTGATTGGGTTCTCTTCATCGCTAGAATCAGTCTGTGCATAGCCCATTGATAAAGGCAAAAAGAGCAAACTCATGATGATTATTTTTCTAAGCTCAAACATGATTAATCACTCTCCTTTGGGGCTTCTATTGGAAGCTGTATTAAATCAGGAGTGATTTGTTTCTTGGCAATTCTCAAACCTTCTTTCACGTAATCGGTATACTTTCTGGGCAAAGACTCCCATGCACCAGTCTGCTTATTCCAAAATCCAGTTTCATCTTGGTCAGGTGTTTGATATGTCAGAGATGTTCTACCAATTCTTAAGAAATCTACTTGCCTTGTCTCGCCATCAATCTCAAGAAATCCAGTATAGGACTCAATGTCTGAGCTATAGCTGGTTTCTATCTGATAGGCATCCATGATTTGTCTATACTTTTCCGAGACTGTGATATCGGCCTGATCCATGATGGTTCTCAAGCGAGCCACTCTTCCCTTTCTTTCCTCAAGCAAGAACGGGACATCAAGATCAATGAATTTATCAAGTGTTTCAATACTATCGAGCATGAGTGGAACAATTCCTCTCTCGATCAATGCAAACTCATCGAGCTGATTATTGATATCAACGATCTGAGATTCTTGGTCCTCAATCAGCCTTTCGACATAATCATTGTAGGCAATCAATCGATCAATTTGCTGAAGAACCAAACGGTATTCACCAAGCAATTCTTGTGTTTCATTTGATAAATCGCTGATCTTCTGTTGTGAACCAACTGAACTGTTATCGCTTTGATTCTGAACCACCAGTGTGTCAGAAAGGATCTCGGTTGGATCCGGGAGTATAATTTCTTCTGTCGCTTCTTGGGCGCCAATTGTCATTGAAACAAGAGCACTTGCACAGATAAGCCTAAAAACTTTGTGTATCGTCATCATAAAATTCCTGAGAATTCCCCCCAGAATCCTAAAAAATATCACTGCAACTTATCAGATCGAGGACCGAAATAAAAGCGGTTTATGGCGTCTGTGGTACTGAGAGAAAAGCGCCTGAAAATGGTTTTTTTATGATTCGGCTAAAAATGTAGCTACATATCAGTATAATTGGGGCCTCCAGCCCCTTCAGGGCACTCCCAATTGATATTTTGACTTGGGTCCTTGATATCACAAGTTTTGCAATGAATGCAGTTTTGGGCGTTGATCTGGAAATATGGTTGACCATCACCGCCTTCGATGACTTCATAAACACCTGCAGGGCAATACAGTCTTGCTGGCTCTCCATAGAGGGGTAAATTGGTTGAAATCGGAATTTCAGAATTCGTTAATTTCAAATGACAGGGTTGGTCCTCTTCATGGTTTACACCGGATAAATAAATGGAAGAAGTTCTATCAAAAGTAATGACATTGTCATATTTTTCATATGTGATTGGCTCTGCATCACTGAGTTCTTTTAATTGATCATGATCTTTTGAAGCTGCCGATAATGTAAAAGGCAATCTTCCTCTCAAAATATTCTGATCAATCCAAACCAATGGCGAACCAAGCATGAGTCCAAATTTTTTAAGCAACGGTGAGAAATTCCTGGCCTGATGAAGCTCTGGCATCAGCCATGTCTTATCGAGCTCTTCTTTATAATTCTCTATTTCATCTTGAGGATTGTCTGTTTGAAGCTGTGATGCTATGACCTCTGCTGCTGTAATACCAGATTGCATTGCAGTGTGAGTGCCTTTGATTTTTGCACCATTCATGAATCCTGCTTCACAGCCAACCATTATCCCTCCTGGAATGGTCAACTTCGGTATTGACTGAATACCGCCTTTATTGAGCGCTCGGGCACCATATGAAACCCTTTCAGCGTCTTTTAAAAGCGATGAAATCTTTTTATGAGTCTTCCATTTCTGAAACTCATTGTAGGGGCTCATATTGGGATTTTTGTAGTCCAGAGAAATGATAAGACCAATATAGACTTGGTTGTTTGGTGCGTGATAAACAAACCCGCCTCCCTCAGTATGATTATCGAGTGGCCATCCTGCTGTATGCAAAACAAGTCCTTCCTGGTGAAGTTCAGGATCAATGCTCCATACTTCTTTAAAACCGATTCCATAGTGTTGAGGGTCACAGTCTTTATCCAATTCAAAAGAACGTATAATCTTTTTCCCCAAGCTGCCTCTGCAACCTTCAGCAAAAACGGTTTGCTTTGCCCTCAATTCATAACCCAGTTCATGACCGTCTTTGGGATCGCCATTCTTATCGAGACCCATGTCACCGGTGATCACACCCTGTATCTGATCGCCTTCCATAATCAGATCAACGGCTGGAAAACCAGGGAAAATATTCACGCCCATGGCCTCTGCTTTATCTCCAAGATATTTGCAAAGAGAGCCGAGACTGATGATTCGATTGCCATGGTTCATGAGTGTTCTTGGCATTAAAAAATTTGGAACATTGATGGCACTGCTCTCTCCACTCAAGAATAGCATCTCATCTTTTTTTACTGGTGTTTGAATGAACGCATTCTCTGTTTCCCAGTCCGGCAAGAGTGTATCAAGAGCCCGAGTGTCTATGACGGCTCCCGATAGGATATGAGCTCCAATCTCTGACCCCTTCTCTAAAAGGCAAATGTTGAGATCTAGATTCTTTTCTTCAGAGATCTGCATGAGTTTTATAGAAGTTGAAAGACCTGCGGGCCCTCCACCAACAATCACAACATCAAAATCCATTGACTCTCTAACCATTCGGCTATTCTAACAATTATTTTTCTTGAAGTATCTGATATCGATACAAGAAAATGCCCCTGTTACAAATCAAATGATGCTGTATATTCAGACTGAATTAATCTTTTTCAGGTTCGTAGGTAGGAGTGAAATCTCTATACTCATCAAATGCTTCTATAACCTCTTCTATCGTTGCATTCACTCTGAGCACTCTAACCTCTTTAATACCTAACTCTTTGATTCCATCCAGACGGTGGTGACCATCGATTAAATAATTATCGATATCAATGATTAAAGGATTGTATCGATCCTCAAGCAACCAGCTTTTATCTCTGGCAAGGAGCTTAAATGCTCTCACTCTTTGTGTTTGAACCGGAGTAATTGAGTCTGCTTTTACTACTTCTTTTGTATATGAAAATTGACTATCATCCAAAATTTCCTGACTGAGTTGTGGCAGTTGATTTCGATCAAAATATTTCTCACTTGATAGTAATGAGGAAGAAAATGAAATGATAAAAAACAAAAAGAGTGCTCTTTTAAGCAATTCTCTCCTAGGGATTTTGGAAAAATTCGAGTAAGCGAACATTTTATTTACCTCGATACAAATTAAGATTTAATAGTACTATCAAAAGATAAGTAGATATAAAAATTTTTCGTAAATTTATCTAATTTAGAAGATGCATTACAACTTAGGCGCGATCCACTATAATTCGTTAAACAAAATCTTAGATAGATAATCAATATGGCTGGAAAATTAGTGCTCTGTAGACACGGTCAAAGTGAATGGAACTTAGAAAATAAATTCACTGGATGGGAAGATGTTGGATTGACTCCGTTGGGAGAAGAAGAAGCTTTGGAGGCAGGAAAACAGCTCAAAGCAATTGATATCAATTTTGATATTGCCTTTACATCATTATTAAAAAGAGCAAATAAGACTTTGTTTTCAATTCTCGAGCAAATGGATTTAACCTGGATCCCCATCACTCATGCATGGGAGCTAAATGAAAGACATTACGGTGCTCTGCAGGGAAAAAATAAAGCTGAAGTTGCAAAAGAATTTGGTGATGAGCAGGTTCATATATGGAGAAGAAGTTATGATATTCCTCCCCCATCAATTGATAATGAAGATCCATCACACCCAAGATTTGATTCCAAGTATGATGG
>JAPOHS010000028.1 GCA_029979325.1 Pseudomonadota bacterium | reverse complement strand
GGACACAGGCAGAAAGGTTTTTGCATTTCTTGGTGATGGAGAAATGGACGAACCAGAATCAAAAGGGGCGTTAACACTGGCTTCCAGAGAGAACCTAGATAATTTGGTTTTTGTTGTTAATTGCAATCTTCAGAGATTAGATGGACCAGTAAGAGGAAATGGAAAAATCATTCAAGAACTAGAAGCTGTCTTTAGAGGCTCAGGTTGGGATGTCATCAAAGTGATTTGGGGATCAGAGTGGGACCCACTATTTGCAATTGATCAGAATGATGTGATGCAAAGAAGAATGGATGAAGTACTTGACGGAGAGTATCAAATGTATTCCGTTTCAAGTGGTGCTGACCAAAGGGCTCATTGGGTAAAAGACAACAAAGAGCTCGAATCCATCATGACAAATCTAAGTGATGATGAATTAAAAGCCATTAAGCGGGGTGGGTTTGATCACAAGAAATTATATGCAGCATTTGATATGGCTTCGAAATCATCCGGAAAGCCAACAGTTATTCTTGTCAAAACACTCAAAGGTTATGGTTTAGGTGAGGGATCTGAAGGTCGAAACATCGCACATCAAAAGAAAACCATGTCGGATGAGGAGAGGGTTGAAATCGCAAAAAGACTTGGCATACCCCTTTCTGAAGAGGAATGCATTGCTGCAAAATTCTATATTCCAGATCAAGACTCTGATGAAATGAAATACTTGCATCAAAGGAGACAAGATTTAGGCGGCTATCAGCCAATTAGATTTGAAGATTGTAAATCATTAAAAGCACCAGATATTGAACAATTTTCAGATTTTACAGACGGCATTGATCGTTCCATATCAACAACTCTGGCCCTTGTTCGAATGATGTCAAAAATGCTAAGAGACAAAGAGATTGGACCCTATATTGTCCCAATTATTCCAGATGAAGCGAGAACATTTGGCATGGATGGACTGTTTTCACAAGCTGGAATTTATTCTCCAAGCGGACAAAATTATGAACCGGTTGATGCAGGTACAATTTCCCCATATAAAGAAGCAAAAGACGGACAAATACTTCAAGAAGGAATTTGTGAGGCTGGATCTATGGCATCATTCATGGCTGCTGGGACAGCATATTCTCACTTCGAGCTACCAATGATTCCGATTTATATTTTTTACTCAATATTTGGAATGCAAAGAATTGGGGACATGGTCTGGGCATGTGGTGATGCAATGACCAAAGGATTTTTAATTGGTGGAACTGCGGGTCGAACAACACTGAATGGTGAGGGAGTTCAGCATCAAGATGGGCATTCCCATGTTCTCGCTTCAATTGTCCCAAATATGATGACTTATGACCCTGCTTTTGCCTATGAGTTGGCTGTCATCATGCAAGATGGAATTAAGCGAATGTATCAAGATAAGGAAGATATCTTCTATTACATCACTGTATACAATGAAAACTATACGCATCCAGCAATGCCTGATGATAGTCATGAAGGGATTTTGAAGGGGATGTATTGTTTCAGAAAAGCTTCTGATGATTTGATAAAACAATACAAAGGCAAACCCATCCATCTTCTTGGGAGTGGAAGTCTCATGCAGCAGGTCATTGAAGCACAAGAAATTCTGGAGAAAGAAGGGATTCCAACATTCATTTGGAGTGTAACGAGCTATAATCTTTTACACAGAGATTTTAGGGAATCAAAGGAATCTGATGGTAAATCTTATATCGAGGAAGCCCTAGAAGATCATGACGGACATTTTTTATCAGTGAGCGACTGGATTACCTTATTACCTGATAGCATTTCACATTTATTTCCAGGGGGTCTAACTACACTTGGAACAGATGGATATGGATTAAGCGAAACTCGAGAAGCTTTAAGAGATCACTTTGGTATAAATGTTGAGTCTATTGTAAGCAAAGCAAAAGAGATCTCAGCTTAATTGATTATTTCAACCAATGCCTTGATGTGATCTGGCCCTGTTTGGCAGCATCCTCCGATGACATAAGCTCCCTCATCAAACCATTTTTTTGCTTGCTTAGCATATTCATTGGGAGAAAGCTCGTGAGAGTTATGATAGTGATTGATATCTGGATCAACACCTTCACCTAAATCTTCAATTAAATCTGGGTCTTTCAATGCATGAGAATTTGCATAAGCGCCAAATGCATTTGCTTTTTTCATGGTTTCTAGGTGGTTTGTCACCAAATCTGTTGCAGTACAATTTAAAAGTTGGCATTTGGCCCCAATTTCATTTCCAACCATGATCGCATCTTCTAGCAATTCCCCACTTATAAGCGAAGATCCATCAACGCCCCTTGTCGTCCAGCTCAGCCAAACTTCATCAAATTCTTTCAATGCAATTTCACATGCCGTTTTGCCCTCTCTAATAGAGCTCATGGTCTCGCAAATAATGATATCAACCTGACCACTCATAATTTCCAGTAAATCGTGATAAAAGTTTTTCAGCACATGGTTTTCAGGCGTGAGGTCAGGCCTGAAACTGGTTTCAATTGGAGGGAAGGATCCTGCGATCAAAACATCATCGCGTCCTGCTATTGATTCTCTTGCAAGATCGATGGATTGCTGAACAAGCTTTGCAAAATCAGATTCTAAATTTTCTCTCTTTAAAATATTTGGTGTCACATAGTAATTGTTTGTGATGATCACATTGGCGCCAGCTTCTATATTTTCTATATGAACATTTCTGACTGCTTCAGGCTGATGAATAAGGGCATCAGCAGACCAAATGGATTTTTTCCAATCAGGTACACGAACCCCTTTCTTTTGGAGCTCTGTTCCCATCCCTGTATCCAATATGTATTTCAAATCTTATTCTCCAGAAACTTCATGCCACGTTTTTACCGTATTGAGGCGAATATCTTCCCATTCATTGGTTTTAGTTTTATAAACCAATATGTTGTCATTTTTGAGGTCTTGATTCATTGTCTGGTGACTTTTTAGAAGTTTTTCATTCAGTGTGCATATTATTGTTTTTTCTTCTCCTGAATTCATGCTGGTAAAGCTGAGGCTGACAAGACCTTTTTGAAGCGATTGAATCAGGTTCTGCATGTTTTAAATTTGAGATTTATCCGTTTGGTAATAAAAGATGTATAAGATCGGAAGGATACCTGCAGTATTGAATATTGCAATGCATATAAACCAAATGAGCTGACGATTTCTAGCAGCTTTCCAAAGAGCGGTTATTTTCCAAACTGCTGACCACATAACCAAGGGTATCATCCAATAATAAATCAATGGTGGTTCTAGCATGGTTTATATCCTCTTGATGAATCGTCTATAAAATTTTTCAATAGAAGTGGGTGAGTAATAAATGAGATCTTTGCTTGAAATATTATCATATGACCTATTGTACTTATGCTTAATCCATGCATTCAAATCTGTTTTTCTTAAAAAATTAAAAACAATTTTCTTGAATGCCCCGCTTCGATCATCATTTATGACCGCCGTTCCAAAATCAATGAGATAAGGCTTTAGATTTTGATCAACAAGCAAGTTATCTTTTCTCTTAAGATCTCCATGAGCGACTCCCACATTATGCATAGATTTAATGAGCTCTAAGAGTGCGTCGAAGAATTGATCATTTCCATCTAATTCGAATTGCTTATCTCTATATGACGCTCCATCAATATATTCAAGCACCAAATCACCTTGATCGGTTAGACCATAGCAACATGGGATGCCCTTTAGATTTTTAAGTTTTTTATAGATTTTGTATTCACGCTTGATGCTCCACCGGTTAATTGATTTGGACCACCAATTTTCAAGATTTGCTGATTTAATCAGATAGGTTTTTTCTTCGATATCGATGGTAAATAGACTTCCTTGATTCCCTGCAAACTCTGGAGTAGAAGCCGAAGTCTCAAGCTTGTTAGAGATTTTTTTGAGTAAGTCTTGGTTCTCCACTTTCCAATCTATCTTTGTGAAAGAAGAATAAGCCAAGCTAGGACATAAACAACAATGACCGGTTCATAATTTGATCTCAAACTTTTTGAAAAAGACCATTCATTAAATGAAAGACCTCTATCTGTGTCTTTGGAGCCTGGCTTGGGCCATAGTGCAGGAGTGTTATTGGCCCATTGAGGCCAATCATCAGGGAACAATTGTTTTAACTTCCTGTCTTCATATTCAATTGCTGTTGGATAGTAAAAAATTGCAAAAAGGAATCCGACAAAAAAAGACCACCATAAGCCATTGATGATCGCCAAGCCTAACAAAAGGATCAAGTTGCCTGTATAGAGTGGGTGTCTCACATATGAGTAAGGCCCAGTGGTTGATAACTCTTTATTTTTAAGCACATATCCTGATGCGATCAATCTTATCATCAGCCCAATGATTGCAATCACATATCCAGCCTCTATCTGAAATGGAAAGATTGGCTTCAGTGGAGCGAAGTAACAAAAAACACTGACGAGAATGATTCCGATGCTTTGTCTTGAGAATTCATGATATCTCATCTCTCTAATGAGATGTTTGAGTCCTGTTAATTCTGGCAAATCTTCTGTTCTATGGGACATTTACTACTTCCTTTTGCTGTTCACTTCTTCTATGAATGCTTCATCAATTGTGGTGATCCCTTGATTTTTTGCCTCTTGAACTATGCTCTTTAACGCAGGTTTTACAAAAACTTTCGGTATACCAGTCAATTGTTTGCATGCATTTTCCGTAAAAGTAATCTCTTCATCAAGTCTATTTGCAATATACATTACCGCATCGTGTTTAGACCCTTTATTTTCTGGTGTTGGAAGCCAAAAAGGTTTTTTATGTTTTGCAAACCAGAACTGGTTTGCATTCCTGAAGCCAAAACTGATTGGCATGTTTGGTATTTCCATGTCATTGCCTTTATCTAAATTATTTCTCCATTTTTCTCTGAGGTGGATATGGTTAATTTTTAAAAGCAAATACTCGGTTGTTTCTGTTCCTGCATAGTGAAAATCTTCAGGATTATCATTGAGCTCGCATTCAAAGACTTGAAAAGCTTCTTTGATGATTTTGGGTCGCTCAGCGTCGTTTACAAATGATTCTGTGGGAGTGTCCTCGAGCTCAAAAGCACAGTCTTCCATCTTTTCTTCTGGGGTTTGTCCCGGATATCCGAGGTCGACAATGTTCGGGATCTTTGTTTTATCATATTCAATAAAATTCAAAGCACATTTTTTATTTCTCAATAGGTTTTTTGAGGTATTTGATCCACGCCTTGAAATGACAATCCATTCCCTTCGTTCAATCACTCCAAATGGGAATGTCAACTGATAAGGGCCAATGCTTGTTATTCCTTCCTCATTGACTGAAGTGATTAGAGCGAAAGAGCTTAAAAAGTAAGCACTGGACTGATACCAATTATTGTGCATTGGGCTCTCAATCCACTTGTCAGGTTTTTTACTCCAAAAAGACATATTCCGATTCTAACGATTTTTTTAAATTTAAATACTATAATTGAAAATAATGTTGGATCTGAATGAATTAAATGACTCTCTTAGGGGGAAGGTGAGAGGCAACCCAGTTGCAGTCAGCCTTTTTTACTCTGAAATCCCAGACTCATATCAAAAAAAGAAAGTGGTTCCTTGCTCGATAGTCAGACATGCCATGGACAAAGGTGAAGTGGTTTCATTTGATAAGCACCATCATGATTGCACCACAGGGGTATACACAGCTGGAGTTCATGAGGGGACAGAGGAGATCAGGAATGGGCAATATCTTGCTGTAAATATTCCTGTTTACACCGATGAAGCTGCCATGAAAATTAAATCTGGAGATTATGTTCTTCCCCAAAATACAGTCGTTGGAATTGGTGCAGCGCCATTATTGGATGTGCCAGAGAATGTCAAAATCGACTGGGTTGTCGTTGTTTGTAACCCACATTGGGCCAATTTTATCGGTGGTGCCAGAACAGTTGTTGATGGGACGCCTCCGAGAGGAGCCTGCGGATCATCATTTTGCAGCGATCTTTTTGCAACACCTTGGCATGATGACAATGTCGTAATCACGCCCGGTGATTTGGGTGGAAGGATGAATAACCGATTGAAGCCAGAGGAGATGTTTGTTGTGATTCCAAGCAAATATCTAGAGAGCTTGCTTACCATCATGACATCCATACCTGATGCTCGAGCTGTTTTGGAAGCAACCAAACCAGAAGATTCCGATTATTGGAAAAAAAGAGATCGAGCAAAACAAGCAAAAGAAAAAATCGATCAATCAATTGAAGAAGATTCTTTTGATACAAAAATCAGCATGAGTTGGAGCGCAGAGGCTAAAGCCATGATTGCAAAAGCTCCTTCAGGTATTCTTGAAATGGCCATCAACAATGTTGAAGATTTTGCCAGAGATAATGGAATTGATGCTATCGATGAAAATGTTGTAGTTGATCAGATGAAAAGCGTGGGCATGGATCCCAGCATGCTTTCATAAAGTATTACTCGAAGTTATTTAATATCGTATAAAAGTCTTGCGTTAATTCACCGATGGTATTTGCTGGACTCATTGTTGCAAAAAGCGAACCATCTTTGTTAAAAACGAAGATTGAGGCGGTGTGATTGAAATCATAACCTTCTTCTTTATTGATTCTTTGATAGAACACGCTGAGACTTGAGGTGAAAGACTGTATATTTTCATACGTGCCCGTCACACCGAGCATGCTTTCATCAAAATAACCAATATACTCTTTCAATCTATCTGTTGAATCTCGATCTGGATCGAGCGTCACCAAAACGGTATTGAAGCTGGTTGAGGATAGATCTTCTTTTAGCTCATTTTTGATTTCAGCCAATTTATATATAGTGGTTGGGCAAACATCAGGACAGTTTGTATAACCAAAAAAGAGAACCGTCCAACCTCCTTCGAGACTTTTATTGTTGAAAACTTCATTTTTTTGATCTATCAGTTCAAATCGATCTATCTCCATTGGTCTTGCAAGAATTTTGCCTGAAACAAGAGTTGGTTTTTTTTCTAAAAGAGATGGCAATGATTGAAAATAAGTAAATAGACCAGTTATACCCGTGAGAATAAGCAGAATAAAAATGATGTTTCTTTTACTCATAACCATTCCTTAAAACGATTGCATCGAGTCTTAAAATCTTGGTTCTTTCTTCAGCTTCATAGTAGATCATCAGTTCAATAGGATTGTTCTCTTTGATTGCTTTTCTTGGATTAATCAGCATCAGATGATAACCACCTGGCTGCAGCTTCACTTCAGAGTGTGCAGGAATTTCAAGTGTATCTGCTTTCCTCATTGAGGATATCCCATCTTCAATAGACGAAGAATGTATTTCAATTTTTTCAAAAGCATTCGACTGTATCTTCTTGATTATGATTTTATCAGAAGTGATGTTTTTAAAATCCAAATAGCCTGAAAATATTTGCGAATTTGGTGGTGCTGACCTGACCCATGCATCTTTCACCTTAAGTTCTGCAAAACTCTCTTGCCCAAAAGACATCAATAAGAAGGCTAGCAGAAATAGAGGTTTTATACTCTTGGACCGCAAATGACTGCTACTGGGTTGTATTCAGGAAAGAAAAGCATAGATAGAAAGGCCCAGGCATTGAATAACACCAGAATAATAAAAGGGATAGAAGCCAATCCGCCAAATATTAGTATGTATTTATTATCTGCTTTCATTTAGACGCCATTTTACATTTGTACATTCGCATATCAAGCAAATCTGGATGGTCTAAAATCATCGAGAATAGGAATATTTTTGTTTTCTAAAATCTCTTCAGAGACTAATTTCGATACAATAGCTGCCAAACTGATTCCGCTGTGCATCATGGAGACGTAGACGCCTTTTGTTTTCTTGAATCTTCCAATTATAGGAATCCGATCTTTTGGCAAAGGTCTCCATCCTATCGAGACTTTTTCAATCACAATATCTTCAAGCCCAGTGGTGAAATTTTTTGCTGTGTTTATGATTCTTTCAGTATGCAACTCTTCAAATTCCTTATTTGGAAATCTGCTTGGCCGTTCCTTGAGGCGATCAAAGTGGCTTAAGGGAGCACCATCTTGCTCTCCCAATACGATTGACCCGTCATTTTGCTGATGAATATGCACGCCTGGACCAACAATTATTTTATTGAAACGATTCTCGACTGGTTTAGATTTCAAAATGATTCCAGGTGTTGGAGTTGATGAGGTATCTATACTCAGGTTGTTATCGGTATCTATTCCACATGCAAAAACTGCATGATCAACTTCAAATTTTCCCATGGTTGTATCGATTGAGCTGAGCCTCCCATTTTTTTCATTGAGTTTTAGAAACTCACAGGAAAAAATACTTTCTCCTCCTAATCTTTCGAACTCATTGTGAATCATTTGAATTGCCTGGATTGTATCTATGGCTCCATCTGACTCAGAATGCACGATTGTATTCTCATCTCCAAAGAAAACTTTGGGCTCCATAAATTCTGCTTCCACTGATGAGATCAGGCTCACAGGTGTGTATCTTGGGTATTTTTTTATTGCTTTGATTTCAGCAAATAATTTTTCTTGTTGATCGAGTTCTTCAAACCACTCGAGTGAACCGCTCCATTTAATATCAAATTGAAATTCTCTCTCTAGATTTTTGTAGGCTTCAATTCCCATTTGAGATAGAAGATTATAGCTGAAGGGCTTTTTTGGATATGTTGCATTAATCCAAGAGAAAGAGTTTCCGCTTGCACCAGAGGCCGGAATTTCTTTGTCAATTAGGATGACCCTAGCCCCTTTTTTAACCAGTTCATATGCAATCATTGTTCCGATGATGCCAGCACCAATGACGACTATTTTTGGGTTCCCAATTATCTCTCCAAAACTCTTACTGGATGGTAAAGCCAAAAGCCCCATTAATTTTGTAAACGCTCTTCTATCCATTTGCTGCAAGTTCGATAGCGAGGTATAAGAAAATAATTCCACTGGATGCAAATAAGGTTGTCAGTCCATGATAGAACTGATTCTCAGTTTCAATAAGCTTATTGAAACATATGACAGTGAGAGCAATGGTAAAAAACTGAAGAAAAATTACCTCTTCTTTAAAAATAAGATATGCAGTGATGGTATTTGCAATCCCTATGATTGTAAGAGGCAAAAAAGGGAGTATTTTTCTGTAATACATAATTGGCATGACCAGAATCAGGATTAAACATGAGAATTTAATCACAGATAGGTTTCCAATCAGTGCATATAGGATGATGCATTGGCCAATCAATATAGAAAAGGAGAACAGACCATCAAGTAAGCTGTATCCATTGCCACTTGCAGAATCACCAGTGACATACCATTCATCCATGTGATTTTGCCAGACTTCAAAAAAGCTTCCTGCCATCAAAAATAAAACCCCATAAAAGATAATACTTTGTTGAAAAACTCGGTCATTTAGAAACGATTCATTTTGAATGATTGCAGGTATCAAAATCAGTGGTACAAGTAATGCATATATATGGACTGGGAAAATCCAAGCACTCATTTTTGCATCTATTTTCATTACAACCAATCATACACTCTATTTCAGAGGTTTTGATTGATTGCTTATAGATTTAAGATATTTTTTAAACTTTAAAAATGATTGAGATCATATAGGATTAAATAATCATAAAAAAAGGAGGGTTTTATGAGAATTTTATTAACCTTAATGGCATTGATTACATTTGACCTCAATGCCGATGGTCACGCGGCCGATGAACCTGTTGATAATGGATATATGTTGCTTTCAACATATGAAATATCACCTGGCCAAAATCCAGCTGAACTTGAGAAGGAGTTGGTTCAATTGCAACTTGATCAGGAATCATATGGATTCAATAATTGTGGACTTTATCGTCATTGGTATGGAGGCCAAAGAGCCTTTTATGCCTATTGCTTCTTCACTGATTTTGATCAATTTGAAGCGATTCGTATCAAATCAGATGCAGATGATGATCGCATGGCAATTACTCAAAATTATTCTGGCCACACCGATCATATTTTGCATGTTCAAAAAGCCAATTTGAGTGAAGCTCCAGTCAATCTTCTTTGGATGAAATGGAAATTTGGACCATATCTGACTATTGCAGAAAGACAAGAGAGAGCCGATAAACTCTTTGATGCATTCAGCAGAGCATTTGGAGCATGTAACCTTTATTTTCATTCTTGGGGGCCTGAAATAGCTCACTATATTGATTGTGGATTTGAGAATTTCTCAGATTTTGGAAAAAAACACGATGCAATCAATAAGATCTTAGGGGAGGAGCTTGCAACAGCAAAACTCGATATCCTCGAACATTCAGATGATTTATTGATTTTGATTCAAGACTAGTCTTTTTTCTTTCAAGGAGTCAATTATTCTGGCTCCTTGATTGTTTTTGGCATCAATACCTCAATATATTTTGCCAATGTGTTTTTCACCCCTCTGCTTCGCGAGTTTGATTTGTTTTTGTCTTTCTGCAAAGCGCTTCTTTTTTTCTTCGCTGTGAGTTCCAAAACAATTTGGGCAGCTAATGCCTTCAATATACTCATCCGATGCAATATCTTCTTCACTGACTGGCATCCTGCAGGCATGACAAAGAGAGAAATCACCTTCGACTAATCCATGTTTGATCGACACGCGATCATCAAAAACAAAACATTCACCATTCCAAAGGCTTTCAGATTCATTCACTTCCTCGAGGTACTTTATGACGCCACCATCTAATTGATAGACATCTTTGCATCCTTTCTTAATCATCAGTGAGCTCGCTTTTTCACAACGAATACCTCCAGTGCAAAACATGGCAACTCTTTTCTTATTGATCATTAACTCCTCTAGGTTGTCATCAATCCATTTTGGAAATTCCCTGAATGAATCGGTCTTGGGATTAATGGCATTTTTAAAGGTGCCGATGGAATATTCATACTGATTTCGGGTATCAATCACTAGAGTATCGGGATCCTTGATCATTTCATTCCATTTTTCATCTTCTATATGCTCTCCAGTGACTTCAGAAGGCTCGATGCCATTTACACCCATCGTGACAATTTCTTTCTTTATCTTTACCTTCATCCTTCCAAAGGTTTCTCCAGATGCATAAGAGTATTTTGGATTCAAATCCTCAAGATCAGGATCGGATTTTAAGAATTCTACAACTTCTTTAATGTTTTCGTCTTTGCCAGAAATGGTCCCATTGATGCCCTCATTGGCAAGAATAACAGTGCCAAGAATATTCCTCTCTTTGCAAAAGCTTTCTAATTCTTTCTTTCTTTTTGAAATGCCTCCCCAGTTGACGAATTTATAGAAAGATATGACTGTGTTCTTTTCGCTCACCCTTTCTTCAATAAGTTCGATGCAATATGATTTCTGCCAAGTTAATCAATGCTTCTTTGTATAAGTTGTTATCGATTGATTGGATTGAATGCAATGCAAATTCTGTTTTCTCACTGGCATCATTAATTGAAGAGGCAATTGATCCTGTTGTTTGAATGCAATCAATGATTGCTTCTGTATTCGTTGCATCTTTATTCAATATGGCTTGACTAATTATTTGCTGCATATCCGGTGTTGCTCGCTGGAGTGCATAGATCATCGGCAGAGTTGCCTTTCCTTCAGCAAGATCATCGCCCACATCTTTTCCCATGATTTCAAATGAAGAACTGTAATCCAATACATCATCTACAATTTGGTATGCCATACCCAATTCTTTACCGAAAATTTGTAAATTACCAATTACAGTTTGAGATTGATGACTTAAAAGCCCACCGACAACCATTGCTGCCTCAAAGAGTTTCCCCGTCTTCCGATAAATAACCTCAAGGTACTGCTCTTTATTGGTTTTGGGATTTCCGCTATTGATCAGTTGCAATACTTCGCCTTCAGCAATTGTATTTGTCGCATCTGACATAACCTCCATGATTCCCATATGATTGATTTGAACCATGATTTGAAAAGCCCTTGAATATAAGAAGTCTCCAACCAGAATTGTTGATTCGTTCCCAAAACTTTGGTGCGCTGTTTTAATACCCCTTCTTGAGTCTGAATCATCCACCACATCATCATGTAGTAGGGTAGCAGTATGAATAAACTCGATCATTGATGCCGCTTTCACAATTCGATCAATATCTTTAGCACCACAAGCTTTTGCTGATAACAGAACCATGAGTGGCCTGATTCTTTTCCCACCACTGTTGACAATGTATTGAGAAATGTTATTGATAAGCTCTATGTCGCTTGATAGCTGTTTCTCTATCTCTTGATCGAGCAATGACCATTCTTCAGAAACCAGATCTCTGATTTCATCTAAAGAAGCTTTTTCATTAACAATTTTTTCTATGCTTTTCATTATCTCCATCATTCTCAATTTTCATGAAAGCTTGGACAATATATCAGACCATTAAAATTATTGAATAAAAAAGGTTTAATCTATAGAATTGCGTTCACTTTACATTGGATTTTGGAAAAAAATGTACGCAATAATTAAAACAGGCGGTAAGCAGTACCGAGTCACAAAAGGCGAGAAGCTGAAGTTAGAAAAACTCGATGCTGAAATTGGTAAAAAGGTAGTCTTTGATGAAGTGCTATCAGTGGGTGAGGGTGCCGATCTTAAAATTGGAACTCCATACTTAAAAGACGCCAAGGTTGAAGCAAAGGTACTTGATGAGGGAAAGTCAAAAAAGATTGAAGTAGTGAAGTTCAAAAGAAGAAAGAATTACAAAAGAAACTTCGGGCATCGCCAACAATATTCGCTGGTTGAAATAACGAACATCAGTGTGAAGAAGGCAGCAGCCAAGAAGGAAGAGAAAGAGTAAACATCTAGAGGGCTTAACATGGCACACAAGAAAGCAGGCGGAAGTTCCAGAAACGGAAGAGATTCAGAGTCCAAAAGACTCGGATTAAAGAAGTATGGCGGACAGATAGTTCAAGCTGGCAATATCATTGTTAGGCAGAGAGGGACCAAATTTCACCCGGGTAAAAATGTTGGCATCGGTAAGGATCACACCTTGTTTGCTAAAATCGATGGCGAACTTAAATTTGAGAAAAAAGGTCCTAGCTTAAAGCAGTACGCAATAGTCACACCTCTTTCAGACTAGCATCTCAATCCACTTAACTTAATGCTCCATACATCAAAGTTTGGAGCTTTTTTGCTACAGTAAAAAAATGAAATTTATAGATGAAGCAGTGATTAACGTCAGAGCGGGAAATGGCGGCAATGGAATGGCAAGCTTCAGAAGAGAAAAATATATCCCAAAAGGCGGGCCCGACGGCGGTGACGGTGGGTCGGGCGGAAGTGTTTATTTGGTCGCAACGACCGGAATCAATACCTTGATTGATTTCAGTGTAAAGAATCAATTTCAGGCAACGTCTGGGCAAGGAGGACAATCAAGAAAGAGGACTGGTTTGAGCGGTGAAGATCTCTATATCAAGATCCCTTGCGGAACAAAAATTACCAATCATGAGACCGGTGAGTTGATGGGAGATCTGGTCAATGATGGAGAGATTTGTTTGGTTGCTAAAGGAGGCATTGGAGGGAAAGGAAATACAAGATTCAAATCGAGCATAAATCAAGCACCAAGGAAAACAACATCAGGAACGATTGGCGAACAAAGAAAGATCGTTTTGGAACTCAATCTCCTAGCAGATGTTGGATTACTTGGTTATCCAAATGCTGGAAAATCAACATTGATCAGAGCTGTTTCGTCGGCTAAGCCAAAAGTTGCTGACTATCCATTTACCACTCTCAACCCAAATCTGGGCGTGGTGAGATTAAACTTTGATGAAAGCTTTGTCATAGCTGATGTTCCTGGAATCATTGAAGGTGCATCAGAAGGCACTGGACTAGGCATCTCATTTTTAAAGCACTTATCAAGGACTAGGCTCTTGCTCCATCTGGTCGATATAGGTCAAAATATTTCAGCCAAGGAATCTGCAATTGAAATCAGAAAACTTGAATTAGAATTAGATAAATTCAGCAATGAACTCTCAAAAAAAGAAAGGTGGATGGTATTCAATAAAATAGACTTGATCAGTGATGCTGATGAGAAGTCAGAGTTAATTACTGATGAGCTAGAATGGAATGGGCCAATTCACCTAGTCAGTGCTGCCACTGGAGAAAATATGGATTCTCTGATGAGAGATATACTGCATCGAATTCAGAAGCTCGATGAAGACTGAATTTAAAAGGGTTTACGC
>JAPOHS010000027.1 GCA_029979325.1 Pseudomonadota bacterium | reverse complement strand
CAAGAAGTCACTTTCTTGAACAGAATAATTGGCATAAGGCGTCCCATGCATGCCCAGCATATGGAGCGAAGAGGGGTGTTGCGTATCAACTGCACCCAAACCCATCAAAGTTGATACTGCAGGCAGATTAAAGTAATCAACAAATTCTCTGAGTTCTTCTGAAGCATTTGCAGAGATGACCCCTCCACCAAAATAGATGAGAGGTTTTTTTGATTTGGTGAGATGATCAAAAAATTCAGATGATTTTTCTTCACTCAGTCGAGATTCTTCAATGGCCAATATTCTATTGGCATAGGCACCGATGTTGGCTTCCTCATAATCTTCATCAGAGATTTCTGCGGTTTGTATGTCTTTTGGGATATCGACAACCACAGGACCTGGTCTTCCAGATGTTGCAACTTCAAATGCAGCCTTCAATGTCGCTGCCAACTTATTCTCATTTGTTATCAGAAAAACATGCTTAGCCACTGACCCCATCACACTGCTTATCGGCGCTTCTTGAAAAGCATCACTTCCAATTGCTGCTCTGCTGACTTGTCCGCATATGATGACCATAGGAATTGAGTCAGCCATCGCATCCCTTACAGGCGTAACGGTATTGGTTGCACCTGGGCCTGATGTGACCATGACCACTCCAGGTTTTCCAGTTGATCTTGCATATCCTGACGCCATGAAGCCAGCACCTTGCTCATTTGATGGAACGATCAACGGCATTGGATTTTTTGGGTTGGCCTCATTGTATTTAAAGACTTCATCATACGTTGGCAATATTGCTCCGCCGCTGTAACCAAAAATGGTTTCAACCCCCTCTTTTGCAAGAACATCAATGATTATTTCTGAGCCTGTTTTCATTTTTTATATTTTATTATTTAAGCAGTAATATCTATAAAACATTACTCTTACATTTTTTCAAGGATGTCACCATACTACAAAGATAAGTGAAAAGTAATAATCATAACTTCCTTCATTTGTTTGCATTAGTATGTACAATTCACTTCATCATAGAAAATTTAAGATAATCAATAAAATGAAGCACACAATTGCAATTTTGGTCCAGAACGAATCCGGAGCTCTAACGCGAGTATCATCGATGTTTTCAACAAGAGGTTTTAACATCGATTCATTGAGTGTGGCTCCCACAAAAGATTCAATGATCTCTAGGTTGACCCTCGTCACGGATGTAACCGATGAGCAAATGGATCAAGTCGTTAAGCAACTGTATAAATTGATTGATGTCATTGATGTTTTAGACATCACGCCAATGGATCACATTGAAAGTGAGTTGATGATGGTGAAGCTTAAGATTCCAGAGGACAATTTGAATTCAATAAAAACCATTTTCTATGATTATTCAGCTGAAATAATCAATGAGAAAGATGGGTTAACCATTATCCAAATGCTTGCAGAACCCAATGCAATTAGTGATTTCCTGAAGTCGATTGAGGACTTGAGCGATCTCATTGCGATCGCTCGTTCAGGTCCTTTATCTCTTGTTAAAGGTGATATAAACCTCAGTCTGTGACAGTCAACGATCCTTGCATGATTGCATAGTGACCGGGAAATGAGCAGAAAAACGTGTAGCTTTCACTCTTTGAAAGATCAGAGGTTGAGAATGTCACAGTTGTGGTTTCTCCACCACCAATGATTTTTGAATAAGCAATCACTCTGGCATCGTTTTGAGGAACATAGTCATTTTCCAGACCGGCTGAGCCACCAGCTTGGGCAACGGGCATAAAGTCAGAAGACTTGGTAAGCACCCAGTTATGCCCCATTATGTTTGCTGGCAGTTGTCCAGTGTGATTGAGGGTAATTGTGACGGTTTCACAAGCAGCACTCACCGTCATTGCTTTTGAATTAAACTGAAGCGCATCATTGCCTTCTATGACTTGTTCACAGTCTGCGGCGATGGATTCCAAGCTCAGCGTTGAAACAAAAAGCAAGATGAAAATGTTTATTATTTTCACTATTTTTCTCCTTATATCTATTATCTGATACTTCGTAGAGTGTTTTAGATCAGATCATATTTTTGATGAGTTCATCACCAAATTGGCTGCACTTTACAGGTGTAATATTTCCCATCAGTCTTGCAAAGTCATAGGTAACTGTTTTCTTTTGAATGGTTGCATCCATTGATTGAACTATAAGATCAGCTGCTTCTGTCCAACCCATATATCTCAGCATCATTTCACCTGATAGTATCACTGAGCCTGGGTTCACTTTGTCTAGGTCAGTATATTTTGGAGCTGTACCATGAGTTGCTTCAAATACTGCATGGCCAGTGGCATTATTCATGTTTCCACCCGGAGCAATACCAATTCCACCCACTTGTGCTGCCAGTGCATCTGACAAATAATCGCCATTGAGGTTCATTGTTGCAATGACATCAAATTCTGATGGCCTGGTGAGAACTTGTTGAAGTGTTATGTCTGCAATTGCGTCTTTAACCAAGATCGCTCCATTTTCGATGGCCTCGTTTTGTTCTTGATTGGCAGCTTCTTCACCTTTTTCAGCTTTTGTTCTTTCCCATTGATCCCAGGTATAAACATGGTCGCCATATTCCCTTTCTGCAAGTTCATAACCCCAGTTTCTGAAGGCGCCTTCAGTGAATTTCATGATGTTGCCTTTGTGAACAAAGGTGACGCTTTTTCTACCATTCTCTATTGCGTAATCAAAAGCCGATCTAAGAAGCCTTTCGGAACCCTCAATTGAAATTGGCTTAATTCCTATGCCTGATGATTCAGGGAAACGAATTTTTGCATATTCTTCAGGAAACGATTCTTTGAAGAGTGATAGAAATTCTTTATTTGGCTCTGTTCCTTGTTCGAATTCAATTCCAGCATAAATGTCTTCAGTGTTCTCTCTGAAAATGACCATGTCCACATTTTCAGGATTCTTGACCGGTGAAGGCACACCTTGATACCATCGAACAGGCCTCAGACAGACATATAAATCGAGTAATTGTCTCAGCGCTACATTCAAAGATCTCATGCCGCCCCCAATAGGAGTGGTGAGTGGGCCTTTTATTGAAACCACATATTCTCTGCACTTCTCAATGGTGTCATCTGGCAGCCAGTTATTGAATTTATTGAATGCTTTTTCGCCTGCATAAACCTCTAACCAATTTATTTTTCTTTCCCCCTGGTAAGCCTTTTCAACTGCTGCATCGAAAACTCTGACTGATGCCTTCCAAATGTCTGGGCCTATTCCATCGCCTTCGATGAATGGGATTATGGGGTCATTTGGGACTTGAAGTTTGCCGTTATCCATTCGGATTTTTGAACCATCTTGTGACATATTTACCTCTAAAATTCTAGCTCATTATGTGTTCGTGCCACATTATGTATACTTTGGTTTTTGAATACAAGAGCTAGTGAGTATTAGTGTCTCTCAAGAAATTCAAACAAAATCTCACAAAAAGCAATTTTTTGCTCCTTTCCAGCCACAACGTGTGCCACATCTTCCATCATAACCCCCTCAGCATTGGGTATGCCTTCTTCGAGTGGTAATGTGGTTCTGGGTCCAGTCACGAGATCTTTGCCTGCATGGATAATCAAAGTTGGTGCAGAAATCTCATTCAATCTGTCTTTGACATCATGATTGATGCATGCTTCTACGAGTCTTGCATGTGTTTCATAGTTTCCATTGAGCTCCTTCCAACCAGCATTTGGGCCCAATAATTTATCTTTGTTTTGATTGTAGTATTCGGGCAAAAAAGAGTAGATTGAAACTTTTTCCTGAAACGTCAAGAAACCTGAATCACGATGCACATCTCTGAATAATTTCAACTGGTCATAAAGATAAGTATCGCAATATGCCCATGCACCCATGTTGACCATGCTTCTGACAAGATCTGGACGGTTGATCGCTATTTCTTGTGCAACACAACAACCCATGCCGACCAATCCAATGAGATGCACATTGCTCCATCCCAGATGATCCAAGAGACCAATCAAATCATCCGCATGCATTCTCATTGATGGATCGATGCTAGGGTCATCGGTGGAATCAGCAATTCCTCTATAGTCAAAAACTAAAACCTGATACTTATCTGTCAAGCCTCTTGCTAAGAGTCCTTCATTGCCATGACAAAATGTCCCCCAACCACCCATGCAAACGGCTGGGTCACCTTCACCATGGATTTCGTAATGCATTTCGTGATTATTGATATTGATGCTTGGCATATCGGCTCCTGAATTTTGTTCAGTTAAAAATTATATAGGCTGCCATCTGGCTGATCTATTACTTTCTTAAACAAATACTGGTAGTCTGAGCTTGAAATAATCAAATAGGGGATGACTCATCAATAACAAGGAGACAAAGACAATAATGGAGTTTCTCAGCGAAAGTCCTGATGTAGATGTCAGCGCTGCATGGGAACGCTGTTGGGGCATTCAAACCAAGATAATCGAAAGAGTGAGGGCTCGATATGACGTAAGAAGACATCCATCATGTGATGGAAGAGAGTACTTCGTTTCAGATGACCATGAGGTTCATGGAAAAATGGAGGGCTCATTCAATTCATACACTGGTGATGAGGTGGATTGGTTGGTTCACTCATGGATCGGCAATAGACAAAAGAGCATTCTGGATATCAATGCCACAGTTTTTCTTGGACAAATGAATCAAGTCCCTCACTTAACAATTATTTTCGGAACAATACCAAGGCTATATTTTTATGCAGAGTATACTCCCAGAATGGATTTAAGAACCAATCCAGATTATGTATCTAAGTACTATGAGCCTGTGAATCAAGATTTTTTGGAATTTCGAGCCAATCAGGCTTGGACTCGATTTGTTAGCCATGGAACTTATTTAAGATCGCTTATGTCTCCAATCTGTGTCAGTTCTCATGCAGAACTCAATGATGAAAATATTGATTATTGTGAAGATTATCTCGAGAAATTTATTCAGCGTTGGTTTGATTGGTTAGACGAAGCTGAAGAATTGCCTATAGAAAGAAGAGATGAGCAACAAAAATATGATTATGCAGTCAGAGAGTTGGGCTACAGAAATGATCCAATGAATATACT
Source organism: Pseudomonadota bacterium (assembly GCA_029979325.1). Next base: position 9,130 of record JAPOHS010000027.1, on the reverse strand, counting down.
TCCCATCCAGGTGTTTGGAGAAGAGGAAGCCAATCGAATGCTGGAGATGCGAATTGGAACTGAGCAAATTGCTGAAACAAAAGATAGATGGGATCAATGACTCATACGACCAATGCATTATTGATTGATGATGATCAAAAGCTTGGCGATTTATTGAAGAATTATCTTGAATCTTTCGACATTGACTTATCCGTTATCAATGACCCAAGAAAAGCAATCGAAACCATAAACAAAAACGATCCAGACATACTGATACTTGATGTCATGATGCCGCATATTAATGGGTTTGAGCTTTGCAAAATGATCAGGAAAGAATCTAATAAGCCCATCATCATTCTCAGTGCGCGAGGAGAGGCCGACGACAAGATTAAAGGAATTGATTTAGGCGCCGATGATTATTTATCCAAACCATTTGAAGCAAGGGAATTGGTGGCAAGAATGCACAGCCTTCTGAGGAGAACACAAATAGGCTCAGCATCTGGATCGGATCAAAATTTTGAAGTTGATCAACAGAGACTGGAGGTTTCACTTAATGGAAGTCTTTTAAATTTGACCACCAAAGAGTTCGAACTTTTGGATCTATTCATTAAGAATCCTGGAACCATCTTTTCAAGAGATGAGATTATCAAAGAAATCAAGGGCATTGATGCCCATTTGTTTTCAAGATCGATTGACATATTGATATCACGATTGAGGCATAAGATAGAAGACGATCCAAAAAAGCCAAAACTTATAAAGACCATATGGGGAAAGGGGTATATGTTCGTCGATTCAAGTAGGTAAATGATGCTCCAGCGGATCAACTCACTTTCAATCAAATTATTTGGCGTCTTCTTAATCACTGGCATCACATATTTTTATCTTTTGGATTTGGGTGTCAGGTCTTTGATTCTGAATGAAGAAGTCAGGGATACTCTGGATTACTACCAGACCAGCTATCTTGGAAATCTAATGGAGGATCTCGGTTATCCTCCTAATGCACAATCTGCCGCTATGATTACACAAGATATGCCTTTTGACATATTGATTGTTGGCGATGGTTTTGAGTGGAGCTCAACTGAAAAGTTTCCTGATACTGATCAAATTGATTTTCAGCCCAGCGCTTGGGATAGCATCAAAATCAACAACGAAAATGATCAGGCTCCAAAATTAATTGAAGATTCAAAATTTGCCAGATACCAGAACAGGACCTATTTTCAGATTCCATATGGCGAATACACCATTACCATGGTGAACCCTAAGGCCTCAATTGAGGTAGGGCCAACTTACCTATTCGAGGCCATCGCCTTAATCAGTCTCACGATACTTTTATTGACCTTCCTCCTTGTGAAGAGAATGATCAATCCCATTCAAAACATTCAACAGGCTGCCACCAAGATTGGGCAGGGAGATTTAAAACATCGAATAGATATAAACAGAGAAGATGAGCTAGGCGTCTTGGCAAAGGAGATTAATTTTCTTGCTGACAATGTTGTAGAAATGCTAGAAGCGAAGCAGCGGTTGAACATGGGAGTCAGCCATGAACTGAGGTCGCCACTTACAAGAGCCAAGCTCCAAGCCGAGATGCTCAATGACTCTGTTAAACGAGAAAATCTATTGGATGAAATACAGGCCATGGAAAGCATCATCTCCAGTTTACTAGAAAGTGAGGCAATCAATTACGGGCATAAGAAATTGGATCTTGGCATTGTTGAAATTCATAAAACAATAAAGGATCTCATATCCAGTTCTCATTTCCTAAAAGGCATAAAAATTCAGATGGACCCTGATGCGGAAATCTTGATTGAAGCAGATCCAATATTATTTGAGGTTATGTTAAAGAATATTCTAGAGAATGCCTCTAGGTATACTTCAGATCAAAAGAAACAAATCGATATACTGACTGCTCATGATGATCATTCCTTGGAGATAAGAATAAGAGACTATGGCCCTGGATTAAATATGAGGGATATTGAAAAGGTTTTTGAGCCTTTTTATAGAGCCGAGGAATCAAGAAGCAGGAGCAGCGGTGGTTATGGTTTGGGTCTATATCTCACAAAGCAAATAGTTGATGCACATGGTGGTCAGATCTCAATTCGAAATCATGAAAACACAGGTGCTGAAGTTTGCGTTATTTTGCCCATTAAACAGAGTTGATCCTTTTTACTTTCTGCTTATAGAAAAATAGAAAAATCTATGTTCTAATCGGCGTAGATTTTTTAGGAGTAGTCATGCCAAAAATACACGTTATTGACAGCGAAGGTGAAGAACATACAGTTGAGGGACAGGTCGGTCTCTCACTAATGGAAAGTTTAAGAGATTTGGATAATGGAGTGCTCGCGTTATGTGGAGGCATGTGCTCTTGTGCGACATGTCATTGCTATATCGAGGAATCATGGTCGAGCAAACTCGGTGAGCGAGGGGATGACGAACAAGAGCTTTTGGAGGATCTTGATTCTTTTAAGGAAGAGCAATCGCGATTGTCTTGTCAGATTGAATTTTCAGATGAAATGGATGGGATAAGAGTTGAAATTGCACCAGATGAATAAGGAAATTAGATGATTAAAATTTTTCATGCACCTGGCAGTCGGTCAGTCAGAATAATATGGCTTCTCGAAGAGTTAGGACTGGATTATGAACTTGAAGTTCTTAAAAGAGGAGAAATTAATGAGGCTTTCGTAAAGGCAAGCCCCTTTTCAAAATTGCCAACGATCATAGATGGCGATGTTGTGATGTCAGAATCTGTTGCAATCGTCCAATACATATTACAAAAATATGGAAAAGGAAGATTAGAACCTGATCATGATTCTAAGGAATACGCTGAATATCTCCAATGGCTCAATTTTGGTGAATCTGTCTTGATTGATCCGATTGTGTCGATTCTGATTAATAAAGTATTCAGGCCAGAAGAACATCGGCATGAATATTCCGTTCAAAGTGCTGAAAAGTCTTTTGACAAGATTGTTAAAACACTGAATTCAATCATGCATGGCAGGACCTATATCATGGGAAATGATTTCACGGCTGCTGATATCATCAATGGATATACTTTGAGACTGGCAAATAATTTACAATTGCTATCAGGCGAGCCTGGAACGGAAAATGTGGTTAATTATTTTAAAACCATGGAAAGCCGGGACGCTTATCAAAAAGCAATATCCGATACTAAATCTTAGGCCATTGATTGGACCAAGGCTTAGCTTGTTCAAGCTCAAGTGCAAGCCGCAATAATTCCTCTTCATTTCCATAGTTTGCATGAATGTGAGTTCCAATGGGCAAACCTGATGATGACCAGTGTAAGGGCAATGAAATTGCTGGATCTCCAGTAACATTGGCAAGCGGTGTGAATGTGATGAAGTTCAGAGATCTTTCAAGTAGGGTATCAAAATCTATATCAGGCGCCATTGATCCAATTCTTGGCGCAACTGTTTGAGTGACAGGAGAGAGTATGAAATCAAAAGAATCAAAGAGTTTCCGAGTTCTCTTTGTATCTTCCTGAAGTCTTAAGACCGCCTGTTCAACATGCCCTTTGGGTTGATTATCAAACCATTTCCCCAAATCCAGTGTCCAGGGTTCAAGCAGGGAATCTATGGGCGTTTCTTTGGACACAAAATTTTGTCGCGCCAAATCAATGATTCCTTTTGCCCCATAAGCCCACATCGTTAGAAATGAATTTGTGAATTGATCACCATTGATAAAGGGTTTTATCTCTTCTACATGGTGGCCAAGGTTTTGACAGATCAGAGCCGAGTTCTCGATTGCATTTTTAACCTCGAGCTCAGCTTCTTGTCCGAGCATATTGGTCGTAATCATTCCGATTCTGAACCGTTTTTCGTTTCGATAGATATTTGCAGGAACAGGCCTCAGTTTAGAATTATTCTGTGATTGCATGTGGTGAAGCGCAGTGATTGAATCCCTGACACTTCTTGTATGAACAAATCTCACGCTCAGATCAACTGGACGATTTGGTTGCGCGTCATCAATCGTTCTGTGGATGGTGGGCTTCAACCCCACAATTCCGCAACAAGATGCAGGGACACGAATCGATCCCCCTCCATCGGATGCTGAGGCAATAGAGACCATTCCAGATGCGACTGCTGCCGCAGAACCGCCACTGGAACCACCCGGTGAATGATCGGTATTCCAAGGATTCCTTGCAGGCCCTAAAAGCAGAGACTCTGTCACTCCCAATAGTCCAAACTCGGGTGTATTGCTTTTACCGAGTGAAATCAGTCCCATATCAAATGCAGCCTGGACATTGGAGGAATTTTTATTGGCAATACGATTTGCAAACATGCGAGAACCACCCGTGGCTCTGACACCTTTGTGATTAAGGAGATCTTTTATGAGGTAGGGAACACCCGGAAAAGGTCCTTTCCCATCGTGATTTTTTGCAGCCAATAATGCTTCATCAAAAGACCTGGTGACCACTGCATTCAGATATCCATCCACAGCTTCAATTCTATTGATGGCTGCCATCACCATCTCTTGAATGGAGACTTCTCCTTTTTTAATGAGTTCTGCCTGTGCGGTTGCATCCATCATGAAGAAAGGATCATTTTCTGCAAGTATCTTCTGGATGGAAACAAGATTAGATAACCCAAGTGCCAATCCTGATTTGAGGAGCATTCTTTTCGAATTATTTGGCGTGGTCATTTTCAGATCAACTCCTGCACATTTTCGGGCGGTCTGCCTATGATTGCTGATGATTCATTGAAGACGATTGGACGCTCAATCAGAATTGGGTGCTCAATCATGATTGAGATTAAATCATCGTTAGAAATACTCGATAAATCAATGTTCAACTCTTTGATGATTGACTCACTCTTTCTGACCAGATCAGAAGCTTTCATACCCAATTTCTCAAGCAATGAGTTTAATTCAGATCCATTAGGCGGATTCTTAAGATAGAGAATTATTTCTACTTCAATATTCTGGCTTTCAATTATTTCTAATGTCTTCCTTGACTTACTGCATCTTGGATTGTGAAAAATTGATAAAGCCATCAAAAGTTACATCCTTTGTGCACCATCGAGATCAATACATCTGCCTGAGTAGTAATCATTCATAAAGATAAACTCAGCTGCTTGAGCAACTTCATCCGGCTCTCCAATTCTGCCCACAGGAACCATTTTTGAAAGCTTTTCTTTAACATTGTCTGGCATCCCAGCAACCATCTCTGTATTGATAAATCCTGGAGCGATTGAGTTTACTCTAATGCCGTACTTTGAGAGTTCTTTTGCCCATACAACCGCCATAGATTGAACACCTGCTTTTGTTGCTGAGTAATTTGTTTGGCCAAAATTTCCGTGTCTGGCAACACTCGAAATATTAATGATGACACCGCCTTGCTCGCCTTCAATCATATGTTGAGCAGCCTCTCTGCCACACAAGAATACACCGGTTAGATTGATATCTATTACCGCTTGCCATTCCTCAAGAGACATTCTTTTAACAAACTCTCCATCCTTGAATTTCACCAATAGGCCGTCTCGAGTTATGCCCGCGTTATTGATTGATCCGACCAAGGGACCCATTTGATCAACCACTTCTGCATAGGCATTAGCAACATCATCTTCTTTTGTCATATCGCCTGAGACACATATAACTTGTGCGCCAGCTTCCTCACATGCTGATGCAGTATCTGCAATGCTGTCCTTGTCTAGATCGATCAGACCCAATTTGCAGTTATGCGTAGCCAGTCTTTTTGCCATTGCAGCCCCAAGTCCACGAGCTGCTCCAGTGATAACAATTGTCTTATCTTTTATATCCATAAAATCCTCATATGTGTATTTTTAAAAAAATCTAGACTGTGAATTGTAACTGAAAATCTAAGCAATTGAATCATGAATATTCATTCAAGAAATTGAGTAAATTTGGAGATTTCTGTAAACTATGAGGTAATATTTTTTCTTAAAAATTACCATCAATTAAATTATAAGGTGAGCAATGACTGACGCGTATATTTTTGACCATGTAAGAAGCCCAAGAGGAAGAGGAAAGTCCGATGGCTCTTTGCATGAAGTAACCCCAGTAGAATTACTTTCCCAAGTTTTGGGATCCTTAAGAGATAGAAATGAGCTCGATACAAGCCGTGTTGATGATGTCATCATGGGCGTGGTGCATAACCAGGGTGAGCAAGCATCCAATCCAGCGAGAGTGGCGGCAATTCATGCTGGATATGCAGAAGAGGCCGCGGGAAAACAGTTGAATCGCTTTTGTGCATCTGGGCTTGAAGCAGTCAACTCAGCTGCTGCACAAGTCATGTCAGGCATGTCAGATCTTTGTATTGGCGGCGGCTTAGAATCCATGTCAAGGGTTCCTATGGATACAGTCGGTGGTGCTTTGGCAGTGGATCCTCAGGTTGCATATGGCAGCTATTTTGTTCCACAAGGCATCAGTGCTGATCTAATAGCCTCAAAGTATGGTTTTACTAGGGAGGATGTTGATTCGTATGCAGTGGAGAGTCAAAGGAGGGCATCGCATGCCAGAGACGAGGGCTATTTCAAGAACTCCATTGTTCCAATCAAAGATACCCTTGGAGAAACCTTACTGGATCATGATGAATGCATCAGAACTGGAACGACGGTTGACGATTTAGCAAAACTGAATCCATCTTTTCAACAAATTGGTGATTTTGGATTCAATGCTGTTGCGATTCAGAGATATCCTGAAGTTGCAAAGATAGACCACGTTCATCATGCAGGAAACTCCAGTCAAATAGTCGATGGAGCAAGTGCTGTATTGGTAGGCACTAAAGAAGTCGGTGAGGAGCTGGGGCTTACTCCGAGAGCAAAAATAGTTGGTTTTGCATCCACAGGATCCGAGCCAACCATCATGTTGACCGGGCCAGCACCATCAGCGGAAAAAGTGTTAAAAAGATGTGGCATGAACAAAGATGACATTGATCTATTTGAGCTCAATGAAGCCTTTGCCGTTGTGGTACTTCATTACATGAAAGAAATGGGCATTGAACACGATGAGATCAATGTCAATGGCGGAGCAATTGCAATGGGACACCCGCTTGGTGCAACGGGTGGAATGGTATTGGGAACACTGATTGATGAAATTGAGAGAAGAGATCTCAGCACAGGATTGGTGAACTTATGCATTGGAGGTGGCATGGGCACCTCAACCATCATCGAACGCGTTTAATCTAATTGAGAAGGAATAAGAATGAGCAAGAATATTAAAATGAACATTGATCAAGATGGCATAGCTGTCATTGAGATTGACGTTCAAGATCGACCAATGAATGTCATCACGGTTGATTTTGCCGATGACTTTAAAAATTGCGTTGAACAAGTCCTTGGAGATGAAGCAATCATTGGTGCAGTTGTCACCTCAGCAAAAAATGATTTCATGGCTGGTGCTGACTTAAAGACCATGTTGCCAAGTTTGATTGGATTGGGTGATGCCTCTGCCATGGCTGAGAGAGTGATTGAGAGTCATAAGGTGAACCGCGCTATGGAAACTGGAGGCAAGCCATTTGTTGCTGCAATCAATGGCACGGCTTTAGGCGGAGGGCTTGAGATAACACTTTCATGTCATCACAGAATTGCAGCGGATAGAAAAGATGCTGTACTCGGCTTACCAGAAGTGATGGTTGGCTTATTGCCTGGCGGTGGAGGAACCCAAAGACTTCCGCGGATTATTGGAATACAGCCTGCTTTAGAGCTTATGACACAAGGTAAGCATCTCAAGCCACAACAGGCGATGGCAATGGGTATTGTTAATGAACTGGCAGCTCCGGATGAATTATTAAGCAAAGCGAAGCAGTGGATATTGGATGGCGGTAAAGCCGTTCAGCCTTGGGATAAAAAAGGTTTCAAAGTGCCAGGTGGATTTGATCCAAACACCAAAGGGACCATTCAAATGTTCTCAGTGGTAAATGCCATGGTTGCAAAAAATACAAACCATAATTACCCAGCTCCAATTTCAATCGTTTCTTCAGTGTATGAAGGTTGTTTGCTACCCATAGATAAAGGACTGGAGATTGAGGCCAAATATTTTGTCGGTTTACTCGTGGACCCGGTTTCTGGGAATATGATCAGAAGTCTTTTTAACAATAAACAATCTGCAGATAAACTCAGAGCACGCCCTGATGGAGTGGATAAACATACCGTTAAAACTCTGGGCATGCTTGGAGCTGGAATGATGGGAGCTGGAATTGCCCTGGTGAGTGCAAGGGCTGGAATGAAAGTCTATCTTCTTGACTCATCACTTGAAAATGCTGAAAAGGGTAAAGCTTATTCAGAGAAGTATTTCCAAAAGAGTGTTGCCAGAAAGAAAATGACTGAGGAGAAGAAAGCTGCAATCCTCGAAAATATTATTCCAACCACTGACTATAGCGATCTGAAGGATTGTGACTTGATCATAGAAGCAGTTTTTGAAAACAGAGAAATCAAAGCTGATGTGACACAAAAAACTGAAGCAGTGATCGGAGAAGATATTGTTTTTGCTTCAAATACTTCAACGCTTCCAATATCTGGACTCGCCGAGTCATCTGGCAGACCTCATAACTTTATTGGTATGCACTTCTTTTCTCCTGTAGAAAGAATGCCATTGGTAGAAATGATCATGGGTGAACAATCTTCTGATGAAGCTTTGGCAAAGTCTTTGGATTACATTGCTCAAATTAAGAAAACTCCGATAGTGGTCAATGATAGTCGAGGCTTCTATACATCTAGAGTATTCAGTACGTCTTGCAATGAAGCCAATGAGATGATCAAAGAAGGGGTTAATCCTGCATTGATCGAGAATGCTGCCAAACATGCTGGGTATCCAGTTGGACCCATTGCTGTTCAGGATGAGACAACCATTGATCTCTCAATTAAGATTCATAATCAATCGATTGAAGATTTGGGTGATGAATACAAACCAATGTCTTCAATTGATGTGATGCAAAAGATGTATGATCTTGGCAGATTGGGCAAGAGATTTGGCGGTGGTTTTTATGAATATCCAGAGGGAGGCAAGAAATTCTTATGGCCAGGCTTAGCGGATATTTACCCAGTCAAGGAAGAGCAGCCTGATATTCAGGAAATCAAAGATAGGCTGATGACTGTCCAATCACTCGATGCGTATCGTTGCCTTGATGAGAATGTCCTTACCACGCCGGATGACGGTGATTTGGGATCCATCTTTGCAT
>JAPOHS010000026.1 GCA_029979325.1 Pseudomonadota bacterium | reverse complement strand
ATCCATGCTTTTGAAACTTGGGAAGGAGGAAAGTGTAGGTTTTGTCACGCTGTAAAAAAAGATGACAGAGATCGAATGGCACCTACTCTTTATGGGATCTTTGGTAGACCCGCTGGAGTTGGAAATAACTATACTTATTCTGATGCATTGATCAATATGAAGAGTAATGGTCTGATCTGGACGCCAGAAACTCTTGATGCATTCATACTAAATCCATCAGAATATATACCTGGAAACAGAATGAGAGTGCAAGGCATTGAAGATGCAGAAACAAGAAAATTAATCGTGAACTACTTAATGAGAGAAAGTAAACCAATTAAAGGGGAGTAAGAAAATGAAATTTGAAACAGAAATTAACTTTCAATCCAATACATGGAATCGTGATGCTTGGGCAAGAATTCAAGCGGATCTCAATTCTGAAAAAGAAACTATTTGCTATACCACAGGAACGATTCTTGGAGTAAGGCCAGGACAGGCCGTTAAAGAGTTGTGCGGTTTTGAGACTTTCTTATGCACAAGATTGATGCCAGCTGCTGAAGATGGAAGCATTCGACGCTTAAATAAAGAAGTTATTTTCTACACCGATCCTAGATCTGGTCAAATGATTGATCAATGGACCAATCCATATACTGAAGAAGTGGTCGATGTTGTTCATGTTGCAAATGATCCTTTTAATTACACGATTTCTGAATGGCTTATTTTGGCACCAGAAGATTTCAAGACAGGAGAAAAAGCAGAGCCCAGAAAGATACCTCTTATTTTCCCATGGAAAAGGTCTGGTGATGTCATTACCCTCAGTACAGATATGCACTTGTATTATCCAAACCCATTGCAACCAGATAAATGGGTCAGAGAGTCATCGGGTAAAATGGCACGCGTATCTGAAATGATGCGATACTTTGTTTCTGCTAAAGATCTTGAGAATCCTGAATTGACCTCTGTCAACTATACTGGAACCTGGAATAGAATCACACCATGGCTTCCTTGGATGTTGATGGGAGATACACCAGGACACTGCTTGTATATGAGCACTATGCTGAAATCAGATAACATTGAAATCATACCTGAGCATGTTCGTGAATTCTCAGAAGAAAGGTATCCAGGAATGCTATCGGCTCCAACCGAGGACTATGGTCCAAGTATTTCTAGTCTTGAGTATTATGCAAGGCAACAAACACCTGCCCCTGTAAAATAGATTCATGAATCAAAAATCTCCTTTGGATCATAGCTATCCTTCGAGTAGCTCAGCTTGGTATGCGGTGATTATATTGACCATTGCCTATGTGGTCTCCTTTCTTGATAGACAGCTGCTTTCTCTCGTTGTCCCGCTAGTTAAGAGAGACTTGTTATTGACTGATACTCAGGTGAGTCTCTTATTGGGTCTGGCATTTGCTCTTTTCTATACCACAATGGGAATCCCTATTGGGAGGCTGGCCGATAAGAAAAGTCGAAGGGCAATCATTGCAGCTGGAATTTCATTTTGGTGCGTGATGACTGCTGCTTGTGGATTGGCGAAAAACTACACACAGCTGTTTCTTGCAAGAGTTGGGGTTGGAGTGGGTGAAGCGACACTCAGTCCCAGCAGCCTATCTATGATTGGTGATTACTTTCCAAAAGAAAAAAGAGGCAAAGCTCTGGGTTTATTCAATATTGGTGTGTCTGTGGGATCCGGAATCGCATTCATCATTGGTGGTCAGGTCATAGCCTATGTTGCTTCCAGGGATAATTTCATTCTTCCAATCATAGGTGAAATCTATCCATGGCAAGCCTTATTCATCATGGTTGGACTCCCGGGTTTGATTGTTGCTGCACTGATGATGACGGTCAAAGAACCCGAACGAAGAGAAAAAATTGTCCTCAAAAACGATGTTGGCGATGCAACAGATGAGGTTTCAATCAAAGAAACGATCAATTTCATCTTAGAAAGAAAAAGTGCATACGGATGGTTATTTCTCTCAATGGCATGTTCGGTTCTGATTGGTTATGCATTCCTATCGTGGATGCCAACAATGTATGACAGAACTTATGGGGTTGATTTCAAAACCATCACGTTGTGGTTGGGCATTGCTTTTTTGGTATCGGGTCCTATAGGTGCAATAGGGACAGGCTGGTTAGGAGATCATGTATTTAAAAATTATGGTGGCAGTGCTCATATAAAACTGTTTGCATACACAATGATCATTTTGACCATTGCAGCAGCACTGGTTCCACTGATGCCGACTTATCAATTGGCAACTTTAATGTTCGTGCCTCAAGCAATAATGGCGGCTGGTCAAACAGCACTGGCTCCATTGGCAATTCTGAATATCACACCAAACCAGCTAAGAGGGCAAGTCACAGCAATCTACTTCTTTGTCATCAGCATGACAGGATACACATTGGGACCCACGAGTGTCGCACTGCTTACAGATTATGTATTTAAGGATGAATCCTTGATTTCATACTCAATGGCTGTGGTATCTCTGATTGTTGGTTTGATAGGAATCTTCGCTGGCTTTATGGGCGTGAGACCGTATGGAAAATACATTGAAAGTGTTGAGGCTTAATTCTCAGAAACAACGCCTTCGAGAAATAAGTCTTTGATTTCCTCATCATCCAACCCAAGCTCTCTTAGAATTTGATCCGAGTGCTCACCCACTTTCGGAACAGGTGTGTGCACATCAAATCTTCTGTCATTCATATTGATTGGCATTGCAGGAAGTTTAGTGCTGCCACCAGCAGGTATCTCGATATCCAATAGTCCGCCGGATTCATTCAGATGAGGATCATCAAATAAATCTTCAGGCTTACTGATTGGAGCAAAAGGAAGCCCTGTTTTATCCAGCTTTTTCATTAGATCGGTTTTGGTATATGTCTTGAAAAGTTCTTGTAATCGCGGAATGATTGCATCTCTCTGATCCACCCTGCCCTTATTCAAATCCATTGATTCATCATTTGCATAATCTTCCAAACCAAATGATTCGCAAAATAGTTTCCACTGTGTATCACTCACGACACCAATAAAGACCTGTTCCTCATCTTTGGTTTCGAATATGTCGTATACAGCCCATGCAGCTACTCTCACTGACATCGGAGGTGGAGGCGATCCAGTGGTCGCAGTTTGAGCCATGTGCTGACCCATTAAATAAACAACATTTTCGTATAATGCGCTTGTCACTTTTTGACCTTTATTAGTTTCTCGCCTCTCTTGCAATGCAGCCAAAATAGCAATGGCGCCAAACATCCCCCCCATGATATCAATTACCGATGAACCAGCTCTTAGAGGCCTTCCTGGTGGTCCAGTCATGTATGCAAGGCCGCCCATCATCTGTGCAACCTCATCTAATGCCGTTCTATTTTCATAAGGTCCTTTGAGAAATCCTTTGGCAGAACAATAGATGATTTCTGGATTTAATTTTGAAAACTCATCGTAACTGAATCCAAGCTTGTCCATGGCGCCCGGCCTGAAATTCTCAATAAAAACATCTGATTTACGAATTAAGGATTTAACTACCTTCTTCCCCTCTTCTTTTTTGATGTCCATTGCGAGACTTCGCTTATTGCGATTATAGGTGAGAAAATAGCCTGACCCAGACTTCTTTAATACCCTTGTCTTATCTCCAGATATCGGCTCAATCTTTATGACATCTGCTCCTAAATCACCAAGTATTGCGCCCACTGCAGGGCCCATGACCATGTGAGTCATTTCGATGACCTTTATTCCTGATAATGGTTTATTTGAGGTATTCATACACTTCAATAGATTCAAGGAAGATTATATTACTATTCTAATAATAATGTGTTTAGATATCACACTAATTATGGATAAGAAAATAGAGATTCAATCTGCAGTCTTTGAAAGACTCATCAGTCATCTTCAAAAAGAATCAAATGTCCAAAATATCGACATGATGATCATTTCGGGATTTTGCAGAAACTGTTTGAGCCGATGGTATCAAGAAGAAGCAGAAAAGATGGGCGAAGAGATCAATCCTGATGAAGCAAGAAACATTGTTTATGGGATGCCATACCAAGAATGGAAAGAAAAAAATCAAAAACCCGCCACTCAGGAACAACTAGATCAAATGAATGCCCGAAAAGATAAGTGATGGAAAATAAACAGAAACTCGGCCTTGATAAGGTCGTTCTGATAGTGGGTCTTGTCATCTATGGAACAGGATTTTCACTGCTTTATGTAATTTTTGCTCCATTATCAAGAGAGATTGGTCTGAGTATTAATCAATTTGGGATTTTGATTGCAATATCAAATGTGGCTTTGGTCTTTTCCTCTTACTATTGGGGCAAGAAAAGTCAAAAAATTGGTAGAAAGAAAGTATTTGTAATTGGCCTACTTTCCTATGGTTTTGCATTTCTTATATTTACATTCGGTATTCAAGTTGGGATTTGGGGCATACTCAGTCCCTTAAGCCTATTTATGCTGCTTTTCGCCATAAGAATCATTTATGGAATCTTAATTGGAGGCATTCAACCTGCGGCTGTTGCTTACATGTCAGATAGCACCGATTCAAGCAATCGCACAAAAGCGATGGCTCTTATTGGGATGGCTTCAGGAATAGGGACAATGATCGGACCTGTCATGGGAGGGTCGCTTTCTTTCATTCATCCTCTATTCCCAATGTACTGCGGTGCTGGGATTGCATTAATTGGTGCAATCATGGCTCAAAAGTATCTCATTCATTCGGTACCGGAAATCCCAGAAACCAATCAAAAAAAATCTCTGAAATTCTATGATTACAGAGTTCTTCCATTTCTTATCGGCTGGTCTGTTGCCTTTATGGTATTCACATCGGTACAAATCATTTCTGCATTCTTTATAGAAGATAAATTGGGCATATCAGATCCTGATCAAGTCATTAAGTTCACCAGCATCGCACTGCTATCGATGGCATTAACATCAACTTTTATGCAGGCTGTAGTTTTACAAGTCATAAATATCTCGACACAAACATTGCTGAGAATCTGTTTTTTGATTTTTGGAATGGTTTTGATATCAATCAGTGTTGTCGATTCATTAACAGGATTTTTCTTAGCTTATGCAGGCATGGGCATTGCCTTCAGCATGATTACGCCAAGCCTCAATGCAGCTGCAACATTGAGTGTTGAGCCTTCTGAGCAAGGAGAAGTTGCAGGATTCTTAGCTGGAGCGCCCGTTGTTGGTATGATCTTTGGACCTACGATTGGTACATTGTTATACAATCTTGATCCAATCTTTCCGTTCTATTATGGAGGATTGGGAGCAATTATTTTGGGAGTATATTTTCAGTTTGTTAGAGTGGGTATAGAAAACTAGTTAAGTTTTTTGTGAGTCAGAAAACCCGTCTGAAGCTTGCTCATCTTTTTCATCTCGACGCCATATCTGTCTTGGACCATAACCGTCCTTTCTTAAAAAATGCTCTGTATAAACAATCCTATCAGGGTCTAAACGCATCAATTGATAATGTGGTGGATTATCAAATCCTGTATTTATTTCTGCAGCAGATGCCTGCCATCTGAAGATAGTCATGCCGTATTCCCATTCAGAAGTTCCTGGCTCAAGTATCTCGGCTTTACCAAATAATTGAGCACCTTGTGCAGTCACCCAGCCTGCCATTGGATTCGCTACTGCAAATGACACCCTGGGGTCACGTTGCATTGCCTTGAGTTTAGGGCTTCCAGGTTGAGGCAAGACATAAATTGTAAATTTATCAGCGTAAAATTCCAGTGGACTGACAATGGGTCCGTTGAGTCCTAAGGTCCCAAGCATACCAAGATTGGTTAATGTAAGAGCACGCTGAATTCTATGCTCAAGCTTCTCTCTAGGAAGTTTCTTCGTTGTCCAAGGTATCTCTTCTAACCACGGGTGTGCATTACTCATCTTATCTCCCATTCTATATGGCGCGCCCGGAGGGATTCGAACCCCCGACCGCCTGGTTCGAAGCCAGGTACTCTATCCAGCTGAGCTACAGGCGCGTGGTCGTTATTATAACCCACAAATGAATGGATAAGCCTTTTTCAAAGCATTCCACTCATCTATGGCATCAGAAATTGAAACCAAATTGAATCTAAAGCGGTCACTAGGCTTGAACTGTCCCAGCAAATGACGATCTGCCTTGATCACTTGCAATATTCTAGGATACCCTCCTAAGGTTTGAGCATCTGCACCCAATATAATCGGGAGTCCGTTTTCTGGGCACTGTACTGTTCCTGGGTAGATGGGCTTACTGATCATTGATCCAGTTTCATTGATCTTCATCTCCTTACCAACAGTTCTGATCCCCATTCGATTGGAGTCATTGCTTATGATGTATTCATTTTCTTCTAATTCACTTCTACTCATATTCAATAAATGGAATTCAGATCCTTCCACTACCCTGATTACCGATGTGCTGTATGGCTTTTCTATTTGAGAGATTGATTCACCCACGTATTTCTCAGAAGATGCCTTCTTGAAATCAATCATTTGATCTTTTTGAATGGTCTCTCCATTGAGACCACCCAGTTTTGCTGGTAAATAGGTTGAAACGCTACCCAAAAATTCTGTTCCTTTTATGTCCTCTGAAAACCCGATATAAAATCTTAAATTTTCTTCAGCATGATTCATCGAGAGAATATTTCCTTTTTTGAGATCAAGGAGTGCATCTTGGGCAACCAATGAATTGTCTATTTTTAGTTCGCTGACTTTAGCTCCTGTAACGCATATTTGCATATCTTTCAAAAACTTTATGGTGGGACCAGTCATGGTGCACTCCAATAAAGGAGAATTGATTGATTTTCCCAGTATTGCATTGGCCTTTGCTGCAGAAAGATAATCGAATGCACCTGACTGCGGAATGCCAATATGCCTCCTTCCGACTCTCCCAAGATCTTGGACAGTGGTCTGTAAACCTGCATCTAGAATCTGGACTGCCATTCTATTTCTTATTTCTCATGGCTTTGTATTCTTCATTTGAAATTCGATTAAATGATATCTTCGTTCCAGGTATCAATTGCATTGATTGGCTGTCTTGAGGATTAAATAGGTTGACAGGAGTGGCTCCAATAATCGGCCAACCTCCAGGTCCGCCCAAACAATATATACCAGTTCTATCATTGGCAATGGCAACAGATCCAATGGGTGTCTGTAATCGAGGCTTGCTGAGTCTTGGTATAGATATTTTCTTATCGAGATCTCCCAAATATGCGAATCCTGGTGTGAAACCAATGGCTTTGACTTCATAAGTGGTGGATGAATGAATTTCAATAATCTCTTCAACAGAAAGGTTCAATTGTTTGGATATCTCATCAAGATCAACTCCAAAAGTATTTTCATAGCATATTGGAATCTCCAATCGATGATCGACTTGATTGATGGAACTCAAATCAAAAGTAGAAATCCCAATCTCGATTTTCTTGGGATCTATTGGAATCATTTTGGATCGAATGGAAATCATCTCTTCTGATGCGACCGCCTCTATATCATTTTGATTTTTCAATAAATGATCAGCTAGGTGCCAGTTTAATTGTGAACTCTTGATGTCTGCATCATCATGATCAATCACTACTTCAAGTATGTCTTCAGCGATGATTGTAATTTTTATATCGGAGTTAAAATTCATAACTCTTTATTTCACATTGATGTTTTTCCAACATCTCTTTGATTGCTATCGCAGTTTCCACAGATTCATTATGGTCACTGTGGATACAAAGTGTATCTGCTGCTATCTGAATTTCTTCCGCATTCTCAGACAATACTTTCTCTTCGAATGTTATTGAAGCTGCCTGTTTTGCTTTTTCATCTAGAGATGATATGACAGCACCTGTAATCATTCTCTTTACTAAGGCTCCATTTGATTGATACCTGCGATCAACAAATGCCTCATTTATGACCTTGATGCCTGATCTTCCAGCGATTTGGCTGATTGCAGAATAAGGTTGACAAATGAGAGCTATATTTGGACAGACTGTTTGCATGGCAGACAGGCAGAGCTGACTGAGTTCTTCATCTAAAAAGCAATCGTTGTAAAGTTGACCATGAAATTTTACATGCGTTGGTTCAGCTTGTCGGCTTTCAGCAATTTCCAATAATAATGTTATTTGATCAATAATCGACTGCGTCAATGATTCATCGCTGATCGATAATCTCTTTCGCCCAAACGCTTTTTTATCGGGATAAGAAGGATGTGGGCCAAATAAAACATTGTGTCTAATGCAATGGTCAATCATATTGCCCACTGACTCTTCATCCCCAGCGTGACCTCCGCAAGCAATACTTGCAGATGTGATGTGCTGAATGAGTGAAATCTCATTTTTGAATGTATCGCTAGATTTGTACTCACCCAAATCTGCGTTTAAGTCCATTCGTTTATTATTTTTCATTAAATTGAGTCAAAAATGATCATTTATATAAGGATTATTAAACTAATAATAACCCTCAAATAATTACATTTGCGCAAATTTATTTTTTTATTTCATTTTTTTTATTTTTTTAAAAAAATACTTATAGGACATATTTTTTATTCAATTTTTCCTGGATAGTTAGAAATATCAGTAGGTTATAAAATACTCTTAATATTGGATATTATTTTTTATAGGACATAAAAAAAATCCATGAAAAAAACTTTGGTTTTTCTCGCGAATGTATTTGAAAAAAAATAAGTAAGTCGTAATATTAAATCATCTCTTGAGACCGACCCGAAAGTAACTTAAGACGCGGAAGGGAGAGTCAAAAAGAGAAAGAGACCTAAAGGGTGAAAGCGAATCAGGGAAGATAAGCTAGCAGCAAAAGAGAACTGATTCCCACCAAGTTCGGAAAGAGATACCGGGCGAGGCGCTGAAGAAAGAATCTCGCTTCAGACACCCCAAGGACTCGACTAAAGAAACAGAGCGAATGCTCTGTTTTTTTTTGTCCATTATTCGTCTAACAGCTTTGAAGATTTGTATCCGGCCCAAGATAAGAGAGCAGCAAATGGAATCATAAATAATGTTGCCCCCATGGAGGAAATGCCAAGCATTAAGGCGCCTTTGGCGGCAAACCAACTGCCCATGACTTCCCCTCCCCTCGCAAAGAAAGTATCCATGAAAACAGTTGATTTATAACGTTGCTCTCTTTTGAGCTTAGTGAACAGGCTTTCTCTTGCTGGTTTTGATAAGCCATATTCAAATGTTCTCAAGATTGAAACAACAATCAAGACTGTCATGATTTCAGGATATATTTCATAGAAATAGATTGCTGCGAATAGTATGAATCCGTAAATGATTAAAACCTTCTTGATACCAAAAGATCGCAAGACAAATGAAGTCAAGAAGAACTGACATATGAGTGTTAAAGGTGTAACAATCTGCTCAATCCTGGCAAAAAATGCTGTTCTTTCACATGGATCAGTTGACCATTCTTGAACGATACCCAAAGCGATCATCCATCCAAATGTCATCAAGCCTGTCCATAAAACCATATATAAACTCAGATTTTTAAGCACAGATGATTGAACAATTTCTGTAACTGGCTCAAATGCTGAACCAGAAAAACTATCATTGCTCACGCTCTCTGCTTTGTCATTTGCGTTAGATTTAAATGACATGCTCAATAAACAGGCAATCGATAAAGACAAAACAGAAATCAATATCAATGAAAATGGTCCCCAATCAGATAAAGTCACTGATCCACAAACTTGTGTAGAAAAGATTCTTGCAATGGAGGAGCCTGCGAAAGCACCTATTGATCCTCCTGCGCTGATGATACCAAAGTAAAGTTTTGCTTGGGATCCACTGAAGTAGTTGATCATGGATACCCAAAAGATTGAGACCACAAAAAAAGAGAAGACATTGCACCATATATAAAAACTCTTTGCGATCATTGGTTTCCAGGATTCATCAAGCAAAACCCATGAAAAAAAGAATAACAAAAGGTTTAGAATGAAAAATAGGTAGAAATACAGGACGATTTTGTTTCGATTAATACGAGAAACCAGCCATGAATAGACTGGATTTGCAATCAACATGACCAATAAAACAATCGATAAAAGACTCGGAAGATTCTCTAATCCAGCTTGAACAGCCATTTCATTTCTAACAGGACGAATTGAATACCAAGAACACAAAACGAAGTAAAAGAAGAAGAAGGCTCTCAATAATGAAGATCTATCCTCAGCAGGTATATCAAAAATTCTTTTTTTAAAATTCTCAATCACGAAGTCATTTCACAGTGTGCTTATCTTGGCATTTAGTATAAATTAATACTCTCTATTGATCGAAAACTTCTAAGCATAAAATAAAGACTAATATTTAAAGAATGGAAAACCTTCAAAATACCTACTCTGAACTACCGAAAGATTTTCATAGATCAACCAAACCAACACCGGTCAGTAAACCAAAGATACTTTCTATGAATTATGAACTTGCGAATGAATTATCCATTGATACCTCTAATGAGATTCAATTGCTTGAGTATTTTTCTGGAAATACTATTCCCAAAGATGCTAGGGCAATAGCCATGGCTTATGCCGGCCATCAATTTGGAAACTTTGTCCCTCAATTGGGTGATGGCAGAGCAATTTTGATTGGAGAGATGCATGACAATAGTGGAAAGCTCAATGATATTCAGCTCAAAGGATCAGGAGTAACAGCTTTCTCTAGGCAAGGTGATGGCAGGTCCGCTATTGGCCCTGTTATAAGAGAATACATCTTGAGTGAAGCCATGCATGCAATGAATATTCCAACAACAAGAGCATTGGCAGCAATTTCTACTGGCGAGAATGTTTTCAGGGAAACTGCTTTAAAAGGGGGCATTCTTACAAGGGTTTCAAATAGCCTGATTCGAGTGGGTACTTTTGAATTTTTCCGAGCCAGGCAAGATTTAGATAACCTTAGAGTGCTTGCAGATTTCTCAATCAAGAGACTTTATCCAGATATTGCTGATCAAAAGAATAAGTACTTACTACTTTTTGATGCCATTGCAAAGAATCAATCAATATTGATATCAAAATGGATGAGCATTGGCTTCATACATGGTGTGATGAATACTGATAATATGACTATATCTGGAGAGACAATAGACTATGGTCCTTGTGCATTTATGGAGGCATACGATCCCGATACAGTTTTTAGTTCCATAGATAGACACGGAAGATATAAATATAGCAACCAACCTAAAATTGGATTATGGAATTTATCATGCTTAGCAGGTTGTCTACTTCCAATCATGGACGGGGATGACAATGAGAAAGAAGAAGTCATAAGGGAATCACTCGAGAACTTCTCAAAAGATGTGAACTCAAGAATCAATATAGAGATGACAAAGAAGATTGGCCTTGAGGAAACAAAAGAGAGTAATGAGCTAACTAAAAATTTACTATCCATCATGCATAAAAATGGTGCCGATTTTACCCTAACATTCAGATCTCTATCATCAGCGATTAAGGGCAATGATGATCACTTCCTAAAATGCTTCGATAATGATGAAGAATCCAAAGATTGGCTAAAGAAATGGAAGAAGTCATTGAAAAAAGAAAAGGGAAATTTGGATGACAATGTCGTTGAGAGTCTCAACTCTATAAACCCGATCTATATCCCCAGAAATCATATGATCGAGAGGGCGATCAGAGAATATCAGGAAGATAATACTCATAAAATCATGGACGATTTGCTGGAGGTCACTGCAAATCCATTTTTGGATCAGAAAAATAAGGAAGATTATGCCCTCCCAGCCAAAGAAGATGAGCAAGTCACTCAAACATTCTGTGGAACTTAATTAATGGGATAGTGCTTCCCTTCTACAATGGTGGCGATTACATCTATATCCTTAATTCTTTCAGGATTCACGGTTAAAGGGTTTTCAGAAAGAATTGTGAAATTAGCCAATTTACCCTCACTGATGCTGCCATAGTCATCTTCCAAGCCCATGATAAATGCTGCATCGAGTGTCACGCCCCTCAATGCTGCCATCGGGCTGACTCTTTGATTTGGGCCTGCTACTTCGTTTGCAAAATTGATTCGATTAACAGCAGCATGCATTAAATCTAGAGGTGATCCTGGTGCCATAGGCATATCAGAATGAAGTCCAAACCTAATGCCAGCTCGATCAACATCCCCAAGACGAACCATCTCAAGCGCCCTCTCGGGGCCAATACCCTTTCTGCTATATAAATCAGAGAGTGCCGTTACATAGTAGGGATTCGCACTGATGATGGCGCCTAAAGATTTCACACGCTCCATTTGATCTGCCCTAGAGATTCCAAAGTGAACAATGGTTGTTCGATGATTTTCTCTGGGATTTATTTCCATGTTCTCTTCTAGAATATCTAAAATTAAATCCAATGCTTCATCACCATTTTGATGAATGTGAATTTGATATCCCTCATCCCAAAATAGCTTAAAAACAGACCGATAAAGACCTTCCTGCATTAACCAAGCACCTTGATGCCCATCCAAGTAACCTTCACTCAAAACCATGTTTTGAGAGTACATGGCTCCATCGGCAAATAATTTAATTCTATTCGGTAAATATTCGACTTTACCTCCTCCCCAATCCAATAGCTTCTTAGATTCTTCAATGAGTTCTGAAACCTCATGCTCTTCAGAAAGAATGAGTGCACTTGGAATAAAGAATGAGCGAAAAGGAGTATTCTCATCGCCTAAAATCAAATTCTTTGCTTTCTGTATAGGCTCGATCAACCACGCTCCTGGATTGGCAATCATTGTCACGCCATTTTGATGCAAATAATCTTCTGTCAATTGCAATCCCGATAGCAAGTATTCTGGTCTTCCAAGATATTTGAGCAGCTTTGGGTAAACTGAAATCATTCCCTGCTCGGAAAAGTGCCCTCGATCAAAGTCCGCATACATTCTTGCTTCTTCATCAAGGGATTCAACAAAATCTCTGCTGATATCGAAATATT
Organism: Pseudomonadota bacterium; assembly: GCA_029979325.1. The sequence continues at coordinate 1,358 of JAPOHS010000026.1, read as the reverse complement.
CCATTGCGGGTGTGTTTAAAATGAACTCGTGATAAGACCGATGCATGACCAGTATGGGTCTTTCACTTGAAATCAAATCCAAATCTTGTCTTGTTAAATCGCCATGAAAGTAATGATGAAAACCCCAAGTAACAAGTGGCTCATCATCATTCATGCTCTTCTCAATATCTGACAACCTCTTCAAGTAGGAATCTCGGTCTCGATAAGCTTGAGACTGGTTTTTTGGCAAATCCCATCCCTCGATTGCAATGATTTTGGCATTCATTGTGATGGCAGATAAGAAAGGGTGGATATGGTGTTCTATAAAACCTGGAACCATCACATTATCTTTAAATTGGTCATCAATATTTGCTTCTGGATATTTATCTATCAAATCATTGATATGGCCAATTGCAATGACTCGATCATTATTGACTAAAACAGAATCTGCTGATGAGATTGTCTGATCTAGCGTAACAATCTCTCTTGCTTTAAATATGATGAGATTCTCGGAAGAGTTCGCTGACGACTGTGCAGATGAAAATATAAGTAAGAAGGCTATGAGGTAGCTATTTTTCATACCTAATAATTATCGGTTAGATGTCTTCCTTTGGGCCACATTTAATGATTTTTAGACCTTCTGCACCACCCTCAAGAATTGGATTTAGCAGTTCAGCAAGTCCATTCTCAATTCTCCACTGAAGATATGCCTCGTAATGATCTAAAGATTCCCAATATTCAATCAGATGAATGGTTTCAGTATCTTTTTCTACATGAACATCAATGGAAATACAGCCATCAAATGCCCTGGTATCTCCTAAAGCATCTCTGAATAACTGTTTTAACTCTTCAAGCTTGCCGGCTTGTGCTGGGAAAGTAGCAATGACTAGACTTTTCATGTTGACTCCTTGATTCTCTGGCGGAGAGAGAGGGATTCGAACCCTCGATACGCTATTAACGTATACTCCCTTAGCAGGGGAGCGCTTTCAGCCACTCAGCCACCTCTCCTTATCTTGAACTATAGATTATACCTGACTGATTCTCTAAACACAGGTAATAACGAGCTGTAGAGCATCTATGGCTTTTTTGCTCTGAAGATCTTGTAGGTTGAACCCGTTTTTACTATGTATGAATCTAAATCTGAGAATGATGATCCAATTGATAATAGGTAATCATTGAATTTTGGCCTATCAGAGATTAAATCTTTGATCTTATACTGAGCATCCTCATTTATATTGACAAAAGATTCTTCTTCTAGGATCAAACACTGTTCTTTGATGTCCTCAGATATCTGTTCATTGCTTATGCATAATTTCACAACATAGCCGTCAGGCCTAGGAGTAAAATCAGTAATGTCAGTAAGCGAACCTTCTTTGTAT
>JAPOHS010000025.1 GCA_029979325.1 Pseudomonadota bacterium | reverse complement strand
CCTGGACTTATGCTCGCAATTTTAACGCCAGTGTTTTTGTTTTCTTCAACTAGATACTTAGTCAGTATATTAATGCTTGCTTTTGTGGAGCTATAGACACCCATCCCTGGAGTAAGAAACTTACCATCATAACTTCCTCCAAGCATGTTATATAAATTCCCTTGTCCTTGACTCCTGAATCCATTTACCGCGACTTGAGATCCTAGAATGGTTCCCAATGAATTAGTGCTTATCATCGACGATATCAAGTCTTGAGGGACCTTATGAACTTTATTGTAGCTTGATGCAAAACCCGCGTTATTGATCCAATAATCTACTGTTCCAAACTCAGATTTAGCCAATTGCCAGAGCGCTTCTAATTCACGTTTTTTTGATATGTCACATTCCTGACCAATTACGCTGCCTTCATAGCTGCTATTCATCTGATCTGAGACGTTAATTATGTCATCTTCACTTCTGCTGGATATGACTACGTTATGTCCCAAACGTGCAAATTCATTGGCAAGTCCCCTACCAATTCCTTTCGTGCTGCCAGTAATTACAACTGTTGCCATAAGATACCTTTCAGAGTAAAAATAATTCCAACAATATAGATACTAAAGTAGATTATACTTTATTCATATATGGAATATAGAAATCTTAAAAACACGGACTTGAAACTTCCTATCATCACTTTAGGTGCACTGAATTTTGGGTTCTTTTGTGATGAAGATAAAAGTATCAATACTATAAAAGCTGCCATTAATAATGGCGTCAATTGTATTGATACTGCTCCGACATATGGTGGCATGAAGGGCAAATCAGAAGTTATTACTGGCAAGGCCATTAAAGGAATAAGAGATAAGGTAATTCTAGCAACAAAATTTGGAACAGACCCAGCGACTGGAAGGAATTCAATTAAGGGAGGTGGGACTAGAAAATACATACTCGAAGCTGTAGAAAACAGTCTGAAATCTCTGGATACAGATTACATAGATTTATACCAAATGCATTTCCCCGATGCAGAAACACCCATCGAAGAAACTCTAAGAACCCTTGAAGATCTCATACAAAGTGGAAAGGTTAGATACATTGGTGCATCGAACTTCAACGCTGATCAGATGAGTGACAGTGTGAATGTTTCAATTGAAAATAGCTTTAGCCAATTTGTTTCAATTCAATCAAGATACAGCATGCTGACAAGATACATGGAAGAAGATTTACTTCCAGTCTGCGAGGAGAAAAATGTCTCTATTCTCCCCTACTTTCCCTTAGAGAGTGGATTTCTAACAGGGAAGATAAAAAGAGGAATGGATCCAGAAAAAGGAACAAGATTGGCACTATGGAAAGGTGCATTCACCTCTGAAGAATGGTTCAATCTGATAGATGAAGTTGAGAAATTTGGAAATGAAATAAATAGATCCTTACTAGAAATCTCTCTTGCATGGGTTGCAAAAAGGAAGATGGTTACATCGGTTCTCGTAGGTGCAACATCAGCTGAACAAATGATTCAAAATATAGAAGCAATATCTTGGACGATGTCAGACGAAGAGATGGAAAAGATTGATCAAATTATCTTGGGCTAGATAGATCAGCTGGAAAGAAACTTAAACATTCTATCGGAATCAAAAACTTGGACCTTGACGTCATCTCCTTCGTTAATCTCACCTGCAACATCGACAATACCAACAAGTCCCCTCAATTTCTTTGCTGCTTTAAGAAAGTCTAATTTGCCAGGATAATCACCAGATTTAGTTTTCTGAGTCTTCGATATTTCTTCAGACATATCATGACAAGGCGGATTATACTCTTCTACGATCAGAGTGGCTCCAGATGGAAAGGTTAATTTTGATCCTTTGGGTAACTGAGAGAGATCCGGTATTCCTTTGAAACAAAGATTGGCTCCCAGAACTCGTGGGGTTAGATTTTGTGCTAAATCCATTGACTCTGAGATCATTTCAAGCTCTTCCAAAGAAACAGCAGACCATTGACGATTATTTCTCCTAATGGTGCCTGGTGGATATGCTTCACCCTCGTAGATACCCCTCATGTAACTTCTGTGTTTGTCGCCGACAAAACCATCCAATTCGACTTGTGCCGTTCCGATTGAATCTTTTATAAATTCAATGGTTTTACCAACATGAACAGAGACAAGTGTTGCATTAAAGGTCTTTGAATATTCACTCATCGTTAACCTCTATTCGATACCCTGCTTCACTCCATGCCAGCATGTCGCCGTCTATATCAATTATGTCTTCAAATCCAATGCTCTCTAGCAATTGAATCACCTTGCCTGCTCTTACGCCACTTCTGCAGAAAACTGCCATTTGACTGTCTTTGTATTCAGCTAGCAATTCTGGGTCTTCAAGAATCTGCTCATGGGATATATTGATCGCATTTAAAATGTGTCCGTTGTCATATTCGGCTTGGGTTCTCACATCAAGCAATACAAGCTCATGATCCAATTTGCTGATGTTTTCATTCAGTTTGCTGACAGTCCAGAGTTCTGCAGAGGTAGAATTAAGACTGAAAATCAGTGCTAATGCTACATAAATCTTTTTCATCACTTTATTGGTGTCAATAGTTGGTTTAACTCGATCATGTTTCCATCTGGATCGTAGATGATTGAAACATTCACTTTGATTACATCTGAACCATCATATGAGGGGTATTCTCTATAAGTTGGCTCTCTGTAAACCTCTACTCCAGGAACCTCAATTACCCTCTTCCATTTTTTATCCAGATCATTTGTATTGAAAAGATGAATATTGCCCTGTGGAACAAAGGCTTTCCGCTCTATGGGAAGGCTCCGCCTTTCGGATGATGGACTACCATAATCCAGTTCCCAAAGGCCCAATATTCCGACATGTTCGTCCTTTGTTTTTAAGAAAATCAATCTCGATTTACTTCCATCTCTGGATGTCAAGATGTTGTCATATATAACCTCCATCCCTAGTGCATCTTTATAGAGCATGAGAGATGTTTCTAAATTCCTTACTATAAGTGTGGTTCTTCGAAAGACAATCTCTTGCTTCGAAACATCAAAAACTGGTTCCTGATTTGTGTCAGAGAAAACGGCTTTATTTGTGAATAAAACTATCAGTATTGTAAAAATTGATCCTAAAAGCTTCATTTCTTATTCCAATTTTCCCTAAAGTAAGGAGAGAATAGAAATGCTGGAAAGAAAACTATAAGCTCCAGATAAAATGTCTTCACAAAATCCAGAGGACCCTTAAAGCCATCAAATTGTTCCGGTTCAAACTGATGACCAATTCCTTGAAGTACAATTGCTAAAAGTATCAAAGATAAACCCATTAAGATTTGAGAGAAATCGATGAAACTCAAGAGCCCGATCAACATTAGAATATTGCCAGATATAAACATAATTGAACCGATTATATGAATGACTAAATTCAGCCTGTTTTGATGTAATTTTTGATAGTACCTGTATTCTTTTTCACTGATCATCTAGTATCGCAATCCCCTCTTCCATTCTTTTTAGTTGCTCGAGTTGTGTTGAAATTGAATTTTGTATTTCCAATGATACCTCAGGATTATTCACGAGTCCTGACCATCTTTCAATCGTAAGTTGCGTGTCCCCTCTTCCCATTGCAATGAGGCCAGATAGCCATAGAATTTGGGTATTCTCCGGATTCATTAAGAGTGTTTCTTCTATCAATTGATCGATGTCATATGGAAAATTGCTTGGTCTTAACATCAGAGTCGACTCAATCAGACCAAGGTTAACCTCAAAATCAGGATTCTCACCCATGATCTCATAACCCATCAAATACTTTTCATAGGCCAACTCAAGTCTACCTGATTTGATGTAGTGCGATCCAAGAGCCTTAATCACTCTTATGTCATCAGGATTCTCGAGTAGGAATTCCTCCAATTTCTCAACAGAATTATTGAGTTGTTCATTTGATGCTTGTTGGCTTTCAGTGAAGTTTGAAGCCGCTTGATAATTAAAATAAATAAATGATGAAATCAATAAAAATGCAATAAAGAATGCACCGTATTTCCTGGAAACTGAGCCCAAGTTTTCAATCAAAATGCTAGAACAATACAGCAAACCCAAACATGCAATAAGCGTGAAGAAAATGAATATTGGATCGCTGAACATTTAATTTCCTATTTTTCTAAACCAGCCAAAAAATAACAGCAATAGAATAATCGGTGAAAACCAAAGAAAAAATGTCTTTTGTGTAAAAGCAGGCTCATAGAGTATGAACTCACCATAGCGATCAAGTAGGTATCTTTTTATTTCTGTATCGGATTTTCCACCTTGAATTTGCAATTTGATTTCGCGACGAAGATCTTTGGCCAACTCTGCATTTGATTCAGCAACTGACTGATTTTGACAGACCAGACATCGAACTTCCTGAATGAGTGATTGATACCTGATTTGATCAGTTGTATTGAGTTCGTTTGCACTGATGCCTGAAATACAAAACAACATACACAAACTCAATGCAGTCCCTCTAATCAATTCAATTCTCCAACTATAGGCAGTATGTCTCTTTGAAATATTTCCCTATCCAATGGGCCAATGTGTTTAAAATGTATGATGCCATTAGAGTCAATTAAGAAAGTTTCTGGTGCCCCATAGACTCCAAAATCAATTGCTGTTTTACCCTCGGGATCACTTAAGACAATTGAGTATGGATCACCCAATTGGTTTAACCATAACTTTGCAAGCTGATCATCGTCTTTCCAATTCAATCCTATGATCGGTAAATCAATGCTCTTATCCTGACTCAGTTCGACAAGGAACGCATGCTCAATCTCACAACCCACGCACCATGTTGCCCAAACATTTATCAAAGATACCTGACCAATTATTTCATCATTGCTATGCATTTCTTGGGTGATTAGATTCTGAAGCATGAATTGAGGAATTGGCTTTCCAATCAGTGGTGATGGCAATTCAGAATCAGCATTAAATAAACTTTGAGCCAGAAAACCCATTAAGACAAAAAAAATAACGAGCGGAAGCATTCGTCTGGTCATTGGTAACTCCGAATGTCTTTTTTACTTAAAAATACTCTGATTAAGCCACCCATCATCATGACAATTGGTCCATACCATATGAGTCTCAACAATGGTTTGTATTGAAGATGCATACTCCATGAGCCACCCCCAATGTCCTCACCAATTGCGATGAAAAGATCTCTGAATAGATTTGCCTCTATTCCGGCTTCAGTCATGCCCATTGATGAAGAATCATATGTTCTCTTTTCTGGGTATACAGTTTCAATATATTCACCGTCTTTACTGATTTCTATGGAGGCATATTGAGCGAGGTAATTGGGTCCATTTCTTCTTCCGATTTCAGTCAATCTAAACTCATAATCACCGACAGTTGACGACTGTTCGATGCCCATGCTGTCATCAAATGTGATTCCATATGAACTGGTTACCGTTATCCCCAGGATCATTAACCCTAAGCCAATATGGCCAAGCATCATTGGCATATAAATCATGCTTTTATTAATTGAAAACTGATTTCTGATGAGGGGCGATAATCCAGTGAGAATGGTCCATAGTGCCAAAATAACTCCAACCAATGTAAGAAGAGAGCCCCAACCATAAATCAATGGAAATAAAAGGCTCAATGCGATAGAACCCAAGATAATGGGTGATACTTTTTTAATTAGATTCTTTGAGTTATGACTCCAATTTGAAAATACAGCGACTCCAATCGTAATCAGCAACGGTATAAATGGGAATAAAATTACAAAATTAAAATAGGGTGGTCCAACCGATATCTTTCCTAAATCAAGCATTTCAAGAATCAATGGATAAATGGTGCCTATCAAAACCAAACCTGCAGAAGCACACAGGAAAACATTGTTTAAGAGCAAGAGAGACTCTCTCGACAATGGATGCAGTTTTTCTTGTTTGCTCTTCTTTTGTTTGACTGAATAGATCATCAATGCCGAACCTGAAAAAAATGCGAGCAGGACTAGAATAAAAAGGCCCCTTTGAGGATCAGATGCAAAAGAGTGAACAGATATTAGAACACCGGAGCGAACCAAGAAAGTACCCAAAAGACTCAATGAAAAAGCAGTGATGGCCAAAAGTGTACTGAAGCCATTAAAAAGTCCTCTCTTCTCAGTAACAATCAGTGAATGCATTAATGCCGTTGCAATAAACCATGGCATCAGTGATGCATTTTCGACTGGGTCCCAGAACCACCATCCGCCCCAACCCAATTCATAATAGGCCCACCAACTTCCAAGAGCGATGCCACCTGTAAGGAACATCCAAGATAAAATGGTCCAGTTTCTTGCATGCTTTGCCCACTGATGGTTATTCACAGTCAACAAGGAAGATACTGCGAGTGAAAAAGGCACTGCTAAACCCACATAGCCTGCATACAGTGTAGGAGGATGAATCACCAATGCTGGATCCTGTAGAAGAGGATTTAAACCCCTTCCTTGTATAGGAATCGGGAGCAAGCGCTCAAAAGGATTCGAAGTGAAGAGAATAAAGATAAGAAAACCCAGGCTTATCAAACCAAGTATAGAAAGAGACTGAATTCTTAGATCAGGTGATGACTTGAGTGCTTTATCTTTTGAAAGAAGCAATGTCCACAATGAGAGTATCAAAACCCATAGCAATAAGGACCCTTCGTGACCACCCCAAACGGCTGCAAATTTATATCCGATGGGTAATGCTGTGTTGGAATTTGAAGCAACATATAAAACTGAAAAATCATCCTGCAGAAATGAGGTCGTTAGTAAAGAAAAACAAATCACCAAAGAAATTGTTTGAAACATTGTGATTCTGTCAATGAATGTCTCTATGTTGTCAATTTTATTTAATAGAGGACTGATCCCACCTAAAAACTGAAGCAAAGAAGATGCAAGGGCTGCTACCAAAAAAATCTGGCCTAACTCTGGGATCATGAAGACGACTCTTTCATCGGGTGAATATCAGGAGGCATATAATTTTCATCATGTTTTGCAAGCACCTCACTTGCGATGAATACCTTCATTTTATCAAATCTTCCTGTGACTATGATGCCTTGCCCTTCTCTGAATAAATCAGGCAAAATCCCGGTATAGTTGACCTCGATGCTCTCAAAACCGTCCGTGAGTATAAATCGAGATTGAAGGCTGCCTTCAGATCGTTTAAAGCTCCCTACTTCAACCAACCCTCCAATTCGGAATTTTGATTGGTCATCCTCTATATTCTCAATTGCTTCACTCGGTGTGACATAGTAAAGCAGGTTGTCCTGGAATGATGTCAAAATCAAACTGATTGCAACGGTCACACCGATGAGTGTGACTAAAATTCCAATGAATCTTTTGTGACGAGGTAGCATCTTATTCTGATTGATTCCTGTTTTTAATCATTCCGACGACATCTTTATGTTTCTTTAATGCATCATAGTAAGCCAAAAAAAGAGCGAGGAAGGAAATGAAGACCGAACTCCATACATAAAAATTGTATTCTCCCATATCAAATATACTCATTTTGCTATCCTCAAATTTCTTTCACCCAGTTTGATCTTTTCTCTCTTTTCAATACTTCGGCTGAGCTTGCTTTGCAGATCACCGCAACAAAAAAGAACATGTATCCAATGATCATCACCAAGAGTGGCCATAACATTTCACCGACAATCGATGGGGAGTCTAACTTAGAGATGGTTGATGCTTGATGAAGCGTATTCCACCATACGACAGAGTAATGAATGATCGGTAAATTGATGATCCCTAAAATTGCAACAAGCGATGCTGAACGATCTGCTCTTTTCTGTTCTCTGATTGAAGCATGGAGAGTAATGTAACCAAGATAAAGCAATAGCAAAATGAATTCAGAGGTGAGTCTTGCATCCCAAACCCAAGCAGTCCCCCACATGGGTTTTCCCCATAACATTCCTGTAAGAAGAGCAATAACGGTCATCAATGCTCCAAATGGTGCGATGCTCTTAGCAACAGAAAAGGCCACGTTTGACCTCCATACGATTCCTATGATCGAGGCGAAGCCCATTGCAGCATAGGCACTCATTGATAAATAAGCGCTGGGTACATGAAAGTATATGATCCTGAATGCATCACCCATCTGATAATCTTCTGGTGCCATAAATAATCCCCCAGCGGATCCAAGAATAATCAACAAAAGCCCAAAATAAAGGCACCACGGTTCCAGCCTTGTCACAAATCGATAAAAATTTGGAGGGGAACCATATTTATATATTGCTTTTAAGCCCATTTTCTAATCCATTGAAATCTTGAGTGCTGATGCTGTTATCCAAGGCCCAAGAAACAAACTGAGCATCATCATACCTGTAAGGAAATAAAGCGGTCCAGAAATATCCAAGCCTAAAATTGAGTTCTCTATGGCTTTTGATCCAAATATTAATATTGGAAGCGTTATTGGCGTAATAATCAGTGTCATCAAGGCGCCTGGATATCTAACCCCCAGTGTGATTGCAGCTGTGAAAGCATTGATGTTTATCATTGTCATCGTTGTGAGGAAAAGTGTCAGCTGTATGATTAAAATTTCTTTCCCTGACACGAAATAAATCGAAGCAACCAAAGCCGAAACAAGAATGAGAGGCAAAGAGGTAAAAAGCCAAAAGGCGAATGTTTTTGTGAAGATCAATCCGGTAAATGATTTCTCTGAAAGCACCAATTGTTCAATGGTTCCATTTTGGAAATCTGGCTTGAACATATTTTGCATCGATAGCAATGAAGCAAAAAAAGCAGAAAACATCATAACCGGACCAACGATGGATAATAAGAAATCTTTATCAGTATCACTGATTAGCGGGAACAAGATTGCTGTCAGAAAAAATAGAATGATGCCTGTAAGGACATCGGTCCAACGTTTTATAGCAACCTTTGATTCTCTTAATAACAACTGAAGATAAGTCGACACTATGACTCCAACACAATGGCTAATCTAGGCGATTCTGATAAGTCGTCCTGGTTTGATGTTCGAATGATCATTCCTTTGCTCTGAATATGCAAATCCATTCTATGGGTCAGGTATTCAATTGATGCAAGATCGAGATTAGCAAATGGTTCATCCATTATCCAAACTGATCGCTTGGATAAAATTAGACCAATCAGAGCAGTTTTCTTTGCTTGTCCACTAGAAAGAATTTCAACTGGTTTATCCATCACAGAATCTAAATTAAAACCCGAGACCAAGTCTTTCAAATCGGTTAAATCTGTAACATTGGGACTCATGCTTATGTTTTCAATTGCAGAAATTTCATTAATCAATCCATGCTTATGTCCAAGGTATGCAATCTCATTCTGAAAAGATGAATCAATGTCATCAATTGATAATTGGTTCCATTTGATATGTCCTTCGCTCAGCTCTGTAAATCCACAAATCGATCTTATGAGACTGGTCTTTCCGCTTCCATTGGCACCTTTGATCAGGGCTTGTTGACCATCATCAATACTAAAATCTATATCGATGAATATTGGTGTATCATCTCGATAAAGGCATGCACTTTGAATTTCTAGATGGTTGGAAATACTACGCCTCCATATTTCTAATTATTGATATCGATGACGATTTTTCCAAAATGGGATCCTGAAGGCATGCCATATATTTCTTTTATAGCATCATCAAAACCAACCGTTTTACCAATGATTGGATGAATTTCATGTTCTTCAAAAAATTGATTCAGCTCGCTATGGTCTTCTCTGCTTCCAACGGTAATTCCATGCATATGTGCGTTTTTGAATACCATCTGCATGAGATTTAACTGAACATTGATCCCACCAAGCGCACCAATGACACTGATATGACCACCTATTTTGAGCGCATTGATCGTTTGTGGGAATGTTGACTCACCGCCAATTTCAATGACCAGATCAACTCCTCCATTGGACAATGCAAAAGCATCACTTCCCCACTCTGGATTCTCTTTGTAGTTGATTGTGTGATCAGCTCCCAATTCTTGTGCTCTTTGCAACTTTTCATTACTGCTCGAAGTAATAATCACACTTGCTTGCATTGCTTTTAAAATCTGTAAAGCAAGGATGGAAACGCCGCCTGTTCCAAGAAGTAAAACCGAGTCTCCAGGTCCAATATTGGCTGCCTTGATACAAGTCCATGCGGTGACAGCGGCACAGGGTACGGTTGATGCTTCTTGATAAGACATGTATTCAGGTATTGGTAAAACAGCTTCTTTAGGCAAAACAGCATATTCAGAAAGAACACCCGCTGCATCTGAGCCAGTTGAAATCATTCGATTTGAGTTATTTGCATTCCAATCTTGCCAGAATACAGAAGTCACCCGATCACCCACATTGAATTCTGTTACATCATTTCCAACGGCTACAACCTCTCCTGCTCCATCTGAGAGTGGCACAAGAGGCAATTCAATGTTCGGATTATAAAGCCCTTTGGCAATCATAAAATCTCTGAAATTGAGTGATGCAGCATGTACTTTGATGACCACTTCACCAATACATGGAGTCGGTGTCCCTCTTTCAGATTGTTGAAAACCATCGTCACCGAAATTGTTTAATTCTATTAATTTCATCTGTTTCTACCTTTGTATTATTTCAACAAGCTATGTTAATACAGGTGGTGATGATTTGCTTAGATTTGAAAGAGAATTACATAAAAAACTAAGGCCAATCCTGTCAGGGGTTCGGATTGGCCTTAGCTATGGTTCTGCCTTTATGGCAAATTCTTTTACTACTGGTGTTTCTTGTTTCCTTTATGTCGTTTTTTATTTCTTTTCTTTTTCTCTTTATCTTTCCCTTTGCCATGACCTCTCATTTTCTTGTCAAGCATCTTGTCTTTTCGTTTTTGCATGCGTTTCGAGTTCTTATCGAATTGAGCCATTTGCTCTTCTGAAAGGACTGTGGAAAGTTTCTGATGCGTTCCCTTCTTGAGATCATCCATGGCATCCATGGATTGCTCTCTCATCTCCGCCCTTAGTTCTCTGCCTTCTTTGATGCTGGAAGACATGATCGATCTGACTTCTTTTCTTTGCTCGTCAGTTAAATCCATGTCCTGGAATAACATCCTTACACCCATTTGATCACTGTGATTATGTGCATAGGCATTGTTAAGGAGTGACATTGAACCCAAGTAGAGTATTGCTCCGATCGCAAATGATATATATTTCATATTTTTCATTATTTGGTGTACTCCAAATATTTATTTTATGATTCTTATTCTTTACCCAAATGTTGAAGTAAATATGAAGAAAAGATGAATTGTAAATTTAAACTGCAATAATGAATTTATAATTTGGACATATAGACGGGTATGTAAGTGAAAATTTTTCCAAAATTCTTTCTATCCTATTGGCTGAGCTTTTGTGCAGTGACGCTGATGATATTTGCTGTAGGAACCTATACATTTGAACGTGACTTATTTCGTTTTGTAACCAGAATAGAAACGGCACAATTACAAACATTTGCATCTGAAATCGAATATTACTATACAGAAGTTCAGACTTGGGATTTCCTCAGAGAAAACCCAAGAATGGCAGACCTCATCTTGAGACAGAGACGATCATTCGATGAAAATCTAATCATTCTTCCAAATGTTGTAAATCAAACGAGAAGATTTAGATTCTCATTCGACGATAGTCCAAATATGGAAAGACCAGGAAGGCTTTATCTTCTGGATGAAAACCTTGATGTGATTATTGGCAACAAAATAGTCATCGATGAGTTGATCGGAAATGAAGAGATTGGGAGCATTCTTGAGAAACGGTTTATTCTTTCGCCAATCAACTATGGGGACAAGCAAGTTGGCACTCTTGCGTTGCTCATCTCAGAAAGATTATATGAGGCGATTGATTTGGCTTTTGCTAGATCAAATAATCAAACGCTTCGATTCTCAGCAATAGCTGGGCTGCTTTTTGCAGCAATCATCTCGCTTGTGCTCACAATGAATATTACAGGGCCCATCAGGAAATTGGGTCGAGGAACAAGGAGTTTGATCAGTGGCGAATTCAAAACAAGAGTATCCATTAAAAACAGAGATGAATTGGGTAAATTATCGAGAGACTTCAACATATTGGCTAAAACATTGGATAAAAACTCTGAGTCTCAAAAACAATGGCTTGCAGATATTTCGCATGAACTCAGAACACCCATTGCAATACTAAAAAGTGAACTGGAAGCGATTGAAGATGGAATCAGAGAGTTTGATAAAGAAACACTTCAGTCACTCACTCACGAGGTAAAAAGAATCAATAATCTTGTGAATGATTTATATGAGCTCTCACTCGCCGATTTGGGTGCAATGAAATATCAAATGAGAGAAATGAATATTGGCGCATGTCTGAAAGAGGTGATTGAATCTTATCGAGACAGACTGGAGTCATCTGAAATAGAGATAAACGAATCGATTAATACTGAAGGTGCTTTTCTAGGAGACAGTTATCGATTAGAGCAGTTATTCGCCAATCTAATTGAAAACACGTTGAGATACACGGATTCACCTGGAATGCTTGAAATTCTTCTCACAGAGAATAAAGAAGATATATCAATTACATTCAGTGATTCAGCACCAGGTGTTGATCCAGATGTGATTGATAAAATATTTGATCGCTTCTTCAGAGAAGAGCTATCCAGGTCGAGAGAAAAGGGTGGCGCCGGTCTCGGCTTGGCAATTTGCCATGAAATCGTGGAAGCACACTCTGGAACAATTAAAGCGACACCATCTGATCACGGGGGTCTATCCATTCAGATCTCATTACCAAAAGGTGACACATGAAGCATGTCTTAATCGTAGAAGATGAGAAAAAGCTTGCCGATGTCTTGATTGCATATCTCAATAAGAATCAGTTTAGAGTCACTCATTTTGAATCAGGTAGCGGTGTTGTGGATTGGGTAAAAACAAATCAACCCAATATCATTCTTCTTGATTTAATGCTGCCTGATGTCAATGGAAAAGATTTATGCAAGCAGATCAGACAGTTTTCCACGGTACCAATTATTATGGTCACAGCAATGATTGATGAAATTGATCGGCTCATAGGACTTGAGTTGGGAGCAGATGACTATGTTTGCAAACCATTCAGCCCCAAAGAAGTTGTTGCCAGAGTAAAGGCTGTGCTCAGAAGATCGGAGGGAGATTTAAATCTGGGCGAAATATATGATGCCTTCGAAGTGAATGACCAAACTTACTCGATAAAATTACATCAAGATAGATTGGATCTAACGCCTGTCGAGTTTAGATTACTGAAAATGTTCTTACAAAGTCCTGGACGGGTATTTAATCGCGACCAGATTCTGGATAATATTTTTGAAGACGGAAGAATAGTTTTGGATCGAACAGTCGATACGCATGTAAAAAATCTGAGACACAAACTTAAGACCGCCTCACCTGAACATGATTACATCAGATCCGTATATGGAATTGGTTACAGTTTTGAGCTTTGATCACTCTTTTCTAAAGATTCGGTAGGGCTCATAGTCCTCTAAAATGCCATACTCACCGCTGTACTCATAACCAAAATAATTTTCAAAAAGGAATATCTTTGGTGGAAAGAAGGTGAATGTTGAGAACATGGCGGTGATTGCCAAGTAACCAGCAAGCACATTTTTCTTTTTTGGATAATCCATTGGTGGCTTGACCATAATCTTATAAGAGACAATTGAAGCCAAAACCAAGCCGATGACCATGGTCATTAGATCCATGACAAAGAAACCTTGCCCATACAGCGGCAAAGAGATGGCAAGGTAACCATAGAATGAGAGAGAAATACCCAGCGGCGTGACAATGAGTGATGCCAATTTTGCATACCAATAATTATTGGCAATGTCTCTGGTGTAAGTGTATTGAACCAGTGCATAGATGAGGCCCGGCCAAAAATACATCTTTAGATGCTCCCATACACTTTCATTCACAGCAGAAATGAATGCCAGCGGAGTCCAGAATTCACTGAGTTCAAATGAAAAGTGGAGAGCCGATCCAGCCAAAACAATCCATATGAAACTTCCAACTTCCCACAATACTAATCTTGTTTTCATACTCATAGTCCTATAGTGCTGTAATGAGAAAATAAAGACCTGACAGAGCAATTAATCCGCCTGAATATCTGAGTAAGATCTTACCTTTTTCATAGTGTGTTGAGATGTCAGCAAGGACAACACCAGCGATATGAAGTAGAATGGTTCCAGTCATAAAACCAGCGATATATCGAGGTGGTTCAGCAATAGAGGGTACCTCTTCGCCATGAGCATAACCATGAAAGACTGCAAATACAGCGACGGCAATCATGGCAAAATTTGCATTCAATTTTTTATCCGCAGCCAAGGCTGACCCAAGCAATAAGACAGAAATTGCAATCCCTATCTCATAACCGGTCAATCCACCATAATTAAGACCCAGCAAACCTCCAAAGAACATCACTATC
Organism: Pseudomonadota bacterium; assembly: GCA_029979325.1. The sequence goes on along the minus strand of JAPOHS010000025.1, from coordinate 916 downwards.
ACGAAGGTTGCTGGAACGGTCCAGATCGCCCTTCCACCGATCTGAGCGCTTATCAAGCCGACACTGACCATAGCCAAAAAGTGATCAAGCCCAAGCACTGGATGCGTGATACCACTTAGAAATGGTCCATAAGGAAGACTCTGAGCCTCATGTGCGGACAGTGTTGATGTAAAAAATAGAAAAAGAAAAAAGAACAGAGTTTTAATCATTTTGTTTTATTCCTTTCTTAGAAACTCTAAGACTAATTCATTAACTGCTTCAGGCTGATCATAAATGGCTGCATGTCCAGCATCTTTCACAATTTCAATTTGTAGGGAAGGTATCAGTGTTTGCAACCGTTTACTGATCTTCCATGGATTGTAAAGTACCTCAAATTCACCAAAAATCAATAGACCCTTGTTTTTAAAGCTTCTCAATCTGTTCTTGTCAACTGAGAAAAAGAATTTACCAATAACTTTTAGAGCCTTGATGATATCCACTCTTGATGTTTTTTCATTATAAATTCCAAGTGATTTATCAACTCGATAATGTCTTGTGCCCAGCGCCATCCCTCTTGCAAGTTGCCTATCAAATGAACCAAATGTCTCCCCGGATCTTGGTTTAGAGAAAGACGAAGCTGTCAAATCATCTGATAAAACATCAGCATCTTTTTTTCTTGCTGTCAGCAACCACTGCCTGAAAGGCAATCTTGCTCTGGCCAAACCTGTTGGACCACACATGACTGTTTTGTCTATCATTTCTGATTTTCTAATCGCCATATCCATTGCAGTTGTTCCGCCTGTACTGACTCCAACTATATGAGGCCTTTCGAGGTTGAGAGATTGGATAATGTCTTCCAACCAATTTGTATAATCTTCATTGAAGACCGATGGAGGATTTGCATCACTTTTTCCTGGCTGTCCGACAATGTCAATTG
>JAPOHS010000024.1 GCA_029979325.1 Pseudomonadota bacterium | reverse complement strand
GAGACTGTGATTGATAACCTGACGCGCTCGCATTGATCTCGTATGGACCACCGATCAGCAAGTCAGAAACAAAAAACAGGCCATCTTCGTTGGCAGTTCTAGTTTTTGTTGTACCTGTTGGTACGTGTGTCACTGTAATTTCAGCTCCAGAAACATTCACAATACCTCTTATAGAAGAAGTGGTTTCCACTTCAGCAAAAGTCGATGTTGAGAATACAAATAGAGCAGAGAGTACAAATGCATATAGTTTTCTAGGCATTTTTTTCCTCATTTACTTAGTAAATTTCTTTATTTTAAACATGTTTATGAGCATTGCTGCCCAATTAATAAATGCTAAAACTATTCCCTTGCTATTACAAGATGATTAGGAATTCAAAAAGTTATATTCATATGATGAAAATGTATTTGTTGTTTAAATCAGTACCCTAATATTCTGTCCTAAAATATTGAAAATGAAGAAATATTATTTTTAGACCATGCTGTTTGCATTCAAGCATTTACAATCAAAGATTCCTTAGTCTTGATGGTACTGTTACAAAAAAACAACAAAATAATGTTTCACGAAAATTTTTAGCGCAAAATTCAGATTCTCTTGCAAATAAAAACGGGGATGTTTCTATTTGTTACTTTTTGATAATTCTCATATCCAGGATATGCCTCTATGATGGTAGGCCATAACTCATTCTTTTCATCATTGGATAACTCTTTCGCTCTCATCTTGAATGTGTCAGAGAAAACTTGCATCTCAATTTCTGGGTTCTCTTTGAGATTGTAATACCAAAGTGGATTCGTCTTTGCCCCACCCTGGGAAGCGACAAGAATGTAATCGTCATCATGTGGAATTGTGAGCAAGGCAATGGTGATAACATTCCCTGTCTTCCTTCCTCTGACTTTCATCAAGCAAAATGGTAATCCATTGTATTGTCCGATGAATCTTCCATCATATTTTTCATAAATCCAAATATGAAATCGATTCAGAGACTTGATGAGAGGTTTGAATAATTCAGGTTTTCGCCATGGATACATATGTATAGATGTTATCAACTTGATATTTGATGCACCACATATAAGATACAAACAATGAGTAAAAATAATGAAATCAGATCTGCAGGACTTAAAGTCACTCATGCAAGAAAGAGGATTCTAGAGGTCCTAGAGACAAGCAAAAAGTCTCACTTAAGTGCTGATGATATCAACAAGATCCTTATAAAAAATAATGATGAGGTTGGCGTTGCAACGGTCTATCGCGTTCTGAATCAATTCGTCGATGCAGGCATATGCATCAAACATAACTTTGATTCAGGTCAAGCTGTTTTTGAGCTCACACCCTCTCATCATCATGATCATATGGTTTGTGTCAAAACTGGAAAAGTCATTGAGTTTGAAGATGATTTAATTGAGAGGAGGCAAGACGAATTGGCCAAGCAAAATGGATACAAAATCGTAGATCATTCTCTCGTTCTATTTGTAGAACCAATAGACGATTAGAATAGTCCTTGAATCAATCCCTCATCATCTACATCGATACCCTCTGATGCAGGAACCCTAGGTAAGCCTGGCATTGTCATAATCTCACCGCAAACAACCACAATAAATTCAGCACCCGCAGACAATCTTACTTCTCGAATTGGCACATCATGCCCCGATGGTGCACCCATCAATAATGGGTCCGTTGAAAAGCTATACTGAGTTTTTGCCATGCATATTGGGTACTCACCAAACCCGTCATCTTCTAATTTCTTAAACTGATTTCTTACTTTTTTGTCTGCAATGATTTCTGAGGCGCCATAGATGTTTTGAGCTATGAATTGGGTCTTATCCCATAGAGACATTTTATTGTCATATAAAGGCTTGAAATCAGAAGAATCAGAATCAGCAATTTTCACAACCTCTTCTGCCAGATCTGATGCACCTTTGCCTCCTTTTTCCCAGTGAGATGAAATTCTGCACTCTACCCCAATTTCTTTGCAGTATTTGATTATGGCAGCGTGTTCATCTTTCGTATCAGTAACATAGTCATTGATTGCAACCATGACAGGCACTCCAAATTTCTTGATATTTTCAATGTGTCTTTCGAGGTTCCTACAGCCTTTGGTTACGGCATCTACATTCTCTGCAACAAGGTTATCCTTTGTGACACCGCCATGCATTTTTAAAGCTTTTGTGGTTGCAACCAAAACAACTGCGTCTGGTTTAAGACCTGATTTTCTGCATTTGATATCAAAAAACTTCTCAGCGCCCAGATCGGCTCCAAATCCAGCTTCTGTAACAACATAATCAGCAAGCTTTAATGCAAGCTTGGTTGCGACAACAGAATTGCAACCATGTGCAATATTTGCGAATGGTCCGCCGTGTATAAATGCTGGATTGTTTTCAAGAGTTTGTACTAGATTTGGCTGGAATGCATCTTTCAACAAAGCAGTTATTGCTCCATCGGCATTGAGTTGTTTTGCTCTTATGGGTTCGTTGGATCTTGAATAGCCAATCACTATATTTCCAATCCGCTTCTTTAAATCATCAATATCGGACGCGAGACAAAAAACAGCCATGATTTCTGAAGCAACTGTGATATCAAAACCACTCTGTCTGGGTATACCATTTCCTACCCCGCCAAGACCGCATGTAATGTCCCTTAATGATCGATCATTCATATCAACCACTCTCTTCCAAGTGATTCTTCTGGGATCAATATCCAATTCATTGTCCCAATGAATATGATTATCAATTAATGCAGAAAGAAGATTATGAGCTGCTCCAATGGCATGAAAATCACCTGTAAAATGTAGATTAATGTCTGTCATGGGGATCACTTGGGCATGACCTCCTCCAGCGGCTCCGCCTTTCATACCAAAGCAAGGTCCTAGGCTCGGTTCTCTGAGGCAAATCATTGCTTTTTTTCCGATGTGACATAGCCCATCCACAAGACCAACGCTGGTAGTGGTTTTTCCTTCTCCTGCAGGCGTGGGGGAGATAGCGGTAACCAAGATTAGTTTACCGTTCTTAGAATCCTTTAATTTTTCGTGATTGATTGAGAGGTCAATCTTGGACTTAAATTTACCATAGCGCTCAAGATACTCTTCTCCAATACCTAATTGATCTGCAATTTTATCAATAGTTTTGGGTTCTGCTTCTCTTGCTATTTCTATATCTGTTTTCATCTATCACTCAAAATAATGGGGTGGACGATGGGGCTCGAACCCACGACCACCTGAACCACAATCAGGGGCTCTACCAACTGAGCTACGTCCACCATTGATTCGAAAGAGTATTTTGCCCGAGAAAACTGCTTAGTCAAATTTTCTCAGTCACCAGAAACAATCTCGGCAGAGATTATCTCATCGCCCTGTTCAATTGAATTTACCACATCCATGTTTGCGGTATGTCCAAAAACTGTATGTACCCCATCTAAATGAGGCTGCGGACTGTGGCAGATGAAGAATTGGCTTCCGCCAGTATTTTTTCCTGCATGAGCCATTGATAGGGTTCCAGCTTGATGCCGATTGGGATTGATTTCACAATCAATATGGTAGCCAGGGCCTCCCGTACCAGTTCCTTGCGGACAACCGCCTTGGATTACAAAGTTTGGGATCACCCTGTGAAAATTAAGTCCGTCATAGAATCCTTTCTCTATTAGATCTGTGAAATTTTTTACAGTATTTGGCGCATCTTCATCGAATAGATCAATTTGGATATCGCCTTTTGCTGTTTTCATCATTACTTGTATCATAGTCACCTCAATTTTTTGAATCGTCATTATCCATTTGTTTAATTAATTTTTCCACATGAAGACCAATTTCATCTCTTACCTTCTCAAAACCCTCATCATCCATATATTTAGGGTCAGCGATTTCCCATTCCAGACGAATCAATGCAGGTATCTGTGGGCATGCGTCTCCACAGCCCATGGAAATCATTGCAGTCACACCCTCTTGAGGTAAGGAATCGATACCCTTGGATTGGTGATCACTCATGTCATAACCCATATCTGACATGAATTTTATTGCTTTGGGGTTTACTTTGCCGCTGGGTTTTGAGCCCGCACTGAAAAATTGATATCTATCGGCTCCGATCATTTTGCCAAATGCTTCAGCCATTTGACTTCTACAAGAGTTCTCAACACACAAAAAAACAATCGTCTTCATTCTAGCTCTTTGATTCGATTTAAGGGCAATGACTCAATTTCTGTCATCAGACTGCTGTTCCAACGATTGAGAAAACCAAACAATGAAATAATTGCAAGTATCTCGATTTGCTGATTTTCATCAAAGTATTTCCTAAATTGACTGTAATCCTCATCAGAAATGAGGTTGGGAGTTTGAGCTGCATTCAGAGCAATTCTCAATGCAGCTTTTTCGCTTTCAGAAAAACACTCTGAGCTTTCAAATTCCCATATTTTTTTTACCTTCTCTGTTGAAATATTTTTCTCGAGCGCGCTATTGCTGGTATGAGCAATGCAATAATGACAACCCGATGATTGACTGGCCATCAATCCCACCAAAGATCTTACTTCCTCTGAAATGCTCCTGAAAGAATAAATGGTATTTATGAGCTGGCTCACAGACCGAAGCAGCTCGGGATTCTTTGCCATAATCAGTGCATCATTTGGGACAAATCCCATCATTGTTTCTGATTGATCCATGAGTGCTTGAATTTCTTTGCTGAGCTCAGATCTGTCTGCTGGATTTATTCGTGACATGATTTTTTCCTTGTTTTGAAATTTAATCTGCCTTTACGGCGGTCCCCCAGTAATTATAACCGAGGATCTTTGGGGTCTTGGGTAAGTACATTTGTTCCATATTTGAAATGTTAAATCCTGCCTCTCCAATTAGATGAGGAATATCTTTATTGAGATTGCAGCCTCCAGAAATATGGGGCCAGAAATAATTGATTCGATTTTGCCATACAGCCGTCTTCTCTTCTGGCGCAAGACCATGCTCACAAAATAAAAGTTGTCCTTCTGGCTTTAAAACTCTTTTTATTTCACTCAATGAAGCAAAAACATCTTCGACCGTGCATAAAGTGTAAGTCATTAAAACCGTGTCAAATGTATTCTCAGTGAATTGCATTTCTTCAGCCTTTGAAATGACAAAATCAATATCTGGCATTGAGTCATCAATCCTCTTTTCTGCAATTTGGATCAGTTCCTCTGATGGATCAATCCCTATCAAAGAACTGATTTTATTTGTATTCAGGTAGGGCATGTTCAGCCCTGATCCAATTCCAACCTCAAGAACTTTGCCTTTGGCCATTGGAACAATCTTTTGCCTCTGTTTAATAAAAGGCTTTTGACCACAGGTATAATTTAGAAGATATGGAAGGATATATTTATCATACATAATCGAACACACCGTCGAATTGACTCAATTTAATAAGTTTTTTTTATCATATAATTTAACAATGACTAAGAAATACTTTGTTCTAATCTTTTTCATGATTGTTCTTGATGCACAAGCTCAGGAAATGAAAAGTAAAACTAATGAACTATTGCTTTATTCGCAATTTGGTGAATTTTGCACCATGTGTGAAGCAACGCTGGTTTGTGCTGAGGGTGAGAATAATATCGATGATACCTTTTTGGATCGTGAATCATATTTACTGATCCATTTACAAACGCGAACATTTTGGTCTCAAATAGCCACCATTTGGGAATTTTTTATAAGAAACTTCGATGATTACCAGATCAAAGGGCATTCGAGGCCAGTAAATATATATTCCAGTGAGAAGGGGAAATGGTTGAGTATTGAGATCACAACTGCAGAGATTTCTGTGGATCCAAATCTGATCAAAATGAAGCAATTTTTGATCGATAGAGAAACTCAAGATTGGATCAACCATAAAGAAGAGATCATAGGCTCCTGCGAGAGACTGCCATTGTGGGAGACACTTGCATACATTGATCAGAGATTACAAAAAAGTGGGGGCAATGAGTAAATTCATACATCTCATCTTGGGTTTCTTGCTTGTCATTCTCAGGTTGCTATTTGGTTTATTTTGGTTATTGGCTGGGATCAATAAAGTCAATGATGAATGGATGACAAGCCCAATTTTGGAAAATATATTTTTGCAAAGGTTGACTGAGTTGCCTCCGGATAGTTTCGCAGTTTTCTATCTTACAAATTTCGCAATTCCCTTTTATCAACCCATTGGCTGGTTTATCACGATTGGAGAAATATACAGTGCGATTGGCTTATTAATTGGTTTAACCACAAGGTCCTCTGCTCTGGTTAGTTTATTTATATTATTTAATTTTGCGATTGGCGGTTACTATGATGCCTCGCTGTTGCCGTTTTTTATTTTGGTTTTTCTCTTCATTAAATATCCTACAGGGCAATGGTTCGGTCTGGATGCCTTGCTGAGCAGACGATTTCCCAATAATAGAATTTTTAGGTAATTAAATTCCTAGGAATTTGGTTCTTTTATGGAAAGCAAGAATAGGCCAATCAGAGCAATCACCATAACCGGAGCCAAATCAGAACCTGGTGTTGAACCGGTGTTATAGAGCTCATTATTTGCCAACGCTAAATCTATCAGAGGATAAAGAATCAAGCGTATTGCCCACTCAAAAATAAATAGAATGTACATCAATGAAATCAATTCTCTATACCTAAGAACTACAACCCAACAAACCAAACAAAATATCAACTGAGCCAGACCCCAAAGAGAAAAGAAAAGATATACCATTGGCATCGGGTCTGGGTCTCCAGCGATCACAATGAAGCTGGCAATCTGATGAAGGCCATACTCCTGATAAACAAGATGAATAATAGAACGCCAAGTCATTAGAGCCAAAAAAGCAACAAACCCCCATAGTGCAATGGGATGACCTTTGTATATATTTCTTATTTCTGCAGGAAGAATTTTATTCATGATCATGTCTGATTTAAGGCTTTTTTAAATTATACTCATTGTCTGTATATTTTGGAGAATCAATATGAAAGTTGATGGAAAAACAATTGGAGATGAACGGCAGTTTACAATTGAAGAGCAATTTCATGACTGGTTTCATGAAGGCTTAAGCGCTGAAGATGTATCGACAAAGATTAAATCCATGTATGAAGATTACTGTGTCTGGAAAGAGGCAAAACAAAAAGCATTTGGAGAAAGCTTCAAAAAACTAGATCAGGAATAAAACGAGGATCAATGAGCCTGTCTTTTTCTGATTTTTTTTGTCTTTTCCCTCAAGTGTTTATTGTGAGCGTATAGCCTTTTTAAAAGTTTCTTTCTTATTTCTCGAATAGTCTTTCTTCGACTTCTTGCTCTATCTGATTTCTCAATACGTGATTCTCTACTCATTTAATTTTCGATTTCGAATGTTGCTAAAACACTCTGATTAAATTTGATTTGTCCAACCGAATAGCTTTGCTCTGCTACTGAACTGCTCATATCAAGCGCTCTCATCTCCATCATTGGTGGAGCAATCGATTGCACTGATGATGCATCAATTTTCAGTGCCTTCCCGACAGTGGCATTCAAAGGATCAACCAAAGCCGTTGCTCTCTTTAAGGCATCCTCGACTGCTAATGAGTGAAGACTTTGTATAATCTGATCTTCTTGGCTGACTCGAAATATCGGAGCTGAGATATTATTAATCCCTTGTTCAACAGAGCGCTCTATGATGCTTCCAAGTTGATTGATATTTTTTATATCAACCTGAATTGACCTTGAAATACTGTAGCCATCAAAAATTCTCCTGCCTGTTTTATTCTCATAACGATATCTGGGATTGATATTCACACCTGAGGTCATCACGTCATTTCTTTTGATATTCATATCATCTGTTAATTTCAGGAAAGCATTGGTTGCCTCAGCAACCCTCTTTGTCATCGATGACAAATTTCGCCCTTCCATTTGTACTCCAAGATTCAAGATTGCTTGATCGGGTGTGACGCTCACCTCGGCTTTCCCCTGAACAGTCACTGTGGATGATTGAGCGGAAATGTTTGTTGTGATGGTGAAAAGGCAAAGTATCAGAATGAATTTCTTCATACATTCATCCTATCAAAATATTTTGTGCAAACAATACTTTGTTTTGACCAAAGCATAGAAAAATTATTTTTTCTTTACATCTGATAAAATCCTCGAGATGAACGAAGCTAAAAATTGTCAGTGGAGAGTAGCCAGAAGACCGGAAGGCAATGTTGTGAGCGAGGATTTTGAATACAAGGAAATTGATATACCTGACATTCAAGACGGTGAGGTTTTGCTCAAAACCTTATATCTCAATCTGGCCCCAGTAATGAGAATGTATATGTCTGGTGAATCAGCAGCTGGAGAACAATCACTCGATATAGGCGATGTGATTCATGGCAGAGGTGTCGCAGAAATTATTGAATCAAAACATACCGATTATGAAGAAGGCGAGATCGTGCAAGGTCAGATGGGTTGGCAAACCTATAAGGCATCAAAAATGACTGACAAAGAAAAGTTCAGAAAGATTCCTGACATGGGTGCACCTTACTCACTTGGTTTGAGTCTATTGGGCATGACTGGTTTGTCTGCTTATTTTGGATACTTCAGTCATGGAGCTCCAAACAGGGGGGAGACAGTGGTGATTTCAGGTGCTGCAGGTGGTGTCGGCTCAACCGTTGTGCAATTTGCCAAGATGTTGGACTGTTATGTAATTGGTATTGCCGGTGGGCAAGAGAAATGCAATTTTGTTGAGTCTCTGGGTTGTGATGAAAGCATTGATTATAAATCTGGTGACATTGTGAATCGCATCAAAGAAGCGGCTCCAAATGGCATCGATCTGTATTTTGATAATGTCGGTGGTGATATTTTGTCTGCATGCATGGAAAATTTGGCCATGAATTCAAGAATTGTGCACTGCGGCTCTATATCCGAGTACCTCTTGGATGAACCCTTTGGTCTCAAAAACTACACCAATTTAAGAAGAACGAATTCATTGCTTAAAGGATTCTTTATATACAACCACCTCCATGAGATTGACTCAGCAGAAGAACAATTAATCCGATGGATTAAAGATCAAAAGATAAAGTCTGTTGAGCACATCGTGGATGGATTCATGTCAATGCCAAATGGATTGGCACAGCTATATGACGGTTCAAATCATGGAGTAGCACTCTGCAAGGTCAGACATTGTCCTAACTCAAATTGATACACTCCATCCTAAAAATGAGCCATGCACTCCAATTCGAATGATGCATCGAGGGCGAGCCCGTCAGCGCCAAATGCACTTCTGGCCGGATATGGTTTTTGAAAGTATTGAATGTAAACAGAATTGAAATCTGACCACTGTTCGATGTCATCAATCATCACCAAACATTTAAAAACATCGCTGTATGTCAAATTAAAGTGAGCAAGGATCTTTCCCATATTTTTTAAAACAAGATGGGCTTCATCAATGATTCCACCTTTTATGACTTGTCCATCGTCTCCTTCAGCAACCATTCCTGATATGTATAAAACATCATCAACTCTGACTGCCTCTGAAAATGGATAGTTTTTCTTCAAAGCATCTTCTGATGAGTAGTGCTCAATTTCACCTGCGATGGCAAAATCAACGAAAAAAAGAAGAATGATTAAAATGATTTTCTTGCTCACTAAATTACCCCTGATTTATTTAACTGAATAGAACTTCATGTCCAACTTATCAGTGGTTAAATTCATCTCGGTGATACAGAGATAGAAATTTCCATCTGTTACATCATCAAGAGAGTAAAAATGGAGGATATTTCCTTTCCTTTCCCAAACACCTTGGCGACTGGCAGCATTTCTCTCACCCTTTTCATTGATGGCTGTGGCCCTTCCTGAAAATGAACCTTGTGTTGCAACATTGGGGTTATCCAGTCTTAAGTTATAAGTGATCCATACCTTTCCATATTGGCCGGTATTACCCACTACATTGATGACTCCGCCATCGTTGGTCAAAGTCACTGAGGTAATTTCCCCTGTAAACTCATTTGCATCTCCACGTATATCTAAGCTGTAAGCATTCAGCGAAAACAAAACGACTATGAGTGAAAATATTATTTTTTTCATTTTTTGCTCCTTTGTTTATTTTTAATCTTTTTAAATTTCATGGGGCACCTCCTCTGCATATGCTTCCCATGTTCCTTTTGGTATTGTGTTGCCCCAGCCCGACTGAACTTCAAGTATTTCTGGATGATCTTTTTCAACTCTTTTTAAAACAGGATCAGGGATATCCGCCATTGTGCCCGTTATTTTAAAACTGTGCATTCTGCCAAATAAAGCTCCGTCTATTTCTGACTGACCCATCCTCATCCATGGCCACCAAGGTGAGGTTCTCATGAATCCAGCATAAAAAGGTGCCGATGGATTGGATCGATCATTCATCTGATCCACTGGAGTATAAAAAGTGAAATGCTCAGATGGATTGATGATCTGAGTTGTGTGAGCTTTTGGCCATTTATCTTTTGTAACTGGGTTCGTATATTCATGTGAGTACTCCCAAGATAAGAGATATTGATCTCCTACCTTTTCCCATGGAAGAACAAAAGGTATAGATGACTGTCCATCTTTCGCCTCCGCCTCATTCATTAATGTCGGGTTATCAGTATCTAAGTTGCCCATTGTGAACCTTGGCATTTCTTCTGTTAAATGACCTCTCATTTTTTTATTAATGAATGGAAAAACCTCAACCGTCTCACCGGTCCATGGATTGTCCCAATGATCGATGATTTCTCCGGTTGCTAGATCAGTAAAATAACCTCCCTCTGTCCCTCTGATATTGATGGTCTGATCATCATTCAATCTCGATTGCATATTGCCAAAGCCTGTGTATCCAAACAGTGGGATCAGTCGCTTGGTTCCAATTCTTGCAAACTGAACGCCCTTATAGGCACTGTATATGGGTTTAGAGTCATAACTCCCCCAAAGCTTTCCAAAAGCATAAAGATTATCAAAGGGATTGGAGAAATCTAATTCTTGTTGCCCATCATTGATCTCTTGTCCTATGCTCAACATGGGGCTTGCAGCCATTGCGATTGAGCCTTTGAATAGGCTTCTTCTTGTAATCAGTGATTTAAAAACTGAATCAAACATTATTTAGAAAACCGCTCTCATGAAGTCAATCATCCAGTAAGAATTCTGTAATCACCTCATCGTGTAATTCTGGGTCTTCGTAAAACTGCCAACTGCCAACACCTGGGAGCTTGACAATTTTGCTGCCCTTGATTCTCTTTTGAAGTCCAGCAACATCGCCAGCATAAATGTCCTCTTCGCCTTCTAGGAGAAGAGTTTCTTTATCCAAATCATCCAGATTTGGCTGATATCGAAAGATGGCATAATGCATATCAAACTTTCTCTGACGATTAATCAGGCTTGTTAAGAAAGGCCTAAATGTCATCTCAGGTGATGTGGAGCTTGCGCTCATATGTCGATATACATCCCATGTTTTATCGAGAAACTCGCCGTCTGCATCAACTGGTAGGTCTCTGGTCATGGGTCGATCAATGAGTGCTTGAATTTGCTCTTCAGTCAAATTCTCTTCTCTCCCAGCGCCTGAGAGAATCAGTTTTCCAATCCTTTCTGGATGGCGAATACCTAGATTGATGCCAATTGCTGCACCGCCATGCTGACCTAGAAAATGAAAATCATCGACACCAATGCTGTCCATGACCTGCAAGATTGAATCAGCGTATTCATCTGCATTCAGTTCGTGTTTTGAAGAATCTGATTGACCGTGATTGGGTAAATCAATGCCAATCACCTTAAAACTATCTGCAAGCACAGGACCCAATGTCAAATATTCTGCTGAAGTTTGACCTGACTGATGGAGTAATAATAACGCCGGGCCATCACCTATTGTCCAAAAGTGTACTCTCCCAAAACTGGTATCCGTATAGTCCCTTCTGATTTCTCCAGACATGCCTGGCATTTCAGCACTGACATTAAAAGTCAAAATCATAATCAGTATAAAGATCGGAAATTTGTTAAAGATTTTTACAAACATCATTTTTCTCCATTTAAATATTCTTAGGACGCATCGGCCAATTCTGGATCAGTTGCTTTGAGATATCGATGCAGCAGCCAATAAATAACCATTGCTAGCATTGCAGCAGCCCAGCACATCATGAATACGCTCTCATATCCCAGATTAAATGACAATATTGATGCGGCTAAATTTGGGCCTACAATTTGACCAAGTCCTTGAGATGCTGGCAGATATGCAGAATAACGTCCGCCGTCATCAAAATTTGCAAGTGAACCCATTTGATAAACATCAGTGAAAATCCAGAGTAAATTGAATGTAAAAACACTCATTAAGAATTTGGGTTCTGTGATACCAAATGAGAGCAGACCCACCCCGGTTGCCATCGTAATCAAGGCGATCAAGAGTGGTCGAATCAGGCCAAATCGATTGCTGAGCAATGTGGCAATGAAACAGCCCAAGAGTGAACAAAAAGATGCCCACACGAGTGTGCTGCCAACAAGATCGGCATTTGTATTCGCATCCAAAGCCGCGAGTTCTATATAGGTCCAGTAGGCGCCGATATTGATATAGGTCAAGAATATGGCGAATAAACAAACCCATGGCACCAATGAAAGTTTCTTATTTTTCCTCTGAGGTTGAGGATGGGTTTGATCACTATCCTTAGATACTGGATAACTCTGCAGCCACCCTAGGAAAGGAATGGTAATTAAAAAACAAACAATAAATGCTGTGTAAATTCCATTCATGGACAATTGTGGCAATACTTGCATCTCTAATGCTTGAGAAAATGCGAAACTAAAAAGCATCAGGTTATATGCAAGTGCAGGCCTTATCGACATTCCAAAGACAGCAACAGCCACTGAGGTGTATATCCCACTTCCAAAACCAGACATAAATCTCAGATAGAGTACTGTTTCATAATCAACGTATCTAATACAAAGCGCATTTGCTACTACTGCGATAATGATTCCAAAGAAGACCAGTATTCTTCTATTAACTTTTTGAATGATCCATGCAGTAAAAACTGATCCAGCGGCAAGGCCGCCCAAATCCATTCCTGCAACTCTACCAACCTCAACTTCTGTAAAACCCAGCTTTGTAACCCAAGCTGTACTGATAACAGGTATTCCAACCAGAACACCATAGCCAACAAGTACCATGTAAAGAGCAATAATGAGAGATTTCCAGTCATCCCGAAATAGGATTCTCCAATCTTCTAAAGCTAATGCTATTCCCTTTTGATCAGTCATATCTTTCCTATTTGAATTCTCAATCAAATAAGAATATCAGAAGTTTTAGTGACCTGATAGGAGACAGATGATGTTCCTCAGCCATCACGCTGATTTTCAATCAAGCTTAATGAGAAACTTAACTTACGTTTGTTGCTTGAGGCCCTTTTTCGCCATCTTCAACGTCAAAAGTAACACTTTGATCTTCTTTTAATGATTTGTATCCATCACCTTGAATTGATGAGTGATGTACAAAAAGGTCTTCACCACCATCATCTGGTTTGATGAATCCATAACCTTTTGTAGGGTTAAACCATTTTACTTTTCCTGTTGCCATGTTTTTTTATCCAGTTAAGTTATTTCGAGAATCCATAGTATTGTTTATAAAAAGATAATCAAGCGGTATCTTTACTGATTTTATAAAAAATTTATCGGAATTCTGGCGCGCCCGATAGGACTCGAACCTATAACCCTCAGCTTAGAAGGCTGATGCTCTATCCAGTTGAGCTACGGGCGCAAGAAATAATAGATTGCATTATAGCGTCTGAAAAATTGAATCAAAGCCTATTTAAGCAGATTGTGCTTCTTTCCAACTAACGTCTTCATCATCAAAATCTTCCCATTTGAGAACGCCCAGCTTTTCAAACTTTGGTCTGACAGTCTCGGTTAGCAAACCAACTCGCTTTAGACTTGGTATTACTCTTTGAAACATAAATTCTTGGAAATCTCTTCGCACCTTAACACTTTCATCGTAATTTATTGTTTCGTCTACATTCCAACCATATTCTTCAAATATCTCTATCGCATGAAAACGTTGCCGCATAACCAAGCATGCTTCATAGGCGAACTCTGCTCTTTCTTCTATTTCTTCCTCACTCAGTCCTTTGACATGTTGCTCAAGGTAATGAACACCGAATGTCACATGTCGCGATTCATCCTGAACAATTTTTTCTATCAGCTGATGCAAGAGTTTGTCTGGATGTGCCATCTGAAAAGCCTTGAATGCACCCAAAGCGAGTCCTTCAATGATCAATTGCATGCCTATGAATTTTAGATCCCAACGCTCGTCTGTAAGGATCTTATCCAAAAGGATCTTCAGATCAGGAGTAATAGGATACATCTGCTTTTGGCGTGTCTGGATATATTTATTAAACGCTTCAACATGCCTTGCTTCATCGTAAGTTTGTGTTGCGGCATATAGTTTGGCGTTGTATGTGGGTGCACAAGAACATAATTGACTTGCGACCAGAAGTGCCCCCTGCTCTCCATGCAGAAACTGGCTCAAAGACCAAGTCGCAAACTTATGCTGGATCTCGAGCTTATCTGAGTCACTCAAATTGGCATAAGGTTCATATCCCATATAAGAATGATGATTGATACTGTAATCATCCAAAGTTGCCGAATTGATATCCCATTTCTTTGACCAATCTAAGTCAATCTCTACATCCCACTGACGTTTTTTTGCCAATTGATAAAGTCGATTGATTTTGTCGTCAGCCGCAGAGTAATCCCAATTGTAGGATCCAGTTAAAGGGGTATGAAAAATTTCCGTGATTTCCTCAACATCTTTCTTGCTGAGATACATATCTGGTTGTAAATCATATATTCCTGCCATCAAATTATCTAAGCAAAGAAATATTTAATTTTCAAGATTGTTTGAGTGGTCGGGGCAGAGGGATTTGAACCCCCGACCCTCTGCTCCCAAAGCAGATGCGCTACCAGGCTGCGCTATGCCCCGATTAAACTTCAAATAAGTGAAAGGTATTATACTGATCAAAATCCAAATTCCATTAAGATTTTTAAATTATCTCAGTGTTGCAATCTGAAACTTTGATATCATGGATCGACTCAAAAGGAGCCAAAATGACAGCGAATATAATTGATGGCAAAGCTATTGCTCAAAAGATCAGATCAGAAATCAAAGCTCAGGTCTCAGCAATAGTCAATCAAGGTAGCCAGGCACCAGGCTTAGCTGTCATTCAAGTTGGACAAGACCCTGCCTCCAGTGTTTATGTTAAAAATAAACGAATGGCTTGCGAAGAAGTCGGAATGAATTCATTTAATTACGATTTAGAAGAAGACATTTCTGAAGAAGATTTGCTATCAATCATTAAGGATCTCAATGATAACGATGAGGTCACTGGGATATTGGTTCAACTTCCCCTCCCCGGTCACATCAATGAGACGATTGTGATTGAGGCCATTGACCCCAAAAAAGACGTGGATGGATTTCACCCATATACAATAGGGAGGCTCATGCAACGGATACCCTTATTGAGACCTTGCACTGCAATTGGCGTGATCACCATGCTAGAAGAAATTGTCATTGATCCCATCGGAAAGCATGTGGTGATTGTGGGGGCTTCAAACTTAGTTGGAAGACCGCTCAATCTTGAATTTTTACTCAAAGGCTCAACAACCACTGTTTGCCACAAATACACTGAAGATCTTCAGTCACATGTAGAGCAAGCTGATATCCTTGCTGTCGCTGTAGGTAAAGCAAACTTCATACCAGGAGAATGGATCAAAGAAGGTGCTGTCGTTTTTGATGTGGGCATCAATCGAAATGAAGATGGAACACTAACTGGAGATGTCGATTTCGAATCAGCAAAAGAACGAGCTTCATGGATTTCGCCAGTGCCTGGTGGTGTTGGGCCCATGACTGTGGCAATGCTGATAAAAAATACTCTACTTGCTAGAGAATTAATTTTAGAATCTAAATCATGAAAAGAACTTACACATTCATTGCATGCCTGCTCATCGGTTTGATGACAATCAGGACAGATGCCTCTGAGAATTATCCACAAATCGAGATCGTGACAACATCCGGCAACATTGTGGTTGAACTTGATCGCAACAGAGCCCCAAAAACTGTTGAGAATTT
>JAPOHS010000245.1 GCA_029979325.1 Pseudomonadota bacterium | reverse complement strand
GAAAAATAGAGAAGTAAGAAATCTTTTTGATTATCATGGCTTACAAGTCAGCAGGCTAAAGCGTGTTAGATTTGGTTCGATATTTTTGGATAAGGACTTAAAAGAAGGACAATTAAAAGAACTTACCTCAAATGAAGTCGATCAAATCATTGAAAATGGAATATAAGAAGATTCATTCGGATTTATTAAAAATTTCCAAAAAAAATAACCATTCTAGTTTTTTAAATTTTTTAAAAAATCATTTTTATTTAGATAATAAATATTATTTTTAAATTTTGATTTATTTACTGAATTTAAACAATGATTAAAGTTTCTGCTTTGGTACATCTTGAAGTTATTAATTATTGATTTTTTTGTTAGAAAAAAAGAAAAAGATCCAACAATCTGATCAAGATCATGAAAAATAGTTATCGTACCAATCTATGTGACTCAAATGTACATAAGTTCAAGAAAAGCTAATATATTACAGAAACTAGAAGCCTTTTTACAACTTAGTTGCC
>JAPOHS010000244.1 GCA_029979325.1 Pseudomonadota bacterium | reverse complement strand
ATTGATTCTTATATCACAACATAATAATAATAAAACTATACTTTCAAAAAGTACATGATGTACATTTTAAACAAAAAATCTTAATTATTAAAATTAGAATTTTTATAAAAATAAATTTTAACAAAGGTATTAAATTAGAAAAAATTTCTGCAATTAAAAATCAAAAAAGCCTTGCTACACGAAAGGCTTCAGAGTCTGTTCTAAATTCAATTACTCCAGATTGTAAGAATATTATTGGTGGATCTGCTGATCTAGCAGGATCAAACAATACAAAAACAAAATTTCATGAAATATTAAAACCAAAAAAATTTAATGGGAATTATATTCATTATGGTGTTAGAGAACATTTAATGGCTGCAGCTATGAATGGAATAGCTGTGCACGGTGGATTTATACCTTATGGTGGAACTTTTCTAGTTTTTTCAGATTATTGTAAAAATTCGATAAGATTATCAGCTATGATGAAGCAAAGAGTTATATATGTTTTTACTCATGACTCA
>JAPOHS010000243.1 GCA_029979325.1 Pseudomonadota bacterium | reverse complement strand
GCTCTTTCAATATATTTTTTAATTCATTTTCGTTTACATCTTTTTTAATATGAAATTGTTTATTTTTTTGTTCAGACTCTCGTTCTAGGATATGAAAGTTTTCATTCATTTTTTTTAATGTTTCAGCTCTACTCTCACCTTCTTTATAGCGAATGTTATATAGCTCAGAAGTTTTATTTTTATCATTAATTAATATGTCTGTGTAAGATAAAACTAGTTTTTTATTTTCTTTTATTTTTTTTGGTTTACACTTTCCTAAATGAAAAAGTTTTCTAAAGATAATTACGATACTGATGAAGCTTTAGATGAACTGATGCAAGGTTCAGGTGTAATAGTTTTTTCTGATGTTTTTAGTTTGGAAGATATTAATTTAGCAAGAGAGATCGTCAATCACTTTGCAGATACACAAGATCAAAAAGAGTCACATTTTAATGCTGAAGCTGAAGCGTCAGGAAAAATTCAACTACAACAAAGGGTATGGAATTTATTTGGTAAAGGAG
>JAPOHS010000242.1 GCA_029979325.1 Pseudomonadota bacterium | reverse complement strand
CACCAGTAAAGGCTATCCATAATTGCTCTTTAACAATATCAATACCTGTTTGCATCTCTGTTACAGGGTGTTCTACTTGAACTCGTGTATTCATTTCTAAAAAATAAAATTTTCCATCTTCGTAAATAAACTCAACGGTACCTGCTCCCTCATAATTTATTTTTTCAACCATTTTGACGGTTTTTTCAAAAAGTTCTTTCCTTACTTCATCCTTTAATACGGGGCTTGGAGTTTCTTCAATTAATTTTTGATGTCTTCTTTGAATAGAGCAGTCTCTTTCTGATAAGTGTGAAACATTTCCAAATTGATCTGCTATTATTTGAATTTCTATGTGACGAGGTTCTTCGATTAGTTTTTCAATATACATATCATCATTACCAAAAGCTGCTGAAGCTTCTTGTTTAGCGCTATTCCAACTCTTTGAAAATTCAGACTTATTCCAAACTGCTCTCATTCCCTTACCTCCTCCTCCGGCAGAAGCTTTAATCATTACTGGAAACCC
>JAPOHS010000241.1 GCA_029979325.1 Pseudomonadota bacterium | reverse complement strand
TAATATGATGAGACAGGCTGTGCCACTTTTAAAGCCAGAGTCTCCATTAGTTGGCACTGGAATTGAAAGTGATGTTGCACTGGATTCAGGTGTAACAATAGTTGCTAAAAGAGATGGTGTTGTAGATAAGATTGATGGTAAGAGAATTGTAATAAAAGTTACTGAGGAAACTGATTTTACAAAATCTGGTGTTGACATTTACAACTTACAAAAATTTAAACGATCTAATCAAAATACATGTATCAATCAAAGACCATTGGTCAGAGTTGGTGATAAAGTAAAAACTGGTGATATAATTGCAGATGGACCATCAACAAAATTAGGTGAACTTGCATTGGGAAAAAATGTAACTGTAGCTTTCATGCCATGGCAAGGTTATAATTTTGAGGACTCTATATTAATTTCAGAAAGATGTGTAACTGACGATGTCTTTACATCAGTTCACATAGTAGAATATGAGATAATGGCAAGGGATACCAAATTAGGTGAGGAAGAAATTACA
>JAPOHS010000240.1 GCA_029979325.1 Pseudomonadota bacterium | reverse complement strand
TTTTAATTGATCTTCCCAAAATTCTAATAAATCTTTTGTTGCTTTTGACATTTAAGATCTAACTCTAGTTTTTTGTGGATCATAGTGAGGAAAGCCAACTATTTTTGCAGGTATTCTTTTTTGATGTCCATCAATTTTACCAACCTCAACTTCTGTGCCAATTTCAGAATGCCCAACATCAATTCTACATAATGCAATATTTTTATTTAAAGTAGGTGATAAACATGCGCTTGTTACAATACCAACTTGTGCTCTTCCAATATGAACACAGTCTCCATGATTAGCTTTTTCTTTTCCAATTAATTCAAGACCAACTAATTTCTTTTGTGGGTTTTCTTTTCTTTTAATTAAGTTTTCTTTACCAATAAAATCATCTGATTTTGTTTTTAATGGTACTGAAAAACCAATCCCTGCTTCAAAAGGATCTTGTTGACCATCAAATTCATTTCCAAATAAAATTAAACCTGCTTCTATTCTAAGTAAATCTAAAGCCCCAAATCCTG
>JAPOHS010000023.1 GCA_029979325.1 Pseudomonadota bacterium | reverse complement strand
GTTTGAGCAATGATCCAGACCATATTTTGGTCATGAGGAATGATCGCAAACGCTACATCATGGATGTCTACAGAATGAATGTCTATAACGGTAAGTTTTTCAGGCAAATCACCTCTCCAGGCCCAGTCATCAACTGGGCAACTGATCGTGATGGGGTTCTTAGGCTTGCTGCTCTTCAAGATGAAGAATCTCTTTCATATGAAACAAAGATCATCTACAGAGACGGTGAAGATGAGGAGTTCAGAGAAATCGATCGTTATGAAGGTCTACAAAATGGTTGGGGAGCCATTGGTTGGGATGAAAACCAAGAAAAAGTTTACATTACATCCAACCTTGGAAGAGACACCTATGCAATAAGTCTTTTAGATCCTAATACAGGAGAGATAGAAGATGTGTTTGAAGCAGAAGGTGCAAATGTCTCAGCTATGGGCTTTACCGAAGATGGTGAGCCGATCACTGTTGTATACAGGGATATAGACACCAAACCTCAAAGACACTATGTGAATGACAAATGGAAAAACATCATTGAGATGCTCAAAGGTGCTCTTCAAACAGACTATGTCGGAATTGCATCAATGTCTGATGATGAAATGAAGATGGTCTTATCTGTTGGAAGCGACACTAACCCTGGTGACTACTACATGTATGATCGAGCCAAAAACAGTCTTGCCTACCTCGGATCAAGCAGGCCTTGGATCGATCCAAAAACAATGTCGCCTATGAAGCCATTTTCTTTTGAAGCGAGAGATGGGGAAACCATTTATGGCTTTTTAACCGTTCCAGTCGATAGTGATGGCAAAGACTTGCCATTGATCCTTAATCCACATGGTGGCCCATTTGGAGTTCAAGATGTATGGCGCTTCAATCCTGAAACTCAGTTTTTTGCTAATCAAGGTTATGCTGTGATGCAAGTGAACTTCAGAGGATCAGGCGGTTATGGCAAACGCTATGAAAGAATTGGATACAAACGCTGGGGTCTTGAAATGCAGGACGACCTCACTGATGCAGTTCAATGGGCTGTGTCTGAGGGAATTGTAGATCCGGATCATGTTTGCATCTATGGAGCCAGTTATGGTGGATATGCAACCATGGCAGGAATTACACTGACTCCAGAACTGTATAGCTGTGCCGTGAACTACGTGGGGATATGGGATCTTGAAATGCTCTATCGACAAGATGGAAGATGGGATTCTAGACTAGGTCGATGGTTTAGGGATCATGTAATTGATGTTGAGAAAGATGAAGCTCAGATTAAAAAAACATCGCCTAGATATCATATAGATAAAATTCAGGCACCATTATTCATAGTGCATGGAAGAAGGGATTACAATGTAAGGATTGAACAGGCTGAAACCTTAATGGATGCGCTCGACGAAAAAGGCATTCCCTATGAGTCTTTAATCAAGAGAGAAGAGGGTCACGGCTTCACTCTGTATGAGAATAATGTTGAGCTTTATACAAGAATGCAGGCCTTCTTTAAGGAACATTTAGCGAAGTAACTGGAGCATCAAAGTAACTCATTGACGGCTCTGTCTGCCTGCACGATCGCAGCATCAACATAGGCAGAGCCCCCTGAGTCAGAATTGGCAATTGAGATATTCCCGAATGATTTCCTACCAATCACATGTGGATACCTCTCGTTATTCATACTGTCTGGCATTCTCCCATCAAAGAATGCATTATCAAATAAACTGTTGTATTCGTATGAGTAGCCATGAGCCCACCGGTTAACTGTAATTCCTGCCAAATCTTCCTCTTTGAAATCTGACCCAAACATTGCACTCAAATGATCAATGATCTTGTCTTCATAATCCTGAAAACTGAGTTTCAGAATATCGTAACGACCCTTTCTGTGTTGCTCCCTATTCGTTAATCCTTCGTAGGGTCGAGTTGGAACGTGATTCATTAAAAAAACAACGGGCTCATCAAAAGTCTGAGGGTATTGATAGTCGCCAATGCTCACAGGAAAATCAATGTACATATTATTGAAAAATGAATTTGGGCTAATTGCTCTGGAGATGCCTTTATTTGCAAACATATGCCAATTTTTCATTGCAACCTGAATCCAGACAAGAGGAACTTTAACATTGTATTTCAGAGCCTCTTTTTGCTTCTTGGGTAATTCAGGACAAAGTTCAGGAATGATGCCGTTGTAACAAGCCAAAATGCATTTCTTCCCTGAAACTTTGTATAACTTGCCTTGATTAACATATATCACCTCAACGCCACCATTTACATTCTTGACAGAAATGACTGTGCTCTCAAGGCGAATTTTTGTGTTCTGATCAGGCAAATCTAATTGTGAATAATCTGCTTTAGCAGTCACAATGTCCTCCATGGTGCTGCC
The DNA here is from genome assembly GCA_029979325.1 of Pseudomonadota bacterium. The sequence goes on along the minus strand of JAPOHS010000023.1, from coordinate 14,156 downwards.
GGATATTGCATTTGGGATCATTTTTCTAACAAGTAATCTTGCAATGGTTGCATTCCCATCGGGGAAATGAAAAATATAGGGCTCATCAGAAACTTCATTCTTGCTCATGAACCCTTCAATCGTTTCATCATAAGTGGAAATGTCATAAATCTCATTCTCTGGCTCTGATGTATCATCTTCATCTGTAAAACCAAGGCCCGTAAAACCTGGAAGACCATCAGAGAAAGCACCAAAAGCAGGAATAGATTCTGTTCCAACTCCCCAAAGTGACCATAACATGGTGTGAAAAAGGCCAACCACTTCATCGCCAACTTTGTGATAATTTCTTAGGTAGTCTTCGTAGCTTATATTTTCTAAATGATAAAACTTTTCCTCCAGAGTCATCTCAGGAAAGAAATCCGTCTTGCCTAAGAAAAGCCTTATGAACTCATCCTTGGACTTGTCTGAGATCGGCATCTCTTTCACAACTTTTTTTATATTCTCTGGTTTTGTGTTGCTCTTATGATTTATGTCATACCTATAGTTGGGAACATTGCGAACGATTTTATTCTCGCCGTAGGTTTCTTTATTAAAAAAGAATGAAGAAGTAAGTCCTCTATTTATAAAATAATCGAAATCATAGGCGGTATAAAATTTCTGAAACTCAATGCCTAGATCCGCCATCAACTTTTTTGATACCTCTTCATAATAACTTGGTGACTCTATGGACTGGCTGCCCCCATAAGTTAACATTTCTCTTCCATCGACTTGAAATTCATTGCGCTTTGCATGCCCGCCAAAGTCATCATGATTATCGAGTATGAGTATGTCTTGATTTGAAGCAGTGCGTTCTTGATAAAAATATGCTGCTGACAAACCCGATATGCCCCCTCCTACAACAATTAAATCATTGCTCTCACCAAGATCAATGGCTTCTTCAAAATAGTTTCCTCCGGCCAATGCGAGTTTATGTGCATGATCGAATGAGCCAGGATGATTGCCTCTGATACCTGTCAGTGCAGGTGGATATTTGTAAGGATCGATATTATTTGCTTTCAAAAAATCAATCGGTGCAACTGTTGCGGCTAAACCATAGCTGACACCGTTTATGAAATCCCTTCTTGTTATTGAAAGCTTCTTCTTCATTGAACTAGTCTATTCTGAAAACAGTATCGCCCTCAATCATTGTCTCGATGACTCTCACCTCACCGATTTCATCGTGAGGAATTTCGTAAAGATTTCTTTCAAGAATAATAAGGTCTGCGAACTTTCCAACCTCTATGCTTCCAGTAAGATGACCTTGGTTCATGACTTCTGCAGCATTTATTGTATAGGCCTTCAATATCTCAGTCAGATCCATCCTTTCGTTTTCATTCAATGTGCCTTCAACGCGATTACTCGGATCCTGTCTTGTTACCGCTGTTTCAATTGCGATCAATGGATTCATTGTTGTTACAGCCCAGTCACTTCCGCCAACAACTGTGCCACCGGCATCATGAATACTTCTTATGGGATACATACGATTGACTCTTTCAATTCCAAGTTCTGGAATATTGATTTCCGTAATCCACTCATCTGGAAGAGCCCATGCTGCTTGAAAGTTCGCTGAAATATTGAGCTCTGAAAATCTTGGAATGTCATCCTCATGAATCAATTGAAGATGAGAAATATGATGCTTATTATCACTCATACCATTGAGCTCGATTGCATATTGGTAAGCATCAAGAACCGATCTGACTGCACGATCTCCGATTGCATGGGTCATGACTTGTGTGCCGTTTGCATCAAATCTCGCAATTGCATTGTTTAATTCATCTTGAGTGAAATATAACTGTCCGTAAGATCCTGAATCAAGATATGGCTCAAGAATTGCACCGGTTTGTCCCTCAAGTACGCCGTCTATAAATATCTTCACACAATCACTGTTAATCCTAGCATGCTCAAATTCTGACCTTCTTTTGTATATGTTTTCGAAGCCTGAAAATTCCTGTACATAATGCTGTCTTCCGTACTCGATACAGGCAGTCACTCTCAGGCTTAACTCGCCTCTCTCTGCAAGATCTCTGAAGCTTATTAAGTATGCCTCATTCACAGCAGCATCAATCATGGAGGTGATTCCAAAACTATTCGCAAGACTCTGGGCATACAAAAGACCATTCAAGCGAAGTTCCGGCGTCTCGGCTGGTAGGATATCAGCAACAAGATTCATCGCCGATGGCTCTCTTAGTGTGCCGCTTGGTTCTCCTGTGAGAGGATCTCTCTCTATGAACCCTTTAAAAGGATCCTTTGTTTCTTTGTTGATGCCTGCCAATTCAAGTGCTTTCGTGTTCACCAATGCATTGTGCCCATCTGACATCTCAATATATATTGGGATATCCCTGCTGACTTCATCGAACAGTGATTTATTGGGATTTGCAGCGGGAAATAATGCAGGATTTAATCCTGCGCCAACCAACCAGCCTGAGGTTTTGACATGATCTTCTTCCAAGCAAGCTTTAATCCTTTCTTGTATCTCATTGATGCTCATCAAGTCAAAAATGGAACACAGAAAAAAATCCATCCCATTCCAAATAGGATGAGCATGAGCATCATGAAAGGAAGGCATCATCATCCTCCCTTGAAGATCAATGATCTTAATAGACTCATCTGCATTCTCCAATACATCAGCCTGACTGCCCACCAGCTTTATGACTCCATCTTTAACCAGAATAGAATCTGCGATCGTCAGGCTCTCATCGAATGTATGAATGCTCCCATTGATATATGCTTTGCTATTCTCAGCAATAAGATCAGTGACAGAAAGCACTGCCAATAAAAATAATGTTTGTTGTATAACTTTATTGATCTTGAACATTGAATTATTTCCCCGTTTTAATATTGATCCATTGTCTGGTCATCATGCGATCGACTCTTGGGTTTGCTATCTCCGCTAAGAAGAGCTTATTCAGTGTCTGCTGATCAGGATAGATTGCTTTATTATTCAGGATATCTTTTGAAATGAATTTTTTGGACTCGGGAATTGCATTTGGGAATTTGACCTTATTTGAGATCATAGCCATAACCTCAGGCTCAAGAATAAAATCAAGAAATAGATGGGCATTCTCGGCGTTTGGAGCATCGTTTGGTATGGACATCATGTCTACCCAAATCTGCCCCCCCTCACGTGGAATCTCATATTCAATACTCACACCATTATTGACTTCTCTTGCTCTATCACCCGCTTGCAAAATGTCCCCGCTCCAACCAAATACAAGACATATCTCACCATTGGCAAGATCATTTATATATTTTGAAGAGTGAAAATATCTAATGTATGGCCTGATACTTTTTAGAAGCTCATAAGCCTCGCCTCTGTAATCTGATGGATCTTTTGTATTGGGATCTTTCCCAATGTAAAAAAGTGCTGCCTTGAATACCTCGCTTGGTGCATCAAGAAATGCAATGCCGCATTTTTCAAAATTCTTTATCAAATCTGGCTTAAATAAAACATCAAAGGTATTCATCTCAAAACCTTCGCCCATGATTTTATCTATGGCCGCACGATTGTATCCAATGCCTGTGGTTCCCCATAAGTATGGAATGGCATATTTATTCTCTGGATCCATCGAACTCAACATCTCCATCATAATTGGATCCAGGTTATTGAAATTAGGTATAGCCTTTTTATCCAATTCGAGGTGAATGTCTGCTCTAATCTGTCTGCCAAGATATTCAATGCTTGGTGAAACAATGTCATATCCCGTTGAACCAGCAAGGAGCTTTCCTTCTAGCACCTCATTGCTATCGAAAACATCATAGATGACTTCAATCCCTGTTGACTCTTCAAATTGATCTATGACGGATTGATCAATATAGTCTGACCAGTTGTAGACTCTTACCTCCTCAGCATAGAGTGAGAATGATAGAGAAAAGTATATCGCGATGATTGTGCAACTTTTTTTCACAACCGATCCCGAAGAGCGTAATAAAGCATGCCGAGATAAAATCCAGGCCATCGCAACAGTGTGCCTCCCGGAAAAGTGGGGATTTTAATCTTGGAGAAAATATCAAGATTAGAAACTGTCCCATCAATTGCCTCAGCAAGCACTGTTCCTGCAAGACTTGCCATAGCTACTCCGTGACCTGAATATCCATGTGCAAAATATACATTGGCATGTAATCTGCCAACATGTGGCATTCGATTGACCGTCACTCCGACCCTTCCTCCCCAAGCATAATCAATCGACTTATCATGCAGGTGTGGGTAAACCTCAAGCATTGCTTTTCTTACATATGATTTCAAATCCTTTGGAAAGTTTCTTGTGTAGTTCTCCCCTCCGCCAAACAAAAGTCGATTGTCTTGAGATATGCGAAAATAATGGACATGAAACTTGTTGTCATGAGCACAAATATCATCCCTGTTTATATATCTCACTTCCTCTTCACTCATTGGCTCAGTGGCAATGATGAAGTTATTGATAGGCATTATTTTTACGGCCAATTTTTTTTCTAGGTTATCCAGATAGCCATTACAAAGCCAAAACTACATGCCTAGACCTTACCTCTCCTTCGTTCGTCTTAACAATGCATGGGCTTTCATTTGAGTAGTTTACAACCCTCGAGTCTTCAAAGATTTTTACGCCGGATTCTTCTGCTGCCTTCGCAAGCCCAAGTGCGTAATTAAGTGGATGAAGGTGCATTCCTCCCATATCCAGTGATCCGCCCCCGTCAAAAAATGGACTGTGAAACATTTCTTTCACTTCTTCAGGGCTCATGTAACGAATCAGATTATAGTCATAATCTGCATTCAGCTTTTCTACATATTCTTTGTGATGATGATCATCACTCCTGTCGTTCGATACGGTTGCATTTCCAACCTTCAAATCGCAATCAATCTCATGTTTTTCAATTCTGGTCTTTACGATACTCTTTCCGTATTCTGAGAGCTGCCAAAGCTCATTGGCCAAGGTCTTTCCATAATCTTTTTCTAATTCATGAATCTTTTTGTTATGGCCACTTCCAACCTGTCCTCCGTTACGTCCTGAAGCCCCCCATGCCAATTTGTTGGCTTCCAGAATTGTGACATCGTAACCTCTTTCAGAGAGATTGAGTGCAGTTAAAAGACCAGTATAGCCAGCGCCTATGACACATATATCTGTGTCGTGTGAACCGCTTAGTGATGGTCTTTTTTTGAGGTTATTTGCAGTGTGATAGTAATAAGAGTCTGGATAACCGTTGGATTCTTTCATTTCAGTCGACTATAGCTTTTTTATAGCTTCTTGTGTTTCATCCAAGGTGGTCCTCGCTTTATCAACAAGCTCGTCAATTTGCTCATGATTGATCACCAAAGGTGGTGCAATGATCATGCTGTCGCCAACGGCCCTCATGACCAAGCCGTTTTTTATGGAAATATCTCTGCACAAAGAGCCCGCATTGAAATCACTGGGGAATCTGGATCGCTTTGCTTTATCGTTAGTCAGTTCAATCGCTCCCATCAGTCCCTTTATCCTGGCCTCGCCAACTATTGGATGATCCCCTAGAGATAACCATTTGTCCTTTAAATAAGGTGCTATTGAGTTCTTTACACTGTCCAAGATATTCTCTTTCTTGATCAATTCAATATTCTTGAGAGCCACAGCACAGGCTGCTGGGTGACCTGAATACGTGAAGCCATGTGCAAACTCACCACCTTGGTCAATTATGGTTCCTGCAACCCTATCACTGACCAAAACACCACCGAGCGGTAAGTATCCTGAAGTAACTCCTTTGGCAAATGGAATCATATCGGGTTTGATCTCATAGAAAGTGGACCCAAACCACTCTCCCAATCTGCCAAATCCAGTGATCACTTCATCAGCAATCAAGAGAATTTCATAGTGGTCACATATTCTCTGAACCTCTGGCCAATAACTATCTGGCGGAATGATCACGCCGCCTGCTCCCTGTATAGGTTCTGCAATAAATGCAGCGACATTTTCCACTCCATGTTCCTGAATGGCTCTTTCAAGATCTCTGGCCGCATTTATGCCAAATTCATCGGGGTCGAGATTTCCTCCCTCTCCATACCAATAAGGTTGTTGAATATGGTCGATTCCAGGAATAGGTAGCCCGCCCTGCTGATGCATTCCAGTCATCCCTCCTAAACTTGCTCCAGCGACAGTACTCCCGTGATACGCATTATTTCTGCCAAGAATGATTTGTTTTTCTGGATGACCCAGAAGGCTCCAATAATACCTAACCATCCTCAAGACAGTATCGTTTGATTCTGAACCTGAGCCAGTAAAGAAAACATGATTTAAATGATCCGGTGCAAGCTCACCTATGACTCTGCTGAGTTCAATTGCAGGCGGATGCGTGCATTGAAAAAAATTATTGTAGTATGGCAACTCCTGCATTTGTTCATAAGCAGCCTGAGAGAGCTCATCTCTTCCGTAACCCAAGTTGACATTCCAAAGACCTGACATGCCGTCCAGAATTTGATTGCCTTCTGCATCCCAAATATATACTCCATCGCCTTTTGTGATTACTCTGGTGCCTTTTTCTGCCAGCTCTCCATGATCGGTAAATGGATGAAGATGATGCTCGCTATCAAGCTTTTGCCAATTTTTTAATTCTTTATTCATATTTAAACGCTCAAGAGTAGGTTCTCTCTTTCCCAGGGGCTGATTACCTGAAAGTACTCATTATACTCATCCTCTTTCATTGCAACATAGATTTGCAAGAACCTATTGCCCATCAAGGCAGGCATGGCTTCACTCTCTCTTAAGATATCTATCGCTGTTGAAAGATTTTTTGGAAGGTTGAACTGCATATTTGACGCGTTTGAGTCCTCGGGTGCAGTGGGCTGAAGTGATTTCTGGATTCCCAGATAGCCACAAGCAAGGGAAGAAGCAATTGATAAATACGGATTCACATCAGCTCCACCGATTCTGAACTCAACCCTTTTGTTCTCGGGCGATGAAGTCGGTACCCTCAGTCCTGTGGTCCTATTGTCATAACCCCAGCATAAGTTGATCGGTGCATTTTGGAATCGCTGAAACCTGCGGTATGAATTGACGTAAGGCGCGTTGAATAAGATTGTCTCAGGGGTAAACTGCTGAAGACCTGCTATGAAACCTCTGAATGTATCTGTTTCCTCTTGAGAGTTTGAAAAAACATTCTTTCCTGAATCATCATCAACCAGAGAAATATGCCAATGCATTGCACTGCCTGGTTGGTCTTCCAGAGGTTTTGCTAAGAAGGTTGCATATATCCCATGTTGCATCGCTGCTTCTCTGATGAGTCTTTTGAAAATCATCACTTGATCACATATCTTGAGCGGATCATCATGCTCGAAATTAATTTCCAGTTGTGCGGTTCCCATTTCATGTTCAAGCGTATCAATTTTGATGTTCATGGCGTCTGAGTATGAGTGAATTTGATCAATGATTGGTTCAAATTCATCCAATGCATCCAAACTGAAGGGTCTTCTTACTGTCTCTTGCCGCCCAGATCGACCAATCGGTGTTTCAAGTGCTTGATTGGGGTCAGTGTTTCTCTGCACGAGGTAAAACTCGAGTTCAGGTGCCACAACGGGTCTCATTCCCAAATCACGATACAGCTGAAGAATATTCTTAAGGACTTGTCTGGGAGAGATATCGACATTAGAACCATCTTCATAAAAGCAATCATTCACTACTGTGGCAGTGGGGTCTTTCATCCAAGGCAGAAGTTTTAATGTTGAAAGATCGGGCCTTATCAGTATGTCTCTGTCTGCAGGATTGATATATCCATCAGGAAGAAATTTTCCTGTTACAGATTGAGTAAATACAGATTCTGGCAATCGGATCACTGCACCTGAGGTAAATTTTTCAACTGGAATGAGTTTGCCTCGGGCCGTCCCTGCCATATCTGGAACTATGGTTTCGACTTCTTGAATACTGTTCTCAATAAGCCAATTGCTTATGTCTTTATCTTCCATGTTTTTTTGAGTACTCCAGACAAGATGAGCCAAAAGCTTCGAATATCTTCCTTGATACCAGGCTTTTCTCTGGTTTCCATTCTGGATGCCATTGGACGGATAAATTAAATCCCGCTGCATCCTTAATGGTAAATGCTTCAACCAAGCCATCATGTGAAAGCGCCTCAATATTCAAGCCTTCGCCTAGTTCCTTTACGCCCTGCCCATGAAGTGAGTTCACCTCAGCTTCTTCAAGCTCGGTTAATTGATGCAGATACCCGCCCTGCTCAAAATGTACAATGTGGCTAATATCATATTGATCCTCAACGCTTGCATTGCGGTCAAAATCATGACCCTTGAAATCAGATTCCTTTTCTAGAGACTGATACAAGGAACCGCCAAAAATAACATTCATTTCCTGAAACCCTCGACAAATAGCGAGAATTGGCAATTCCATATCTATGATCTTTTTTACTGCACTGAAAACATATTCATCGCGATCAGGGTCTATGAGCATTTCAGAATCATTGATTGTGTCACTATATCTATCTGGGTGTACGTTCGATAAGCTGCCAGTCAGTAAAAATCCATCAAGGCGGTTTAAGATTGATCTCATTGAAGACAGGTCATCACTTGGGATAAGAACAGATGTGACGTTTGAGAATTGATGAATTGCTTTGATGTACTTCTCTCCCACAACATGAAATGGGTGCCGCTCAATTTCTTTACGGCAACAGACAATACCCACAAGTGGCTTATTAAAGCTAGACATATATATTTTTATGAATAATCAGTACTGATTGTACTAATTATGAAGTCTTTTGAGTAAGTCTTAATTTCAATCTAAGATTATATTTGCCTTCTCGTATGTCATTCACAAGGCAAATAAGCGCTGGCACAAATACAAGAACGAGATACGGCACGAAAAGCATCCCAAAAATAAATGTGATTGCCAGTGGCTGAATGAGTCTCGCTTGAAGGCTCCCTTCGAACAACACCGGCGTCAAACCAACAATGGTAGTTATGGTTGTAAGAAGAACGGGTCTGAATCTCTCTCTGACGGCCTCGTTGATTGCACGGACTAAGATGTATCCATCGCTTTGGAATTCTTTTATTGCTCTGACTAGAATTATCGAGTCATTGACCAGCACACCTGTAAGTCCAAAGAATGCCAATAAACTGAACATGCTTAAGTTGAAGCCCATAACAAGGTGGCCCAATATGGCCCCTATTAATCCAAAAGGAACCACTGCCAGTATCAGGAAAGGAGTGGTGTAGCTGGAGAATACCCAAGCAAGAATAATAAATATAGAGGCAAATGTAATGATCAAGGCCAATCTCAGTCCAGCAAAAGCTTCTCTTTGTTCAAGTGCTTTGCCGTCGTAGGCCAATCGAACTCCATAATCTTTTTCAATCCTGGATTGAATGTCTTGACGTATGGATTGAATGACGATGTTTGTGGTTGTGATTGTCGGATCAACATCACCAGTAACAGCGACTTGTCTAATGCCATCTTTTTTTCTAATTTTTGTAAAGCCCAATCGCTTCTTCAAATTAACAACTTCAGACAAAACTACATTTCCTCCATCAGGAGTTGTGAGATAAATGTCTCTTATGGTTTTATTTTCCGTTTCACCTTCAGGTAACTTTACCCTGACAATAACTTCTTCTGCATCTTGAGAGAATCGCTTTGCGACTGATCCGGAGAATGAATTCCTAACCTGTCTTGCAACCTCCTCAGCAGTGAAACCAATGGCTTCTCCCTCCGGCTTCACTTCCAGAAGTATTTCTTCTTTTCCGTATGGCAAATCATCCTCTACAGCCAGCAATCCAGGAAGGGCTCTTAACTCATTTCGAAGTGCCATAGCAGCTTGTTTCATATTAGAGAGATCATCGCCCAAGATGCGAATATCAATATCTCTTCCTGGTGGACCGCCTACTGCACTTTCAAATATTACAAATTTTTCAATGCCCGGCATCAAGTTAGTTTCTGCCCTCCAAGCACTTATAAATTCTCTGTTCCTTATTAATCTTTGATCTCCAGATAACAGCTCTACTGTCAGGGAACCGATGTGGCCTCCACTTATGTTAGTTGATATCGATCCTCTGCCAGTATCACTTACACCAATATTTCCTACAGCATATTTAATCAAGTTCCCTTGTTGGCCGCTTATTTGGGCTTCTACAGAGTAAAGCGATCTTGAAAGCTCATTAACCATTCTTTCTGTTTCTTGTTCAGATGTACCTGGAGAAAATGAGAAATTAGCATGGATGATATCGCTCTCTGGCGTATCAAAAAATTCGAAATTAACTCTGCCAGTGGATAGGAGCGTGAATGAAACTAAAAGCATACAAACCGTTGCTGTAATCGTAAAACCTTTTTTTGTGTATGTTTTTTCTACAATCGGTAAAACTTTTTCATCCCTAAATCGGTTAAAAATAACATCAAACTTTCTCGGCTTCTGATTTTTATCTTCTGAAGCCTTTTTAAGTGAGGACCTTAAGTGATGAGGCAGTATTAGGAAGCATTCAATTAGACTTGCAATAATGACCAATGAGAGCGTAATGGGAACAGCTGATATTATGTTGCCTACGTCATTTTGAATCAGTAGAACAGGAAGAAAGGCTGCCACGGTAGTGAGCATTGCTGCAAGGACTGGCGGGAACATTCTTTGTGCGCCAAGTCGAGCTGCTTCTTTATAATTCATGCCTCTTCGATGAAGTGTTGTCGTATGCTCTGAAACAACAATGGCGTCATCGACCACGATTCCAATCCCCATGATTAGAGCAAACATACTGATCATGTCTAGAGAAAGTCCCATTTGACTCATTGCTCCAAGCGCAGCTAAGAAAGCAACCGGTATGCCGGCTGCAACCCACAATGCTACTCTGCCACTCAAAAACACAAACAAGACTATTAATACTAACAACAGGCCAGTTCCACCGTTTTCAAGTAGCATATTGATTCTTTGTCGAACTGCGTCTGCAAAAACATCATAAACAACCACTTCCAGCGAGGATGGATATCTTTCAGAAACTTTTGTCATATATTCTTCAACTGCTTGTTGAGAAATGAGAGAATCTGCACCTCTAGTTCTATATACAACTAGCCCAATTGATGGACCTTTAGCATTGACTCTGTAATTAGAGTTTTCTTTGAAGGTTTCATAAACATTGGCAATGTCACTGAGATAGACTTTCTCACCTGAAGATTTTGAAACAACTTCAATTTCTCTCAGTTCACTTGGGTTTCTCGCAAGACGATCGCTTCTGATTTGCCTTGATATTCCTCCACTGTTAATGCTCCCAGATGGGATATCGATACTGGAGGAAGATAATTTTGAAGAAACTTGTCCAAGGGTAAGATCCAATTCTTTGAGATTATCAGATGGGATTTCAACCCAAATCTCAGTATCTCTAGCTCCTTCAAATTCAACATTTGCAAGGCCGAGACCGATTAAGTCATCTCGTATTTGACGGGCAAAGAACTTTAATGTCTTTTCTGAGAATGGTCCTGAGATATCGATTCGACAGACTTCATCTCTTTGCAAAACCTGGGTTATGACTGGTTTTTCTATGTCTTGAGGGAAAGTGGTAATTCTGGAAACTGATGATTGCACATCCGTGAGCGCCTTGGTCATACTGATCCCTTCCTTAAAGGAAATATTGACCGAAGCTCTTCCTTCCATGGCTGAAGAATTAACCGCTTTGACGCCATTAATGAATCTGACTTCAGGCTCAATGGCATTGATTACATTACTCTCAACATCTTCAGCGCTAGCTCCTTGCCATTCGACATCTACACTGATCAGCTCGAGACCAAAATCGGGCATGAGCTGCCTTTTTAGCTGTGTTATTCCAAAAGCGCCATAGAGTATCAGAATGGCCATGAGCAAATTCGCAGCAACCTTATGGCGACTAAAGAAAGGTATGATTCCTCTATCAGGAGCCATCGTATCTCTAGGATTGATTGGCCTATTTTTTTGACTGTAATTCTTAAAAACCATCAGATAATATCAACCTTAACGTCTTCTCCAGCTTCTCTAAGCTGATTTATAACAACGAAATCTCCATTTTTAATTTGTGAGTCATATAAAGGTTTTACAAGCACCTTTGATTCGTCGTATCCAATTATTTGTACCATGATTTTTTTTAATCTCTGATCGTTCACGATAAATATATATTCATCCTCATAGAGAGCTGTCTCAGGAATACTAAGTATTGCCTTATATGACTTATCTGGCATTTTAAGACGAACAAATGCTCCTGGTCTAAGGGGTGACTCATCCGGATTCTCGATCAGAATGGTTGCAAAAATATTTACTCCGCCAGTATTTGATTTTATTTCAGCACCAACTCTTGACACAGAGGCATCAAAAACGAGATCTCTGTCGCCTACTGTCCAGCTCATTTCAATCTTTCTTCCTAAAATCTTATCCGTGTCCTCTAATAATCTCCCATATTGTGCTTTAGACAATGAAAATCGAACTTCCATGTTTTTGATATCTATAATCTCTCCAATTTTGTCATTAACGGTGCTGACTTGTTTGCCAAGAGTTGCTTGGACATCATTAATGACGCCATCGAAAGGGGCGAATAGTTCTGTATCTCTTAAATCTTTCTCAGCTTCAGATAAGACAAGTTCCTGTTTGGTTCTTTCAAGCAAGGCATTATCTCTGAACTGCTCAGATATTGATCCTTGCTTGAACAGCTCGTCTGCTCTCTCAAAATCCCTGCTCATTACTTCTAGCTTTGCGGATTCTTCTGTAACTGCATTTTTATACTCAAAATCATCAATTCTTAGAAGTAGCTCTCCTTTTTCTACTACTGCACCTTCTTTGAAATTCTCACCAACTTGAACTACCTGACCACCGACAAGTGCTCTGAGCTCACTCCTCCTTGATGTAATGACCTCGCCAAACAATGAGAGAGTAGGCTGAACATCTGAGTATTGTGCCTCCACAACAGAAACGGGCCATGATTTTTCTTGAATAACGAGCACTTCTGGCTCTTCTTTTGTGGCCCTTAAAACTGAAATGACCAAAAAAGTCCCCACCAGCAGGAGCACTGTGGGATTAACCCTTCTGATTTTATCAATGTATTCTTTCATGAGTCGACTCAAAGATGGGTTTCGTTAATACACAACCATCGGATTCTTTTAAGAATTATTCTAATTTTCGAATGCTAATGGAATTAGTGCTTTCAAAGGATAGACGTTACAAAAAGTTACATCGAATCATGACGAAATAATCATGAATTTGGCATGACACTCCGCAATAACTTTTTCTTCCTTTTTTGTTTTCATCACACCGTACATCATCGACATTCTTGATTTGGTCTTTAAATGGTGCCCCTCGAGCAATACTGTTTCTCCTGTATGGAGAGAATTTTTATAACGAAGATCGCATTTTGCTGTCTGTGCAGGTTTGCCCTTCAAGAGCAACCAATTTGCCATTACATCATCAAGTAAACTAAAGATGATTCCGCCGTGAGTGGTGTCTTGAAAGCCAACATGATCAGCTTCTGGTGTAAATTCAGCGATACAGATATCTTGTTCGTTAATTGAGAAGTTAATTTTCAGGCCCGATGAGTTATTCGGTCCACACACAAAACAATTATTATCACTAAAGTCCATCTCACTCATGGCGGATATTGTAATTGGATTGATGTTTATTTATAGAAGATTCTGAAGATTTTTTTAAACCAGTCCTTGCGTCTTTTGCAAACCAAGCAAAAGATCAGAGCTGCAAAACCAGCTAGTATGCCATCCATACCAGCAGCATTGGCCAATGCTTCCACATTATTTCTAACTGGCTGGACCCATGAAATCGACTTGGAACTTTGAAGCCTGTCTTCAAAACTCTTAATTTTTGCTCGCTCTGCATCAATTGATACCTCCAGCGATGCAATGTCTTGTTCAAAATCATTCGTTGCGGATTGTTCTCTTACCAAGTTGAGTGTTGCTGAATCAATCTCTTTAGCTAGATCTTCAAGTTGAGCTGAATCTAATTCTGGATCAAGGCCTGATAATCTCGAATTGAGTTGATTAATAGATCGTTGGATTGAATCTATTTTTTCTTGGTTCTCAGATAGTGCCTCAATTGTGCTTCTCAATTCAGATTGGCTGAAAGATATATTTTCATTTGCCCTTTCTAGTGGCTCTATTGAGATCTCTTTTGGTGTAATGAATGCAAGAAAGGTAAAAATTGACGCAAACAGGATGGTTAGATCTGTGATTTTGGTCAGACTATTTTTGAAT
>JAPOHS010000239.1 GCA_029979325.1 Pseudomonadota bacterium | reverse complement strand
TATTTGATCAACATCACTTAATTTTAAATTTGAATATTTTAAAACGAACTCAATAGCATTATGAGGATAATTTGGATCATGTTTTTTTCTAGTAAATCTTTCTTCCTGTGCTGCTGCAATTATTTTTCCATCTTTTAAAAGTATTTAATGCACTTGTATTATTTAAATGTATTAAATTAATATTTTTATCTTTATTACTTTTTTCAAATTCTTTATATATTTCATTATCATCAAAACCAATATCAGCTGCATCGTGACGTGTATTTGCATAATAAACAGTATTAATTCGTGACCAATAAATAGCAGATAAACACATGGGACACGGTTCGCAACTAGTGTATAAAGTACAATCTTGTAAATTAAAAGTATTTAATTCTTTGCAAGCTTCTCTAATTGCAACAATTTCTGCGTGTGCTGTTGGGTCATTTAAAACAGTTACTTTATTATTACCGATTGATATAATATTATCATTTTTTGTAATAATTGCACCAAAAGGACCACCAT
>JAPOHS010000238.1 GCA_029979325.1 Pseudomonadota bacterium | reverse complement strand
GAACGTCAGTAGCATAGCCAAACATTTCGGATAATGGAACTTCTGTTTGAACTCCCTGAAGTTCACCTCTGGACTCTGTTCCCTGAATTCTTCCTCTTCTTGAATTTAAATCCCCAATCACAGTACCCATAAAATCCTCAGGGACAACAACTTCTACCTTCATAACAGGCTCTAAAACAACGGCTCCTGCTTTTCTTACTGCATCTTTAAATGCAAGAGACCCTGCAATTTTAAAAGCCATTTCTGATGAATCTACATCATGAAATGATCCATCATAAAGAGTAACTTTGACATCTACAACTTCATAACCTGCAACAACTCCACCTAGCATTGCCTCTTTTACACCCTTTTCCACCGCAGGTATAAATTCTTTTGGTATGGTTCCACCTTTAATTTCATTAACAAATTCAAAACCACCACCAGTCTCTAATGGTTCGATTCTTATTTTAACGTGTCCATATTGACCCTTACCGCCAGTTTGCTTAATATATTTTTGCTCAGCCTC
>JAPOHS010000237.1 GCA_029979325.1 Pseudomonadota bacterium | reverse complement strand
TAACCCTAACCTCGCATCGCGCTCCGCGATCTGACGGCGAGCCTCGGCCAGCCGCGCCTGGCTCGGGCTAGGGCTATGGCTAGGGTTAGGGTTAGGGTTAGCATTAGAACCCTAACCCTACCCCTACCCCTACCCCTACCCCTAACCCTAACCCTAGCCCTAACCCGAGCGATCTATGTGCCTAGGTGGTGGCCGCGGGCCTCCTCTGCTCGTCCCCCCTCGCCGAGCACGAGCTGCCCCAAGGCTTCCCGGGGCGCACGTCCAAGGAAGGCTCGAACGCGTGGTTTCGCCAGATGGAAGGTAGCCAAACTAAACCCCAACCCTAACCCCAACCCTAACCCCAACCCCAACCCCAGGCTTAACCCTAACCCTAACCCTAGCCCTAATCAGGCTGGCGGCAGATCACGATCTCGAGCCCATCGAGATGCAATCTCTAGCCGACGCCGCGCCAGAGGGCGGTGGCTTCGCTAACCCGAACCCTAACCCTCACCCTCACCCCCACCCTC
>JAPOHS010000236.1 GCA_029979325.1 Pseudomonadota bacterium | reverse complement strand
AGAAGGTCTAAAAGAAAAATTTATTTCCAGCTTTGGTATAAGTGAAAATGAAACCCCAAATAATCAAAAATACTTGGACTATAAAGACCGATTAGAGCATGAACTTAATATTATTATCGAAATGAAATATTCTAGTTATTTTTTGATAGTCTCTGACTACATTAAATGGGCAAAAAAGAATGACATTCCAGTAGGACCTGGCAGAGGCTCTGGGGCTGGATCTTTGGTAGCTTGGTGTCTTTCTATTACTGATGTAGATCCCATCAAATTCAATTTAATATTTGAAAGGTTTTTAAATCCAGATCGGATTTCAATGCCTGATTTTGATATCGATTTTTGTGAAGAGAAAAGAGATTTGGTTTTTGAATATTTAACAAAAAAATATAAAGATAGTGTTGCACACATTATAACTTTTGGAAAACTTAAAGCTAGAATGGTTATAAGAGATGTAGGTAGGGTTTTAGGATTGTCATATGGTTTTGTTGACAGTATATCAAAAATGATAC
>JAPOHS010000235.1 GCA_029979325.1 Pseudomonadota bacterium | reverse complement strand
AGGTTTTTTTAACATCTTTCTTCTCTGATTAAAAAAAATTCTTGTAATTTTTTCTAAATTTTTTGGATCTTGAATTTTAATAAAGTTTTTTTTTGGGGAAAAAAATAATAATGAACTTTCTATTTTTGGTTTTGGAGAAAATGCCTTAGGCTTTATATCGCATATCTTTTTTATATTAAGCTTCCAATTAGAAAGAATTGATAGCCTTCCATAATTTGAAGTATTACTTTCAGCAATAATTCGATCAGCTACTTCTTTCTGAAACATTAAAATTAGACATTCAAACCAAAAATTATCTTTCAAATTAATTATCCATTTACAAAGAATTTCGCTTGAAATATTATAAGGTAAATTTCCAAAAACAACTAATTTATCATCACACAAACTTTTTTCGTCAATATTTAAAATATCTTTATTTATTATTTGAATTTGTTTTTTAAAATTTATATCTAAATTTTTTGCAAGCTCATTATCTTTTTCAACAACAATAATTTTTTTTGGATTATTCT
>JAPOHS010000234.1 GCA_029979325.1 Pseudomonadota bacterium | reverse complement strand
GGTAACAACAAGTCTGCAGAGACATCTTTGTATAAAGGCACTACTTCTGTAAGTTTTCTATCAGCTATAACAACACCAGCAGCATGGGTTGCTACATTTCGATTTAATCCTTCAAGTTTTAATGAAAGATCAGTTAATTTTTTTACTCTAGGATCTTCATTTACAAGTTTTTGTAATCTAGGTTCACCAGCAATACATTGAGATAAACTTTGTGGTCTAGAAGGATCAAATGGTATCATTTTTGAAATACTATCAACAAAACCATAAGCAAGACCTAAAACTCTACCAACATCTCTAATAACCATTCTTGCTTTTAATTTTCCAAATGTAATTATATGAGCAACACTTTCTTTGTATTTTTTAGTAGGATATTCAAAAACTAAATCTCTTTTTTCTTCACAAAAATCGATATCAAAATCTGGCATTGAAATTCTATCTGGGTTCAAGAATCTTTCAAAGATTAAGTTAAATTTTATTGGATCTACATCTGTAATTGAAAGACACCAAGCT
>JAPOHS010000233.1 GCA_029979325.1 Pseudomonadota bacterium | reverse complement strand
AGCTCTATTACTGTGGCTACTGTGAGACCCGAAACAATATTTGGTGACACCGCTATAGCAGTTAACCCAAGTGATGAACGTTATCAATCAATGAAAGATGTTACTTTCACAATTCCTTTAACAAATAGATTTATACCATTAATTTTTGATGAGTATTCTGATCCTGAGATGGGTAGCGGCGCCGTTAAGATTACACCCGCTCATGATTTCAATGATTTTGAAGTAGGGAAAAGGCATAATTTAGAACTTTTAAATATTTTAAATGATGATGGTTCGTTAAATGAAAATTGTCCTGCCGAATATCAAGGAATGGATCGTTTTGATGCAAGAAAGCAAGTTGTCAAAGCTTTAAAAGAAAATGGTTTTATTGAAAAAATTGAAGATTATAAAACAACAATCCCATATGGAGATCGATCCAATACAATTGTAGAACCATACTTAACTCATCAATGGTTTTGTAATGCAGAAGAGCTAGCTAAACAAGCTATAAAAGTAGTTAATGATGGAGAGA
>JAPOHS010000232.1 GCA_029979325.1 Pseudomonadota bacterium | reverse complement strand
AGAGATAGTTAAGCTCACCCAACTTGCTAAGGCCAAAGTATTTGGAGGTGGAATAGGTGGTGCCGGAGGAGGTACCGCAAATACTAAATTAACTGAATCACATCAATGTGTAATGATTCAAGCCATGTTAGAACATGGAATGCAGGACATAGATTATTTTACTCCAGATATAATGGGAGATGCATATGATCGCGTTTTTGTAGACGAAAAAAAAGATAAAATAATTGCTGAAGGAATTATAAAAAGTAAGTTGTTATTTTTTTCAATAAAAAGTTTTTTAATTGCAGGGTCTAACAACCATGCAATAGTTGAAGTACTTCCAGCGACTAAAATTGAAAAAAAACCAGATAATATAATTTTATCCAAATATTTTTTTGAATAATCTTTATATAATCTTTTATAAATATCTTTTTTATTCATCATAATATTTTGACAATTAAAATATTTATAAAAATTATTAATCCAAAAAAATTATTGCTTCTAAATATTCTAAGACAACTCGTTGGATCATT
>JAPOHS010000231.1 GCA_029979325.1 Pseudomonadota bacterium | reverse complement strand
TATGGAAATATATATCTCGACAGATGATTCTATATTTATTAAACAAATGGTGAAGACCTTACAAAGTCATATTCTCGAAGGCACTTTGTTGGCGGCATTGATTGTTTTACTCTTCCTCAAATCTATTCGATCAACCTTTATTATCGCCATTGCCATTCCTATATCATTACTTGGCGCAATCGCGGTCATGTATTTTTTCAACTACACCTTTAACAGCATGACGCTTTTAGCCCTTATCTTGCTCATTGGCGTTGTTGTAGATGATGCCATTGTAGTCCTTGAAAATATTTTTAGGCATCAAAAATATATTGATAAAGATGTCTTTAATGCCGCAATTAATGGCAGTAAAGAGGTTGTCTTTGCTGTCCTAGCCTCATCATTAGCTTTAATATGTATTTTTGCTCCAGTCATATATATGGATGGCATTATTGGACGTTTCTTTGAGTCATTTGCCGTCGTGGTGACGGCAGGTATTACCGTGTCTTTAATTGTATCGTTAACCCTAACCCCCATG
>JAPOHS010000230.1 GCA_029979325.1 Pseudomonadota bacterium | reverse complement strand
AATATGAGTAACTATTCCGTCTCTGGTAAGAAGTGGCAGTCGATCATAGGTATCTTGAGAAATTTTTTCATAAGTTTCTAAAAGAGCTTTTCCATCAAGAGACCTCAAATAACGCTGATATTCTTCTCCGTATTTTATTGGATTTGAATTGAATAAGTTTTTAATACCTCCATATCCTGATAGATCGTGTTTTGATAGAACTGGATCAGATCCCAATTGATTTATAATGATTCCTTTTTGATTTATTCCGATTGCTTCTTCTTTTGTAAAACTTGTTGTATAGCCTGATTGAGAAATAGCTTTATGAAAAAGATCATCTCCCATGGGTGAAGCCAGAAGAGACAACACATTATTTCCTCCAGCAGACTCTCCAAAAATTGTAATATTTTTAGGATCTCCTCCAAAACTTTGGATATTAGTTTTTACCCATTTTAGTGCCTCTATAATATCAAGAGTGCCAAAATTAGAAGTTTTATCAATTCCACTTTGATGTCCTTGAATTGCAGGGTGAGTA
>JAPOHS010000022.1 GCA_029979325.1 Pseudomonadota bacterium | reverse complement strand
GTGTCCTCATGAACATCTGTGATCACGGGTATGCCCAATTGATCTCTGACGCTCTCAAGAATAGACAAGCCCTCTTCCATTCCTGGACCTCGGAAACTGTGAATTGAAGTTCGATTTGCCTTATCAAAAGAAGATTTGAAAATATAATGAATCCCCAATGATTCAGTAATCTCCTTTATTGTTCCGGCAACATCGTGAATCAGGTCTTTTGATTCAATTACACAAGGGCCTGCGATCAGCGTTAAGGGTGACCCATTATCGATACTAAAGTTAGAAACTTTGACAGCCATAAATTTAATTCTTTTTAGTGTATTCTACAGCAGCTTTTACAAAAGAATGAAATAATGGATGCCCTCCAAGAGGTGAAGAAGTGAATTCTGGGTGAAACTGACAGCCTATAAACCAAGGATGATCATCAATCTCAATCATTTCAGCCAATCCATCTTTCGAAAAACCTGAAAAAACCAAACCATTCTTCTCAAGCTCTTCACGATATGTATTATTGAATTCATAACGATGGCGATGTCTTTCAATGACTGAATCTGCATCATATATATCTTTCGCTTTTGTGCCTTTCTGAAATAAGCATTCTTGTGCACCCAGTCTCATTGTTCCTCCAAGATCTGAATGTTCATCTCTGTTTTCAGTTGAACCATCTTGATTCATCCACTCCGTAATCATTGCAATAACTGGCGCTGGTGTTTCTGGGTTAAACTCCGTGCTATTGGCATCCTTATGGCCCAGTACATTTCGAGCATATTCAATCACAGCTGCTTGCATTCCAAGACAGATACCCAGAAAGGGAATATTTCTGATTCTTGCATATTCGATTGACTGAATCATTCCTTCTATGCCACGATCTCCAAATCCTCCAGGTATTAAAATTGCATCCATTTCTGAAAGACAGTCTGTACCATTCTTTTGAATATCTTCTGACTCGACATAAACGATTTCAACACTCTTATTGTTACTGAAACCAGCATGTCTAAGGGCTTCACTCAATGAAATATACGAGTCCTTGAAGTCAACATACTTTCCGACCATTGCTATTTTTACTTTTGAATCGCTGTTTTTTGATGCCTTAAACACATTTTCCCATGACGTCAAATCTGCTTCTGGTACATCCAGTTTCAATTTCTCAACAATGATGTCATCCAAACCTTGCTGTCTCAGGATCAATGGGATCTGATATATATCCTCTGCATCATGTGCAGAAATCACGGCATTCTTTTCAACGTTTGTAAAAAGAGCAATCTTATCGAAATGCTCTTTCGGAAGAGGCAATTCGGAGCGACACACCAAAGCATCAGGCTGAATCCCAATTGCTCTGAGTTCTCTCACTGAATGCTGAGTCGGCTTGGTTTTGATTTCTGAAGATGCCTTGATATACGGCACCAATGTTAAATGAACATATGCAACTTCATAACCATCTTTATAGATTCCCATTTGTCTGATGGCCTCAATAAATGGAAGCGATTCAATGTCACCGACCGTTCCACCAATTTCCACGATAGTTACATCATGACCTTGTGATCCTTTTACGATACTTTTTCTAATTTCATCAGTGACATGAGGGATCACTTGAACAGTTGCGCCGAGATAATCACCTCTTCTTTCTTTAGCAATAACAGTTTCGTAGATTTTACCGGCAGTATAATTACTGTGCTTACCGGTTACAGTAGAGACATATCTTTCGTAATGACCTAGGTCTAAGTCTGTCTCTGTTCCATCTTCAGTTACAAAAACCTCGCCATGCTGATAGGGACTCATTGTCCCTGGATCAACATTCAGATATGGATCAAGCTTCATCATCCCGACTTTCAGACCTCTGGCTTCCAAAATGGCGCCTAATGAAGCAGATGTAACACCTTTACCGAGTGCTGAAACAACTCCACCTGTAACAAAAATATAATCTGACATGCCCGGGCACCTGTACCTAAAATTTAACTTGGGGATTTTAATCGAGAAATACTGATGTGTTTATCGCAGTCCCGGTATTTCAAATTAACAGATTCTGGTTTTACCCTCAACGATGATTTTTATGAGATTCTCATCTTTGTATTCCATTGAATAACAAAAGAGCGCTCTTTTTTATTTGCTATGAAGTCATCATTGATCCAGAAATCCCCTATGCATATGAGATTTTGATCGTCATATATCAATGGAATCTTATCTCTTGTCCAGGGAAGAATCTTTTTCTCATTAAAAAAGTCTTTCAATGTTTTTGGTGTCTTTTTTGTATCCAGCGTGATTTTTTCTCCACCTTTGCGGAATTTTATTTGAAGGTTCTCTGAACATTTATCCAATGCAATGCCACTCCCATTACTGAAATCAGTTTCCAATGAACCAATTGGATAATGAAGGTCAATCGATTGATTAATTGACCAAGTAATTTTATCGGGTGGCATAAATGGCATGGCTACAGTTTTATTAAGAAAGTAGAGTCTCTTGTTAAAACGCCTGATCACAAAATTACCCCATTTTATTTCGGATGTTTTCTCGTCATCCTTAATCAGGTCAATCAGTCCAGAATTAAGGATATGCATCGACGGCATATCCATGTCATTCTTTTCAATCAGAAACCTGATTATATTCTTAATTCTAGGAATAGAGCGTGAATCAAAACAGTTGATACTGACTGAATCTAGATCTGATTCTTGCGAGAGGTCTTCTAAGGCAAGCTCATTTAACAATTCATTGTTCTCTGCAGCAATAATTGAGAGTCGATGGGCTGATTCTTCAACACGATTCCATCTTTCTTTGATTTTTGGAACAAGTAGATTTCTGATGTAATTTCGATCAAAAGAAGTATCTTCATTGCTGTCATCCTCTATGCATTTAATCTTGTTTGCAGCAGCATATCCCTCAAGATCAGCACGAGAGCAATGTAAGAGCGGTCTTAAAATACTATGGCTTTTATGATCTTTATAATGAACAATTCCTCTCAAGCCATTGATCCCTGTTCCTCGAAAAATTCTGAAAAGAATGGTTTCAAGTTGATCGTCTTTATGATGTGCGGTCAGCAACAACTCATTTTGAGCAAGATTCTCTTTGATGACTTGGTATCTTTCATCCCTGGCACTTGCCTCCAATCCAGATCCATTGTTCTCAGGATGAATGGACTCAATTGTGAGATCTATACCGAGTTGACTGCATTGTTTTTTACAGAAAGTGCTCCAATCATTTGAGTTCTCATTGATATTATGATTCACATGAATCGCACGAATCTTATATTTACCATTGAGATGAACATGCATTAAATGCAACAAAACCATTGAATCAAGGCCGCCACTGAGTGCTAGGCAGACTTTTTCAGTATCTACTGAAGAAAACTGACCTAGAAAGCTATCCTCAAAATCTTGAAGATCGGCCATGATCAGTTTTCATTGAATTCGCCAATTGCCCTATATCTTGCTCTTCTTTGATCAAGTAAGGTCTCTGGATCTTCTGATTGAAGGGTTTGAAGTGCATTAGCAATACTTTCTTTGATTGATGTGAAAGTTTTCTCTGGATTCCTATGAAATCCTCCAAGCGGTTCATCAATGATCTCATCAACCAGTCCCAATTTGTTCAATCGAGAAGATGAAATTCCCATTGCCTCAGCAGCAGTTTCTGTCTCATCAGGCGTCCTCCATAAGATGGATGAACATGCTTCTGGTGAAATCACAGAATAAATTGAGTATTCAAGCATGATGAGTTTATCTCCCATGCCTATCGCCAATGCGCCACCTGATCCTCCCTCTCCAAGTACAAGATTAATAATGGGAGTTTTTAAAGATGCAAGAGTGAAAAGGTTTCTTGCGATTGCTTCGCTCTGGCCTCTTTCCTCAGCCCCAATTCCTGGAAATGCTCCAGGTGTGTCGATGATGGTGACAATGGGAATTTTGAATTTTTCTGCAAGCTTCATCATTCTTTGTGCCTTTCGATATCCTTCAGGTCTAGGCATACCGAAGTTTCTTTTCATTTTCTCATTGGTGTTATTGCCCTTTTCTTGTGCAATAAACATCACTGATTGGTTATTGATTTTGGCAAGCCCTGAAATAATTGCGGAATCATCTGCATACATTCTATCGCCATGAAGCTCTTGAAAGTCCTCGCTGATGGCCTCAATCACTTGAATGGATTTAGGTCTAAGCGGATGTCTTGCGAGTTGAGCAATTTGCCATTCACTGAGACTGCCAAAGATTTTTTTTGTCAGAGACTCACACTTTTTTTGAAGCCTCTCAATCTCATCATCTAGCTCGATTGCGGTGTCTGCATCCGTATTGGTCAATCTGAGCTCTTCAATTCTTCTTTCAAGCTCTACAATTGGTTTTTCAAAATCTAAGAAATCCATAAAATTACATCACATGTTCACATGTATTGTATAACAACTATAAATAGCTTATCTCTTCTCAGCTTGAAATAAACTGAAAATTATCAATACCGAGTTCTTCTGCTAAAGTCTCTCTCAATTGCTTCGTTGGATTGACCTTCCATTCATCGCCGAGTCTCATTTTCGTTTGGTTTACATCACTGAGATAATTGAGTTGAACTGAACAGCTGCCGGGAGTATGGGATTTCAGGATCTTTTGAAGCTTCTTGGGGTTAAAATTTGGGTCACATCGAATGACTAATTTATTTGCCTTATTGTTGATCAATTCTTCAAGTGAAGAAACTTCTTCAATCACCAGTTGCCACATATCAGCATAACTGTCGAACCTCAGTTTTCCCCTTAGAAAAAGCAATTGATTATTCATGATGCTGCCTTTAAGGCTCTCCATCTTTTCACCAAAAACGATGCCCTCAATCATTGCAGTGCCATCATCAATCTTGAATGCAAGATTATTTCCTCTTCTTTTGACATCTGAAATTAATCCAGCTAAATCAATCAATGATTTATTATTTCCATACCCCTCTCTTTTCTTTGAATCGAGCATCCTCTTTAAAGAGGAAATGTTGTATTGAGTGAAATGCTTAGAGTCATTTCGGTAGGCATCAAATGGATGACCGCTAAAATAAAAACCCAAAGTGGAATATTCAAATCCTAATTTTTCATCAACTTGTAGTTCTTTTGATCGACTTAACTCTGGTAGGTTCTGATCTTCATCACTATCAGAATAAAATAGATTTGTTTGGCCAGCTGATTGCTCAAGATTTAATTTATTTGAATAACTCAGTGCAATTTGAATCGAGTTAAGCAGTGTTGATCGATTCTCTCCAAATGTGTCCATTGCTCCTGATTTTACAAGTGCCTCGAGAGTTCTTTTCGAAGGCTTCTCGGATGACAATCTAGAGCAAAAATCAAAAATACTTTTAAACTCACCATTTTGCTTTCTTTCTTCATATATTGCTTCAGAGATGGATCGCCCAATACCTTTGATGGCACCTAATGCATACCTGATTTCATCTTTCTTCCATACACTGAATTCATAGGCTGAGTGATTAACACATGGAGGCTTGACTTCGATTTCAAATGATTCGCAATCTTCCTTGATTCGAATCAATTTATCCGTATTTTCCATATCATAGGTGAGAGAAGCTGCAAAGAATTCAGTCGGATAATGTGCTTTCAAATAGGCAGTCTGATAAGCAATCATCGCATAGGAAACGGAATGAGATTTATTGAATCCATATCCAGCAAATTTCTCAATCAACTCAAATATTCTCCTGGCTGATGCTTCGGGTATATTGTTTTCAATTGCACCTTGTATAAAGACATCTTTTTGCTTCGCCATTTCTTCTGGAATTTTTTTACCCATGGCTTTTCTGAGTATGTCAGCACTGCCCTGTGTGTATTTTGATAATTTCTGAGCGATTTGCATGACTTGCTCTTGATATACAATCACTCCATAAGTCGGTCGTAGGATTGGCTCTAGAGATGGATGGAGATAATCAATGATCTTCGTCTCTCCGCCTTTTTTTCTTTCTATAAAATCATCCACCATGCCTGATTGCAAAGGACCCGGTCTAAATAAAGCCACCAAAGCAATGATGTCTTCAAATTTAGAGGGTTGCATTCTCTCAATGAGATCTCTCATTCCTGGAGATTCCAATTGGAAGATACCAATTGTTCTTGCTGAAGAAAGCAGGCTATATGTTTTCTTGTCTTTAAGAGATATCTTCTTGATATCGATTGGCGAATCAGCGCTAAAATTTATTAACTCAACTGTATTTTGTATGACGGTAAGGGTTTTTAAGCCCAAGAAATCGAATTTTATGAGGCCAATTGACTCTGCATCGTCTTTATCAAATTGGGTGACTGTGCCCTCTTCATCATCGACTTTGAACAATGGCATAAAATCAGACAGATTTGATGGGGCAATAACTACACCACCGGCATGTGTGCCTGCATTCCTGACTAAACCTTCCAGCTTGAGTGATAGATCAATGATGGATTGAATGTCATTGTCTTCCTCATATTTTTCAGCCAGCTCATTTGACTTCTTTAATGCATCGCCAAGAGTAATTCCGATCTCAAATGGGATCATTTTAGCAATGCGATCAACCATGCCATATGGGTAGCCAAGGATTCTTCCAACATCTCTGACCACTGCCCTTGCAGAAAGTGTGCCGTAAGTGATGATTTGTGAGACTTTGTCATCGCCATATTTTTCATTCACATAATCAATGACTCGATCTCTGCCATTGACACAAAAATCGATATCAAAATCAGGCATTGAAATTCTCTCGGGATTTAGGAATCGCTCGAAAATGAGGTCATGTTCAATGGGATCTATCTCCGTGATACCAAGCGCATATGCTACTAGAGATCCAGGCCCAGATCCTCTGCCGGGACCGACAGGGATATTCTGCTCCCTAGACCATTGAACAAAATCTGCAACAATAAGAAAATAACCAGCAAAACCGGTTCTTTTGATGATTTTAATTTCATCATCTAAGCGTTTTTGATAGGTGCTGAGATTATCACCACCACTGGAAAATATTTTTTTTAGACCAATATTTGCCTGTTGCTCCAAATACTCATCAATGGATAAATCTTTAGGTGTTTCAAATTCTGGTAAGACATGCTCGGTATTTTCAAATCCGAAATTACACATTTCTGCTATAGCAATCGTATTCGATAAGGCCTCAGGAATATCTGCAAATAAATTTGCCATTTCATCAGAGCTTTTAAAATATTGCTCGGGTGTATAGTCTTTTGCTCTTCTTTCATCATCCATCATTGTTCCCTGATCAATGCAAACCCTCGCATCGAGTGAAAGAAAATCATCTTTTTCTATAAAAATTGGATTATTTACAGCAACGATTGGGATTTTGGAATTTGTAGATAACTCTATGGTTAACTGATTCAACTTTTCCTCATTTGGAATTCCCATTCTAGAGATCGATAAAAATAAACGGTCTGGAAATAGTTCTTGAAGATCATTGATCCATTGAAGTGCCATTGATTCATCCATGGATTTAGACTGCTGAAGAGAGCCATTGTTAGAAGAGGAAATTGCGATCAACCCTTCTGTGCGACTCTCCAGCCATTTTCTATCAATGAGTGGCTCGTTTTTATCCAACTTCTCTGTGTATGACCGTGTAATCAGGGCACATAAATTCTTGTAACCAATCTCATTCTCACAGAGAAGAGATAACTTACTTTTGATTCGCTCTTTTTGGTCTAGAAGGGTAATGGTTGATCCGATAATATACTTTATGCCTTTCTTTTGAGCAGACTTGTAGAGCTTATATGCAGAAAAAAGATTATTATGATCAGTCACTCCAACTGCAGGCATCCCCATATCGGTACAAGCATCGATTAACTGATCCTGTCTGATTGTACTTCTTCCGAGAGAATACTGGGTATTCACGTCTAAATGAACAAAGGAAGGATTACTCACTTTGAATTCTCATTTACATACAGTTCTGGTTTAAAACTCAGCCTGTGATAAGGGCTGGGTCCTAATTCTTTTATGGCTTGGATATGATCTTTTGTTGGGTATCCTTTATTTTTTTGGAAATTATATTTTGGATACTTTTGGTGCAATTCAATCATAAACTTATCTCTATAAACCTTAGCAATTATAGATGCTGCTGAAACGCAATGAAATAGTTTATCGCCTCCAATAACACCCCTAGTGATTGAGTCTCTCTGATCATGCATGACTGGTTTATGTGGACCATCGATGATGATCTCATCCGCATTTACACCAATGGCATCAATCGAATCTTTCATCGATTGGAGAGTTGCAACGAGAATGTTTGTTTGATCAATGACATGATTATCGATGCTCGCTACAGAAAAGCTTAGAGATTCATTCTGAATGACATCATAAAGATCATTTCTTTTTTTTGGTGACAATAACTTTGAGTCATTCACGCCTTCAATGACTTGGTCCTCATAGATTGCAACGGATGCACTAACTACTGGGCCTGCTAGACAGCCTCTCCCGGCTTCATCTACACCTATAAAAATGTTTGCACCTTCCTGGCTCAAGATAAGCCTAAGAATCGAGTGATTACAGAAGAAGCATCCTGCTCGGGAGATCTTAAATCTTCGTGAAGTTTTTTTAAGGGAATAAGATAAGCATCTGAATCAACTTGCAATAATCTCATGGCCTCATTTGCAATGCCTTCTGCTCTAAAATCATCTTGAATAAATTCTTTAAAGCACTCATGACCCAATAAAATATTTGGAAGTGAAGCATAGCTCACATTGATTAGGTTTAATTTTGTTAACAAAAAGAATGAAACTGATGACATCTTATACACCACAATTGTTTTCTTCTTATACAGTGCTGACTCCAATGTTGATGTTCCTGATTTGGTTATGATCAGATCACTGTCTGATAAGCAATCACTGGTTTCTTTGAATATTTTAATTTTTAGATCATTAAACTTTTTAAAGGACTTGATCCAATCTTCCATTTCTTTGAATCTTGTTGGTATAAAAAATATAACCTCTTTATTGGTTATGGATAGTTGATCACGAATCATCACTGCTGCATCCAATATAACTTCAAGGTGATAATCAATTTCTTTTCGTCTGCTGCCTGGCAGAAGAGCGATATTCACAGACTTAATGTCAGATGTTGATTGATGAGAATTATCTATCTTAATCTCTTCAGCAAGAGGATGACCTATGAAAGCTGCTTCAACACCCTTATCCTTGAGTAGATCGGGTTCGAAGGGGAATAAACATAGCATCAAATCTATTGCTGATTTGAACTTATTTGCCCTCGCTTCCCTCCAAGCCCAAAAACTTGGACAGACCATCTGTATGGTTTTGATTTTTCTTTTTTTCAGTGACTTCTCAATACTGAGATTAAATTCTGGATAATCAATGCCGATATAAGCATCTGGCTCAATATCAATAGACTTCTCAATCACTGCCTTCCTGATTTTAAGAATCCTTGGTAGATGTTTAATCACTTCTGTTAAACCCATCACAGATAAGTCTGAAATCTCAAACCATGGCTCACAACCCTCTGCTATCATTCTTGGGCCAGCAATCCCTGAAAACTGATGATCTGGATTGATCTTTTTTAAGTCTGAAATTAATTTAGCACCAAGCACATCTCCAGACGGTTCCCCTGCTACGACTACAAAATGTGCCATCTGTATTAGCCTTTTCTGACAATGCCTCTTGTCGTATTGTTTAGAAAATCGACAAGAATATTGAGTTCTCCGTTGATATCACCAAGATCCTGAATTGCCTTTATGGCCTCTTCTAATCGAAGATCAGACATATACAAGGCTTTATATGCTGATTTAATGTTCCTTATTTGATCCTTTGAAAAATCTCTTCTCTTTAAACCCTCAAGGTTAATCCCCCTGGGCTCGGCAGGTTGACCCATCACGATGACATATGGAGGAAGATCTCTGGCCACTCCTGAGTACATACCCAAGAAGCTATGCGATCCTATTTTACAGAACTGATGGGCACCCGAAAAACCACCAAATATGACGTAATCTCCAACCTCAACATGCCCACCTAAGGTTGTGTTGTTGGCAAATATCGTATTGTTTCCAACTTGACAGTCATGTGCAATATGAACATAAGCCATGATCCAGTTGTCATTGCCCATCCTTGTAACGCCTACATCCTGGATTGTTCCCTTATTTATGGTTGTATATTCTCTGATTGTATTTCTATCTCCGATTTCAACTTCAGTTTCCTCATTTAAGTACTTCTTATCTTGAGGATCATCTCCAATGGAGGAAAAAGAATAAAAGTGATTATCCTCACCGATCTTTGTTTTTCCCTTGATGACAACATGCGATTCTATCTTTGTATTCTTACCTATCTCTACATCATCTCCGATGATTGAATACGCTCCAATTGCAACGCTTGGATCAATATTTGATTTGGGTGATACGACTGCTGTTTTATGAATGTTAGTCATTGCTTCCTTCTGATTTTCTCAGTCTCCTAAACTTTGCAACATTCTTTTGCCATTCCTTGGATTCCTGATGAGGAAATAAATTACTTGAATAGACACCAGATTTTGAGATTGATTTCATAACAGAGGTTCTAGCAGTCAAGGTTGTATGATCTGCAATGTCTACATGCCCTGTGATCCCAACCTGCCCACTGATACGGCAATACTTACCTATTTTTGAACTGCCAGCAATTGATGAAGATGCGACAATCGCTGTATGGTCACCGATTACAACGTTGTGGGCAATCATAATTAGATTGTCTAATTTGACACCATTACCAATGACGGTGTTTGAAAGCGCGCCTCTATCTATGGTTGTATTCGCGCCAATTTCAACATCATCTCCAATGATAACAGATCCAACTTGCGGTATTTTCTCCCATGACTGTTCTTCATTTTCTGAAAAGCCATAACCATCGCCACCAATGACAACACCTGAGTGTATGACTGCTCTATTTCCAATAACACAATCATTCATGAGTGTGACATTTGGCGCTATCCATGAGTTATCACCTATCTGAGCATTCTTTTCAATTACTGAATTTGCACCGATATAGACTGACTCACCCAAACTTGCCCCTTCTGCGATAAAAGCTCCAGCTTGAATATTACAACTTTTGGGGACTATCGCATCATCGTGAATAATTGCAGTGGGGTGTATTTCTGGATGAAATGATTTTGAATGATCAAGCATGGATGAGATTCTCGAAAAAACAAGATATGGATCGTCGCAAACAAGTGAGGCACAGGGACAATTCTGCTCATCTTCTTTCATGAGTATGACAGCAGATGCTTTGGTTTCAGTTAATAGAGACTTGTATGCAGGATTTGCAAGAAAGGAAATAGAATCATGGTCTGCATCTTGCAAAGTTGAGACTTTACTTACTCTGGTTTCATCATCACCAATCAGCTCACATCCATACTTGGATGCCAATTCCCCTAGTGTGACTGAACCATCTGGCAAAAATATCTCTCCTTAGAAAACGAAGTTTAACCGCCCGTTTTAATTTCCTGAAAGTTTTTCTCTAATACTTTTGCAATGTCATTTGTGATGTCGACTGAAGCGCCCTTATAAAGAGTTCCTCCATTCAAAATTGTGTTCTGACTGATTCTGCCTTCATTGATAATGAGATCATAACCACTGTCTCTACCAAATTTGTTTACAACATTGATGGTTTCAACAATGATTTTATTGGTCTCAATCTGAATTCGATTGTTCCTATCCTCTTGAAAGCTTTGTGCCAAGTACTCTAGCTCTCTTTGAGCTGAGGCTAATTTGAGTGTCGCATTCTGTCTTTCATCATTACTGAGAGCCAAATTATCCTGTTGTAACTGATCTCTGCTTTCATTGAAAGAAGCTTCCTTGGCCTCAATATCTCTCACCCTAGGAGCAAACTCTTCTTCAACAGCTGAAAGCATGTCCTGATATTGGGGAGATTCTTGAAGTAATTTATTCATATCCACTACACCAATTCTCACAGCTGAGTCTTGTGCAAAAACTGGCTGCCCTACAAAAACCAATACGGCAAATATTCCTAGTAAGTATTTATTTTTCATGATTATTTCCTTTCTTATCAAAAAATTATTAAGACATTATCTAAAAAGCACCACCAACTGTAAATTGGAATCTCTCTGTCTCATCAGAATAAAATCGATCTGTGCCGTCTATAGAATTCATCGGTATGGCATAACTGAATCTAAATAACCCCATTGGAGCCAACCACTGAGCTGCTAAACCATAAGATCGCTTCAATTTACTGGCATCAAAACTATAGTCTATTGGATTCCCTTCAGGATCAAAAAACTCCAGTTCACTTGTTGAAAAGGTATTTCCGATATCAAAAAATAGACTGAATCTTGCTCTATTGGCCCAATCACCAGGTATGGGAAGAATGAACTCAGTCTGACTCGAAATCAAGAGGTTACCGCCATAAGGGTTCCCATAATTGTCTTTTGGTCCCAATCGATGCTCCTTGAATCCCCTAACTGTGTCCGGACCTCCAGCATAAAAGTTCTTGTAAGGGGGTACACCAATTGAATCACCATATGCATCATTAAAGGCTAGATCTGCTTTAACCATCATCGTAAGTCGATTAATGATAGGGAAAGGGATATTGAAGTATTGTTTGTAGGCATAATTGATCCCGTAGTACTCGACATCACTTCCTGGTATTGAGGCATTTAGAATCAAACGATGGCTCATCCCCTGATCTGCAAACATAAATCTATTCCTTGAATCATAGACCCATCCAGCAGTCAGCTCAGCATTGTCAAATCTGGTTTTACAGAAGTCAAAAAACTCTTGGTCAAAACATTCACTCTTTCCATTACTTGTAACCCATTGAAGAGCTTGATCGGCACTATAATCTCCAGCCAGAAGCTCTGAACTCTGAAGAGAGCCTCCAAATATAAGTCTTTGGAACTCTGACAATGGGTAAGAATATTGCGCTCCGAGAGAGTATGTTTTGGTTGAAAAATCGGATGATGATGATGTGAACTGACTGAAGTTTGAATAAGACAGACTCAGTGTCCTTGCAATTTCATCAATGCCTGTATATGCATTGGTGGTTGATATGCTGTATAAATCCCTGAATCGACTTGCATTGATATCCAACCCTACCCTGTTTCCTGTTCCGAAGAAGTTTGTGTGTGTGAAGTTACCATTCAAGATAAGTTTCTGATATCCAGAATAACCAATTCCGCCTCCAAATTGTCCTGGAAGTCCCTCTTTTATATTGAACTCTGCATCTACAAGATCAGTCGAGCCTGGAACCGGATATGTTTCATAATTCACTTCTTCAATAAAGGGCAGTCTTTGTAATCTGATCTTTGATCTTTCAAGTTTGCTTTTCGAATAGTAACCACCTTCAAGCTGTCTCATCTCTCTTCTGAGGACATCATCATTGATTGATGTTGTGTCTGTGAAACTTATTCTTCTCACATAAACCCTATCTTTGGGTTGAATGTAGAATACGACTTTCACTTCCTTGTTTTCTCGATCTAATTCTGGAACTGCCTCTACCTCTGCAAAAGAATACCCATCTTCACCGAGCTCATACTCGATGAGCTCCGTAATGGAGGTTAATAAGCCTTGGGAAAAGGTCTGCCCAGGTTGTGCGAAGATAAATTTTTCAATCTCCTCTTTGGGGATAACAAACTCCCCAGTTACTTTTACATCTGAGAGGGTATAGACTTCATCTTCAGTGATATTGATTGTTACAAAAATTCCTTGCTTATCCTTAGAAATTGCAACCTGTGCGGATTCAATTCTAAAGTTTGCATAGCCTTGGTCTAAATAAAAATTTTCAATTGTTTCAAGGTCTCCCTGAAGATCTTCACGTGAGTATCTATCATCCTGATTGAAAAATGATAGCCAGTTTGGCATCTGTAACTTCAATATATCTAGAATATCTTCATCACTGAAGATCTTATTACCAACAACATTGATTTGCCTAATTTGTGCCCTATCGCCCTCACTGACATCAACTTGAACACCAACGGTATTTCCAGGAAGTTCTTCAACTGTTGTTTTCACTCTGGCATTGTATTTACCAAAACTAAAATACTGATCAATGAGTGATCGCTCAATTTCATCTAGAATCGAAGGATCATAATTTCTCCCAATCTTGAAACCAATATTATTTAAAGAATCTTCTAGATCCTCTGTTTTTATGTCTTTATTACCTTCAAAGTTTATTGAGGCGATTGATGGTCGCTCCAATACAGAAATGATCAACACTCCTGAGTCATCCTTTCTGAACTCGATATTCTTAAAAAATCCACTTGAATAAACAGAACGGATTGACTCTTGGATTCTGCTTTCATCAAGACTGTCCCCAATATTGACTGGTAAATAGTTAAGAAGTGCACCTTCCGAAATCTTTTCAAGGCCTTCTATTTTTATATCTTTTACAACAAATTCATCATTAGATAGGGTTGCCATAGGGAAAATGAACAACCAAATTGCAATAGTTATAATGCTGTTCTTCAAAATTGAAATCACCCAAAAATCCTTGCCAAATCATTATATAGTGCAAAAACCATCAGAAACAAAAGTGCGGTGACCCCAATCTGTTGAAAGGCCATTTGTATTTTTTCAGGTAACGGTCTTCTGATGACAGTCTCGATGCAAACAAACAGGATCTGACCACCATCCAAAACAGGAATTGGAAGAAGATTAAGAATCCCCAGACTGATGCTTATGATCGCCATAAAAGAGAGTGTCGCAATGATGCCTCTCTTAGCAACAGTGCCAGCATCTTTTGCAATACCTACAGGTCCGCTTAAATTATCACTGGAAATCTGACCTGTTACCATTTTGCCCAACATATTCAGTGTCAAACCAATCATTCTATTGGTCTCTTCAATTGACATGAGGAAACTTTGAGTAAAAGAATACTTTTCTATAGCCATGTATTCTTGCAATTGATCTTGATTAAAAGTTGTTTGCAAACCTATGTAACCCATGGATTTATTGTCTTCCCTAGTGGTGAGTGAGACATCTGTTTCATAATCCATTCCATCCCTCTCAATGAGAAGATCAATCAGAGTATTGGGTCGATCCATAATCAATTGGCTGAATTGATCAATATTCTGAATCTCTATGCCATCGATGCTTTTTAGTATGTCGTCCTTTTTCAAGCCAGACTGATCTGCTGGACTGTCTGGAACAACAGAGACGACAATTGGTGAAAGATTGGGGGATTCTGGCGTAAAACCAAGACCTGGAAACAATAAGTCGGGTGATGTAAGTTCTTTTGTTCTGCCACTGACATCAAGAAGTGCATTTTTTTCGCTGCCATTGGCATTGATTAATTGTATTGATATTTGCTCATCTTCAAGTACTTCTCCAATCATTGAGATCAGAGCGGATTGCCAAGTTTTTACATCTCTATCCCCAACAGAAATAATTTCATCTCCAGCTCGAATATTGGCCTCCCATGCAATTGATTCTTGATCAACCTCTCCTATGATTGGTTTCTGTCCTGGCACACCAGCAGAAAACATAAGCGTATAAGCAATGATTGAGAATATAAAATTAGCAGCTGGTCCTGCAAAGAGAATAAAAATCTTTTTAATGGGTGTCTGATTGTTGAAGGCTCTTTCTTTTTCTTCTTCAGCCACGTCCTCGCTTCTTTCGTCTAAGAGTTGAACATAACCGCCGAGTGGGATTAATGATAAGCAGTATTCTGTCTGATCATTACCTGATCGTTTACTGGCAAGAACCTTGCCGAATCCAATTGAGTAGCGAAGGACCTTTACATTGCATAATTTTGCAGCAATGAAATGTCCGTATTCATGAATAGCAACGAGCACGCCAACTAAGACGATGAATGCAATTACTGAAAATAAAAAATCCATTTTTTAATTATCCCTCTCCATTATGAAGGAATTATAAAGATTGAAGGGATTAAAGAAAGCCAAAAACCATTAAAATAAGGAATATCAAATAAAATAAGTCATATTGATTTGCATTTTTTTTGATTTTTTAAAATCCATTAGAAGTTTTCTGGCAAGCTCATTAACAAAAGTGCAAAAAATGGCAGTGACGCAATTGAACCATCTAAGAGGTCAATGAATCCTCCATGACCAGGTATAAGATTGCTTGAATCTTTTACATTGGCACTCCTTTTAATGAAACTAAAAACGACATCCCCTGCAAAACTCAGTGGCGTTATGATTATGCCAAATATGATTGCACCAGATAAATTGGTGTCCATTAAACCAGATAAAAGTGCCAAAAAAATTGGGGTTGCAATGAAGGCACCGATCAAGCCTTCAAGGGTTTTACCAGGACTGGTGTTTCTGAGAAGAATTTTTCTTCCAAATTTTTTACCGAAGAAATATGCAGCCGAGTCTGCAAAAGATACGGCAATTAAAACCAGCATCAGTAACTTTGCATAAGCTTCAAAAATAATGATTCCAGAAATAAACGAAGGAAAAATCATTAGATAACCTGAAAAAAATATCTCAGCACTTCCCATCGTTGGATTGTCATATAGCAAAATTCTCAAGAATAGACTAAGCCATATCAAACAACCAAGGATCACAAAATGTGAGTAATATTCACTCGGTACCAAAGTGCTCATTAAAATAGTAAGTAAAAACACCAATGACAATGATTTTATCTTTAAAAATTGAGAATATTCATAAGACACTAAAAGTGCCAATATGGCTAAAGTATAAACAGGGATATCAGGCATCAGCCTTGTTGCATTTATGATTACTGCCAAAATGACAAGAAGAACCAAGCCCGATGAGATTCTTTTTTGAAGGTTTGTCACCTAATTTAAGCTTCCTTTAGTTCAGTATCTTCATCGACATTGCCAAATCTTCGCTCTGACAGAGAGTACGCTTGAAGGATTTCTAAAAACTCTTGCTCCTCAAAGTTTGGCCATAATGTCTCTGTAAAATGAATTTCAGAGTAAGCTGATTGCCATAGCATAAAGTTACTCAGTCTAGTCTCACCAGAGGTTCTGATTATCAAATCTAGCTCAGGAAGATCATTGAATGATAGATATTCATTAAAT
>JAPOHS010000229.1 GCA_029979325.1 Pseudomonadota bacterium | reverse complement strand
ATTCCTAAGAAAAAATGATTGATCTTAAAATTTATTTTTTTTCTAAATGTATTTTCTATAATCAGAAATGTTAAAATAGATAATAAAATAGCAATCAATATTAATATTAATTTTGCATTTAAATTTTGATTATCAGCACCTGTAAAATTAGTTATTTTTCCAAAAACGAATATTGGATAATGCCATAGATATAAAGAATAAGAAATAAGACCAATCCCTCTTAAAACAGAAAATGATAAAAATTTTTTTATCTAAGCGATTTGGATGAATTTTTTTAGTGAAATTTAAGTCTCTAAAAAAATTAAAAAAACTGTAATAAAAATTTTAAATATTAAAAGATTAAATATACCAAAACTAATTATTGTAATTGGTGGCGATGGATTTATGCTTCAAACATTAAAAAAATATAAAAAATCCAATATTAATTCTTTTCTACTACAATGACACTAAAAAAGACACACTCACACAATGGTATGAGGCAAGTAGAAGTAATTCTTATCAAAATGGAGAAGTAG
>JAPOHS010000228.1 GCA_029979325.1 Pseudomonadota bacterium | reverse complement strand
TATCAATGTGTGGTGATCTTAAAACTGTGTATCTTTCAACCCTTGTTGGTAACGGAATAGGACCTTTAATTGTTGCCCCTGTTCTCTTAACTGTATTTACAATTTCTTCAGTAGAAGCATCTAAAACTTTATTATCATAGGCTCTTAGTTTTATTCTAATATTTTGTTTTTCCATATTAACCTGTTTTCTTTGTTACTTCGTCTTGAACATTTTGAGGGACTTTATCATAATGATCAAAGAACATTGTATATTGAGCTCTCCCTTGTGACATTGATCTTAGGTTATTTATATAACCAAACATGTTAGCTAAAGGCACCATTGCAGTAATTACAGTTGCATTTCCTCTTTGCTCTTGGGTATTAATTTGACCTCTACGACTGTTCAAGTCACCGATTACATCACCCATATAATCCTCCGGAGTAACAACTTCTACTCTCATGATAGGTTCTAATAATTTAAGGGTCCCTCTTGTACATGCTTCTTTAAAACATTGTCTTGAAGCTAATTCGAAAGCTA
>JAPOHS010000227.1 GCA_029979325.1 Pseudomonadota bacterium | reverse complement strand
AAACATTATAAAACCCTACAAACAGTCATTCCATCACCTAATGGAATAATGATTTGCTCTACTCTTTTATCTTCAGATACAAATTTATTAAATTCTCTAATATTTATAGTAAATTTATCATTATTTTTTTCATCAGCTACTTCACCGTGCCATAAAACGTTATCAATAATGATTAACCCACCTTTATTTAATAATTTTAGGGATTTTTCATAATATGCCTTATAATTCATTTTATCAGCATCAATAAAGATCATATCAAATTTATTATTTGATAATTCCCCTAAACTTTCAAGAGCTGGTTTAATTATTGTTTTAATTTTATGATCTTGATTTGCTTTTTTAAAAAAATCACATGCAATTTTGTTTGTCTCCTCATTTTTATCAAGGGCAATAAGTTTACCATTATCAGGTAATGCAAGTGAAATTGTTAGAGCACTCAGACCAGTAAAAGTTCCAATTT
The DNA here is from genome assembly GCA_029979325.1 of Pseudomonadota bacterium. The sequence continues at coordinate 59 of JAPOHS010000227.1, read as the reverse complement.
CAAGAACATTTTTTATATTTGAAACTTTTATAATTAGATGAAGAAAATGACATTGTGTG
>JAPOHS010000226.1 GCA_029979325.1 Pseudomonadota bacterium | reverse complement strand
GAATTTTTTGCTAATCCAAAGAGTGATAGAACAAAATTATTTCTTAGTCAGATTTTATAAAATCAATAAAATTATTAAATTATTTACCAAATTAAAGCTTGACGGACTTATAAAATTTTCATTTTTCTTAATAAAAAGATTAAAAATAAAAAAATATCATTCCTTGGAGTCACATTTAAAGCAAATACAGATGATATGAGAGATTCTTCAAGTTTAAAATTGATTCCATACCTATCCAAAAGAGGTGCTAAAATTAAGTACTACGACCCTACTGGTGTAAAAAAAGAATTTAAAAATTTAAAAAATGTTGATTTTTCAAATTCTATTGATAAATCAATTAAAGGATCTGATCTCGTAATTATTCACACAGAGTGGAATGATTTTAAATCAATTAATTTCAAAAAAATTTCGAAAAATAAAAAACTTATTATTTACGACATGAGAAACATTTATTCACCAGAAAAAATCAAAAACCTAGGATATAAATATTTTGGTATTGGAAGATAATTTAGTTTAACTC
>JAPOHS010000225.1 GCA_029979325.1 Pseudomonadota bacterium | reverse complement strand
AATGCTAACGGTGAAAACAGTACAGCAGAGTTAAGATTATCAATGCAAAAAACCATGCAATCAAAATGTGCAGTTTTTAGAACTGAGAAAACATTAAAAGAAGGTGTTGAAGAAATTAAAAAAACATACGATGGAATGGAATCTATCTCAGTTAAAGATAAATCTTTAATATTTAATACTGATTTAGTAGAGACTTTAGAGTTTGATAATCTTATTAGACAAGCCGTTGCAACTGTAGACTCTGCTTATAATAGAAAAGAAAGCAGAGGTGCTCATGCAAGAGAAGATTATCCAAAAAGAGATGATGAAAAATTCATGCAACATACTCTTTCATGGTGTGATGGAAAAAATACTAAAATCTCATACAGACCGGTGCATAAATCTACTCTAACCAATGAAGTACAATACTTTCCACCTCAGGAAAGAGTTTATTAATGGTTCAATTAAATTTACCTGAAAATTCAAAAGTAAAAACTGGTAAGTATTTTAAAGATAAAACTGGTTCAAAGAATATCAGAAA
>JAPOHS010000224.1 GCA_029979325.1 Pseudomonadota bacterium | reverse complement strand
CATAAAGCACTTCTCTTGGAGGAAATGAAGGAATAGGCTTTCCAAAGTGTTCATCAAAAGAATAATCTGCGAACTCTAGACATTCTTTCGGTCCATTTGACCAAAGATATCTGTACATACTATTTGGAACTGGATCACCATATTCGTCTGAGCCTGTTCTCCAACTATAATTCCATAATCCACCCCAATCACTTTGTTTTTCAAAAGCAACTACCTCAGGAATTTTTTCACCTTTTTTTTCAGCTTGTTCAAAAGCTCTCAACATCGAAAGACCACATGGTCCTGTGCCTATGATTGCAACTTTTGTCATATTTATCTATTATCTTATAAGTAAAATAAAAAAATTAAAATATAATTTTCATTTAGACTATGAAAAAAATTCTAATTGTTGAAGGCAACCTGAGAGAGGAAAATCAAAATTTTTCTACTTCTGGTATACAAACTCATACTCAAAGTCTTCAAGATAGCTTAGCCAATTTTACAAATGAACTTGATATGGATGTTGTTAACCCATCATCAG
>JAPOHS010000223.1 GCA_029979325.1 Pseudomonadota bacterium | reverse complement strand
CAGCTGGAGAGGGCAAGACTACAACGAGCGTTGGTCTTGTAGACGGCTTAAACCATATTGGTAAAAACGCAATGATTTGTTTGAGGGAGCCAAGCCTAGGTCCCTGTTTTGGCATGAAAGGTGGTGCGGCTGGAGGGGGATTTGCTCAAGTCATTCCTATGACAGATATTAATCTGCATTTCACTGGAGATTTTCATGCAATTGGAGCAGCTCACAATCTCTTATCAGCCATGCTTGATAACCACATCCATTGGGATAATCAGTTAAATATTGATCCCAGAAGAATTACTTGGAAGAGAGTGGTTGATATGAATGATCGGTCGTTGAGAGATATTACCTGTGGTCTTGGTGGCACTGGAAATGGAATACCTAGACAAAGTGGCTATGATATAACCGTTGCATCTGAGATTATGGCTGTATTTTGCCTAGCATCAGATATGGAAGATCTAAAAAAGAGAATTGGCAATATAGTGATAGGTTATACAAAATCTAATGAGCCAGTTAGAGCGAAAGAACTAAAA
>JAPOHS010000222.1 GCA_029979325.1 Pseudomonadota bacterium | reverse complement strand
CTTCAACACCAGATTTTCCAATAGCATCCAAGACTTCAGCATCAATATATGTACCTTTAGACAACTTTTTGCCATTTTCAAGCTCAACAACTTTTTTATCAACCTTAACGTCTTCTGAGAGAACACGGCCATATAAAGTTGAGAATAAATACTTACTCACTTTTCCATCAACAATGACTTTTTTATTTGTACCTCTCCAGTCAATATTGTCATCGCCAATATCTTTTACAACAATACCTGCAGCAACATCAACGAGTCTTCTTGTTAGGTATCCTGAGTCAGCAGTTCTTAATGCTGTATCAGCAAGACCTTTACGTGCTCCGTGGGTTGATGTGAAATACTCTAAAATAGTTAAACCTTCTTTAAAGTTAGAAATAATTGGCGTTTCAATAATATCACCGTTTGGCTTGGCCATCAGACCGCGCATACCGCCAAGCTGCTTCATTTGCGTTACGGAGCCTCGAGCACCTGAGTGTGCCATCATGTAAACCGAATTAGGTTCTGCTTCTGCTCCGTTATCAT
>JAPOHS010000221.1 GCA_029979325.1 Pseudomonadota bacterium | reverse complement strand
GCCCGGAAAGCAGCCAAATCACATAAAAAAGAAGTAAAAGTTGCTGCCAGCATTCCTCCAGTTTTTGGTTCTTATAAGCCCGATGTTTTTGATTCCATAAAATCTCTTCCTATTCTTGAATTATTTAAGAATAATTTAGTTCAATACTGTGATTTAATACTAGCTGAGACTCTCAGTTGTATTGATGAAATAGAAACGGTTCAAAAGGTTTTTAGAGATTGTAAAATCCCTTTTTGGATAGTTTCAGACTTCATTTTTTTTGTGAACTTTTTCCACATCAAGTTTTCTAAAAATTCAGGAGCAGAGCCTATGCCTATAAAGCCTTTTATTTGATTTTTAAAATATTTAAACTGGTTTAATGAAATCCAAGCACCCATACTTGAACCAATAAGAATTATTTTATTTTTTTTTACTATTTTTTTAATTAATGTCTTTGTTTCTAGAGTCCATTTTGAGATATTGCCGTTGATAAATTTACCTGATGATTTTCCATGACCAGAATATTCGAGTGAGAGGAAACCA
>JAPOHS010000220.1 GCA_029979325.1 Pseudomonadota bacterium | reverse complement strand
GATGAGGCAGAAAAAATTTGGATAAATGTCATTGGTGTAGACCCTTCAAGAATAGTCAGGCTTGGAGATGAAGATAATTTTTGGTCTATGGGTGATACAGGCCCATGTGGCCCATGCTCTGAAATTTATTATGATCATGGCGACCATATTGAGGGAACTCCCCCAGGCTCAGAAGGTGATGAGGGAGATAGATTCGTAGAAATATGGAATCTTGTATTCATGCAATTCAATAGAGATGATTCTGGCAATATGACGCCACTTCCCAAACCATCTGTTGATACAGGTATGGGTCTTGAAAGAATTGCTGCCGTAATGCAGGGAGTTAATTCAAATTATCAAACTGATTTATTTAAAGATTTAATTAGCGCATCAAACAGAGTTTTAGGTAATCAAGAAAGCGAATCTCATAAGGTTATATCTGATCATATTAGATCGGTGAGTTTTCTTATTGCTGATGGAATACTTCCTGAGAATGAAGGAAGAGGGTATGTTCTTAGAAGGATATTAAGAAGAGCTATTAGAC
>JAPOHS010000021.1 GCA_029979325.1 Pseudomonadota bacterium | reverse complement strand
GGATATCCTCGAAGAGGCCATTGAAGCACTCTACGAGGATATATATTGATTATTTAGGGGGGACGATATCTTCCCAAGGCAAAACTTTATCGCTCTTGACTTTGCTCTTTTTTACAGTTTTTGGTGAAGCTTTCTTTGGTTCAGAGCCTTTGCTATCTTTATCAGCCTTAGCTTTCGTCTCTTTTTTCTTAACCTGAGAAGTTTTTTCATCCTTTTTGTTTCTTTTTTTGGTCTTTTTGCCCTCAACTTTTTTTGTATCTACAGACTTTTTATTATCCTCAGGCTTTGCTTTTTTATTGAGAGGTTTCTTGGTCGAGTTTTTAGCTGTTTTCTTTTTGGTGTCTTTCTCATCAGATCTTCCTTTATTTTCATTAGACGATTTCTTCGATGCTTTTTTATTCGTTTTTGAATGATCTCTCTTCTTTTTTTGTTTATCTTTCTCAGCTTTTGGTGCATCTGTCTTTGCTTTTTTATTGGATCTGGTTTTGTTTCTTGATGAAGAATGTGATTTTCTTGACCTCTTTTCAGAAGCTTTTTTTCTGGGCCGTTGTTTTTTCTTCGGTTCAGATTTCTTCTTTTTGGGAGGAGTGGTGAACCAGAATTTGATCTTATCAATCAAATTGGGTCCTCTCATGTCCTCAATATCCCATGCTTTAACAGGCTCATGCTCTGTATTCAGGCGGCTATCTGATCCATTCTTTTTATCTTCATCGTGGTCTCCATGGGAATGAGCCTGAGTATTGCTACCGCCTTGAATTTCAGTCCCATCGGTTCTGACTCGAGTAATGGTAAAATTCACACTTGAAAGCTCTGGATCAGCGGTCAAGACGATGTCAATTTTCTCTCTTTCTTCAATTTCATTGATCCATTCCCTTTTTTCATTGAGGAGATAGTTCGCAGCGTTAGGTGGTATATTTGCAATGACACTTTTTGTTTTCTCCTTCCGTGCTTCTTCACCAACCAGTCTTAATACAGATAGAGCCAAAGATTCTGTGCTCCTTACTTTCCCTATACCATTGCAATGTGGGCAGATCTTATAAGCAGAATCATCCAATGAAGGTCTGAGCCTTTGTCTGGACATCTCCATGAGTCCAAATCTTGAAATGCCTCCAACAGAGACTCTTGCACGATCCTTCCTGACGGCTGTTCTCATTGCGTTTTCAATTGCTTTTTGGTTTTTGTACTGTCTCATATCAATGAAATCAATGACAATGAGTCCACCCATATCTCTTAACCTACACTGCCTGGCGATTTCTTCTGCAGCTTCTAGGTTTGTTTGAAGGGCTGTTGATTCAATGTCAGATTCTTTTGTGGCTCTACCGGAATTGATATCAATTGATATTAAAGCTTCAGTGTAATCGATGACAACGGTCCCTCCTGAAGGGAGTCTCACCTGGTTTGAGTAAGCCGATTCAATTTGGTTTTCAATTTGAAAACGAGTGAACAATGGCGTTGCTTCAGAGTAATGTTTCAGTTTCTTTAGATTTTTTGGACTGACTTGTTTGATGTATTTTTTTGAATTCTCATATGTGTCCTCATCATCGATGATGATTTCACCTATGTCATCTTCAAGATGATCTCTCATCGATCTTGCAATCAAACTGTTCTCTTTGAAAATCAGCGCTGGGGCTTTGGCATCCAATGCCAATTTCTTTATTGAATCCCAGATACCTACCAAATAGTTAAGATCCCATTGCAAATCAATCAATGGTCTCCCAACACCCGCTGTACGAACAATCACACTGCTGCCATTTGGCTGATCCAGTTGGTCCAGCACTTCAAAAGTATCAAGCCTTTCTCGGCCAGTGATCTTTCTTGATATACCTCCACCTTTTGAATTATTGGGTTTAAAGACCATAAATCTTCCTGCAAGACTTAGGTAAGTGGTCAGTGCAGCACCTTTTGTACCCCTTTCTTCCTTAACCACTTGCACAACAATTTCTTGACCCTCTTCAAAGAGATTTTTGATGTTGTGTTTTTCACCGGGTATGGGTTCGGTCAGATAGTATTCTCTTGAGATTTCTCTGAATGGTAAAAATCCATTCTTTTCTGAGCCAAAGTCAACAAATATAGAATCAAGGCTTGGCTCAACACGAGTAATCCTTCCTTTGTATATATTGTTTTTATTTTGTGAGCCAGATGCATACTCTATATCTAGGTTATAGAGTTTCTGACCATCTACCATTGCGACTCTCAGCTCTTCTTGCTGAGTCGCGTTTATTAGAATTCTTTTCATGGTTACCTCTTATTAAGGCAACAGGATAGAAACTTTGTTTCTTACTATTGGTTCCTTGGTTAAGTTCCAAGTTTGTTCATCTGTTGATGCGCAACAAATGTTTTTGAATTTCTTTTATACCAACAAAGATTTTCTATCAAATTGTCTTTGTTTAATTAAATCTTTATGACTTTTTTGTCATCAGTTTGTGGACTCATTCCACAATTCATTTGATTATTTTCCTATCAATAATCTATATTTTGTGTTCGCATTATAGCAGAGATCATGAATTTTCAACAACAATCGTTGAATTTATATGAAAATCATTAACTTATGAAAACAGAAAACAAAAATAACATACTTGTGATCGATCTAAACTCTGATGGAATGAGACTTGATAATTTTCTGCTTAAGATGCTCAAAGGTCTGCCCAAAACTAAAATATATTCGATGATCAGAAAGGGAGAGGTTCGCATCAACTCGAAAAGAGCAAAGCCAATGAGTCGACTTAAATCAGAAGATCTCATTAGAATACCGCCACATCTGATATCACGTAAATCCATAGAAAAAAAGCCAAGCAAGGCAATGGATTTGAACTGGATTGATGAGATCATTTTGCATGAAGAGAAGGGTTTTTTGGTTGTAAATAAACCCAGTGGTCTCGCGGTTCATGGAGGCAGTGGTGTTTCCTTCGGATTAATAGAACTGCTCCGACACCATCGTGATAAAAAGTATGAAACATTGGAGCTTGTTCATCGAATTGATAAAGAGACCAGTGGCATAATATTGATCGCTAAGAAAAGGTCAGTACTCAGAAAACTTCACCAATATTTTCGTGAAGGAACAATCAAGAAGAAATACCAAGCGCTCCTTCTAGGGAATCCTGTTAAAGAATCTTTTACCATTGATCAACCTATACGAATAGATCGAAGCAAAAAACATAGAAAATCCATTATCGATACTGATGGTCTTAGGGCAATCACTGAGTTTAAAATGACCGAGCGCATGAATCACGCTTCATTATTTGACATATCACCCATCACAGGAAGGACACATCAGATTCGAGCACATTCGGCTTTTATAAAAATGCCAATTGCTGGAGACTTAAGGTATGGCATCAAAAATGACATCATCAAAAAGAGTTATGGGCTCAAACGTCTTTTCTTGCATGCTTCTGAAATTTCATTCCCTGAATTTGAGACACCCGATTCAAACTATCATTTTAAAGCAGACCTGCCTGAGGAACTCAAAACCGTTTTATTCAATATAAAGTCTTTAGATTAGTTAAATTCTGAAAGCTGACTCAAGATCCAATTGATTGGAAGCCCGATGATTGCATAATCGTCGTTTGAAATGATTTCATCAACCAGAGGTGTAAAAAGAATGGACTCACTCTTTACTCCTGCTGTGGTATTAAAGGTATCAAGGCTATCAAGATAATTGATCATTTCCTCATCTGAATAATCCTTGAATCTAATCTCAGTTGTTTCTAGGCCATTCCTATTGATTCCCAGAGACTCATTTCTGATTGAAACACCAGCATAAAAGAACACGCTTTTGCCTCTGAACATTTTGAAATTACTCAATGCGTTATTGTAGCTGCCAGGCTTTCCTAGAATTTGCTCATCAAATGATGCAACCTGATCTGAACCAATAACAAAATGATCTGGGAACTCCAATGAGATCTTTTCAGCTTTCTTGTTTGAAAGCCTTTTGGCTAAAGATATTGGCTTTTCATTGAGCATAGGTGTTTCATCGATATCAGGACTGATGCATTTGAATTCAGAATAGTATTTTCTGAATATTTCTTGCCTGTATATAGAACTTGATGCCAGGATAAGCTTTGTCACTTTATGATTACTAAATTATTTTCGTTTATTGGTAAAATGAACTGAACAGTATATATCTTGAGTGATTGAGATGCTTCATCAAAAATTATTTTTCAAAGATCTTTTGGATCATTCCAGTAGTAAATCAAATTTTTCAGAAGACCTTGATGTGAAACTGATGCCTCGCTTATCAGAGATTATTGAAAATGACAAAGGCAGCAATATATCAATCAGTGCTAAATTGCAGCTGAATGATCAACTCAATCCAAGTCTCTCTGGAGAAATCAATGCAAATCTGAGTTTGATATGCCAACGTTGTCTAGGGGCTTTAAATTGGAATGAGACAATTTTAGTTTCAATCGATTTTATGAAAGAAGCGGAAAATAAAGCTGTACAAAGTAATGTTGATTGTATTTCCATTAATGATGAAGGTATTGTTCTCTTGGATCTACTGGAAGGAGAGGTTTTATCTTCGATTCCCATGTCAATAATGCATAAAAACATTGAATTATGTGAAAATATCGATAAGTTAGGCATGTTTTTAGGATCTTCTGATAAAGAAACGGCAAAGAAGAATAAGCCATTTAGTGATTTATCAGAAATAATGGGCAAAGACGGCAATTGACTGTTGTCGAATTAGGAGAGGAATATGGCAGTCCAGAAGAGTAGAAAAACCAGATCTATAAGGGGTATGAGGAGATCAAAGATTAAGGCCAAGGCGCCTGCAATCTCTAGTGATCCGAATACAGGTGAAGATCACCTGAGACACAATATCAGCCCGCAAGGCTTCTACCGGGGTAAACAAGTTATCTCGATCAAAGAGAAGGTTACGGATCTAGAAGAGCAAGAGTAGGGTTTTCAATTGAATATTCATTACAAACTTGCACTCGATGTCATGAGTGGCGAGAGGGATCCTCATGCCTCTATTAATGCTGCGATTCAAGCATTGAAAAATGATGATGCATTGGAATTCTATTTGGTGGGAAATGAAGAGAAGATTTTAGACCTCTTTCCACAAGATCTCATGCAAAGGGTAGAGATCATTCACACTGATGAAGTTGTATCAATGGATGAATCTCCCATTGATGCATTGAGAAAGAAAAAGAACTCATCAATGCGATTATCTGTGAATTTGGTCAGCGAAGGAAAAGCGGATGCTTGTGTCAGTTCAGGCAATACAGGTGCGCTGATGGCAAATGCAAAATATGTTCTAAAGACATTGCCAACAATTGATAGACCCGCTTTTATGAAAGCCATTCCCACCAAAGGCGATTACACCTATATGCTTGACTTGGGCGCCAATTCCAGTTGCTCTGCAGAACAACTTTATCAGTTTGCCTTGATGGGCAATGTCGTTGCGAGAGAAATTAAAGGTATTTCGTCACCAAGGGTAGCGCTTTTAAATATTGGCGAGGAGGAAATTAAAGGACATGAGATGATAAAAGAAGCTTCAATATTGCTTGAAGACTCACCCATTAATTATGTCGGCTACATTGAAGGAAACGACATTGTTGAAAATAAAGCAGATGTAATTGTTACTGATGGATTTACTGGAAACATAGCCATTAAGGCAATGGAAGGAACAATAGCATTAATGACAAGTGTTCTAAAAGAATCTCTTGATGATGAATCAATCAATGAGTCGGATTCTTTGGGCTCTAAGTATGCTCTTGATATCTTTAAAAACAGTATAGACCCAAGAAAACACAATGGCGCTTTTCTTGTTGGTTTGAATGGCATAGTGGTTAAGAGTCACGGTTCTTCAGATTCATATGGCTATTATCACGCCATATTAACAGCTGTGAATGAAGTCAAAAAAGAGATCATTCCAAAACTCATAGACACATTTAGAGAAGATATTTCATGAATTCGAAAATCATATCAATTGGAAGCTATATACCAAACAATACAGTCACCAATAAAGATCTAGAAAAGACTGTCGATACAACCGATGAATGGATTGTATCCAGAACTGGAATCAAGCAAAGACCGATTGCCGATTCTTCTCAAGCCACTTCAGACCTTGCTTTTGAAGCTGCAACGATTGCGATAGAGAGAGCCAAAATAGATAAAAATGATATTGATTTAATCATTGTTGGTACATGTACACCGGATGTTGCGACACCAAATGTTGGCACACTGATTCAAAAGAGATTGGGCTTAAGTAATTTTCCTGCATTCAGCATTGAGGCCGCATGCAGTGGCTTTATATATGCTCTTAATATTGCAGATAAGTTCATTAAAACAGGTGAATCAAAGTGTGCATTGGTTGTTGGTGCTGAGACACTTTCCAGGATCACAAATTGGGATGACCGCAATACTTGTATTTTATTTGCTGACGGAGCAGGTGCTGCCATATTAAAACCAACTGATGATAAGGGGATTATATTCTCTGAGCTCGGTGCCAATGGAGAATATGCCGACCTGCTTCATGTGCCTTATGGAACTTCTAGAAAGCCAGAGAAATCCAGTAAAGATGATTATTTTCTGAGAATGAGTGGCAATGAAGTATTTAAAGTTGCCGTTAAAACTCTTGAAGAAATAGCCATTGATGCTTTGAAAAAATCAAATATTCAAAGCAAAGATGTTGACTGGTTTATTCCACATCAGGCCAACGTAAGAATCATTCAAGCAGTTGCAAAGAGATTGGAGTTGCCTGAAGAAAAAGTGATCCTAAGCATGGATATCCATGGAAACACTTCTGCCGCTTCAATACCATTGGCATTCGATCGCGCGGTTCAAGATGGAAGAATAAAAAAAGGCGACACCATTCTGATGCAAAGTTTTGGTGCCGGCTTTACCTGGGGAAGTGTGTTGCTTGAACTATAGGATGAGTATTTTATTTTTTGGTTTTCTTATTGGCCAATTCATCCCATACTTCATCTGCAGTCTTCTGATCTTCTAGCTCAGCTTCTGTTTCTGCGAGTTCAGCTTCTGTTGCGGCCAATTCTTGTTCCAAATCACTATATTCTTGTTCTAGATCACTGACTTGATTCTTCAGATGAGAATTGCAGCCAGCTAGGAATATTGCAATCAAGGATAAAGAGAGAATTTTATATAGTTTCATCATTATTGTTCCCCGTTTTAAAATTAATCATCCAATCTGATGATTTAAAGTAAATCATGTTTCTCTAAAGACAATCCTTCCTTTAGATAAGTCGTACGGACTGATCTCAACCAAAACTTTATCACCAGTAAGTATTCTGATGTAGTTTTTTCTCATTTTCCCTGAAATATGGGCAGTGATCACATGACCGTTTTCCAATTCGACCCTAAAGACTGTATTTGGGAGCGTTTCTTTAACCACTCCATTCATTTGTATTGCTTCTTCTTTTGCCATGATCTGATTATTTAAAGTTGGTTAATTCTACTAGAAATATCTAACTTTGTTCTAAGAATTTTTCGGCATCCAATGCGGCCATACACCCACTACCTGCGGATGTGACAGCTTGTCTGTATACAGGATCAGCGACATCTCCAGCTGCAAACACACCTTCAATGCTTGTCTGTGTTGCAAATCGACCATTGGTTTTATCGAGGATAATGTAATTGGATTCATCTAATTGCAGATCTTCACCAAAGAAGGATGTGTTGGGATCGTGGCCTATGGCAATGAAAACACCCTGTACATCAATAGCTGATTTATTGGATGGATCATTTACATCTGAGCAAATGATTCCATTCACGCCCGTTTCATCCCCAACGACTTCATCTAAGACATGATTCCAAAGGATTTTAATATTTCCAGAGTCACCAGTTTTTTCAAATAGTTTTTCTTGAAGCATTTTTTCAGCTCTGAGCTCATCCCTTCGATGAATCAATGTTACATTTTTAGCAATATTCGATAAGTAGATTGCTTCCTCTACAGCAACATTGCCGCCCCCAACTACGACCACATCTTGATCTTTGTAGAAAAAACCATCACAAGTTGCACATGCAGAAACACCTTTGCCCTTGAAGTTCTCCTCAGACTCTAACCCCAAGTATTTTGCTGTTGAACCTGTTGCTATAATCAATGCATCAGCAGTGTATTTTGCATTTCCTCCATTCAGAACAAAAGGTCTGGATCCAAGTTCTGCGCTTTCTATGTGATCATAAATAATCTCAGTATCGAATCTTGTTGCATGTTCCAACATTCGTTCCATCAGAGCGGGGCCAATTAGCCCCTCCGGATCTCCTGGCCAATTTTCTACATCTGTCGTTGTCATGAGTTGACCACCTGGTTCAGATCCAGTAATTATCACAGGTTTAAGATTTGCTCTAGCAGCATAAACTGCAGCAGAGTAGCCTGCTGGCCCGGAGCCAAGTATGATTAATTTATGGTGTATTGATTCAGTCATATCAAAAGTCTGTTGTTAGATTTTCTATAAAGAACCATAATAATGCAAACATGAATAAATTATTCTTAAATAATCACACAGATAGCAATTAAATCAAGAGAGGAAAGCCATCAAGAAAAATGATCTAAAATCTTATCTGGCCTCATTTTCTATTCTTAGAGAATCAATTTTTATCGTCCTGCTTGGATTGGCATCGATCAGCCTAATTTCCTTAATGAGTTACGACATTAATGATCCTGGATTTAGCACCACTGGAAGCAATGATGGAGTCAGTAATTACATTGGTTTATTTGGCGCATATTTCTCTAGTTTACTATTTTCATTCTTTGGCTTAGCCAGCTATTTTTTGCCTGTGCTATTTCTATCTGCTGGTATTACCTTGATCAAAGGAGCAGTCAGTCAAATTGATAGAAACTTAATCATCATCAGAGTTATCTCATTTTTGATTCTTCTTCTATCCTCATCAACTCTATTTTCTATTCATATTGGTATAAATGGCCTACCTGAAGGATCTGGAGGGGTTTCGGGTTTATTGATCTCTGCATGGTTCATTGAGAAACTTGGATTGACAGGAAGCACTGTTATTTTGATGGCTCTCATACTCTCATTCTTGCCATTAATGATTGGGTTTTCTTATCTGAAAGTTGCTGACTTTATTGGAGGGCATCTGCTCACATTTATCAATTATATTATTGATCTTATTTCAAGATTGTTTTCTGCCATCAAGGAAAAACAAATTGAGCGAAGTAAAAGGAAAGCAGAAAAACCTGCCAAAGCGATAGAAGAGCCAATAAAGAAACCACTGAAAGAACAAGTGGTGAGCAAATTAAAGAAAAGTTCAAAAAAGAAAGAGACTAAAATCAAGATTGAGAAAACTGCTCCGCCAATCGAAGAAAGCAAGAAGGCCACTGAGCAGAGACAAGTTAAAATGTTTGATTCATCTTCAGAGTCAATTATCCCGGATCTAAGTATTTTGAATGAGGCACCAGCTCAACAGCAGGGTGCTTCAAAAGAGTCTCTCGAAGCACTATCCAGTTTACTTGAACTGAAACTCAAGGACTTTGGTATTACCGCAACTGTTGAAGAGGTTCTGCCAGGGCCGATTGTTACACGATTTGAAATCAACCCTGCGCCAGGTGTTAAGGTCAGCCAAATCAGTAATCTATCAAAAGATTTAGCAAGATCTCTATCTGTCTCTAGTGTCAGAGTTGTTGAGGTTATCGAGGGCAAGTCATTTATTGGCATAGAGATACCAAATGAAAAAAGAGATTTAGTTGTTTTGGGTGAAATTCTTAGATCCAGAACATTTGAAGATTTTTCATCTCCACTGACCATTGCCTTAGGAAAGGATATTGCTGGGAATCCGATCGTTGCTGATTTGCAGAAAATGCCACATCTTCTCATTGCTGGGACGACAGGATCCGGTAAATCAGTTGGTATCAATGCAATGATCATCAGTTTGTTATACAAGTCTACTCCAAGAGATGTCCGAATGATCTTAATTGATCCAAAGATGCTTGAATTGTCTGTATATGGAGGGATACCGCATTTGCTCTGTCCAGTGGTAACCGATATGAAAGAGGCTGCAAATGCTCTCAGATGGTGTGTCGTTGAAATGGAGAGACGTTATAAATTAATGTCAAAACTCAAGGTGAGAAATCTAAAGGGTTTGAATCAAAAAATTGAAGACGCCATCGCGTCTGGGCAGCCCATTAAAGACCCGTTATTCGATCCCAAAAAAGAGGTGCAAACCACTGAGAATATAGAGCCACCCGATTTAGAGCCATTTCCAAACATTGTTGTGGTGGTTGATGAGCTAGCAGATATGATGATTACTGTTGGAAAGAAGGTGGAGCAACTCATCTCACGATTGGCTGCAAAAGCCAGAGCATCAGGCATACATATGATCATTGCAACTCAAAGACCATCTGTTGATGTCATTACAGGCTTGATCAAAGCCAATATACCTTCAAGAATTGCATTTCAAGTTTCTGCAAAAGTTGACTCAAGAACAATTCTTGATCAGATGGGTGCAGAGAACTTACTTGGCAATGGAGATATGTTATATATCCCACCGGGATCATCATCACCAGTTCGGGTTCATGGGGCATTTGTCTCCGATGATGAAGTGAATGCAGTATCAGGGGATCTTCAGTCAAAATCTCAGCCTGTATTCATTGATGAGGTGACAACGGGTCAACTTGAAACACCAATTCCAGGAGAGACGCCAAGCTCTGATGGCGATGGTGATTCTGAGAGTGACCCATTATTTGATGAAGCAGTTGCTTTGGTTACAGAGTCAAGGAATGCATCCATTTCTTCCGTACAAAGAAAACTGAGGATTGGATATAACAGGGCAGCGAGAATTGTTGAAAAAATGGAAGAAATTGGAATCGTGGGTGAACTGGAGTCCAACGGTAAAAGGGAGGTTTTGGCTCCACCACCACCCGAGGATTAATCAACCGAGTGTAGATATTATTTTTCTTAGGCCCTTAATTATCTCATTGCTGCTTCTTGAGGCATCCTTTGCCTCAGATTTTCAACCGATCAGTTTTGAGACGATGACTGCATCTTTTGAGCAGACCAATGACACGAATAAAAACAGCACAAACAATATTTCAAAAGGTTACCTTGTTATTAAAAGACCCAATTTAATGTTGTGGCAAATAAACGAGCCAACTCAGAGGATCATAATGTTTGAAGGGGGATTAATATCAATCTTTGATCCAGACCTCAATCAAGTGATTAGAACCGAAATAGATCAATTTGAAGGCGCCAATTGGATAAGAATTTTAATGGGGGAGAGTGAGTTAATCAATGACTACAAACAACAGATTGATGAGTTTGATTCTTATAAATTGATTAAATATGAGCCTCTATTTAATGACAATATGAGCAATGTAATCACAATCAAAATTAAGGAAGAACTGATTGAATATATAGATATTGAACAGTCAGAAAAAGAGAGAATTCACATTAAGTTCAAGGACATTGGTGTAAATGTAAAGATTGATGATGGATTTTTCGAAGACCTCATTCCAGATGATGCAGATGTAATTCAATGATTAATTTTCTTAAACGCATTCAGGATATTTCTACAAATTCTAATGTCATATTTTCAATCATCATCATTGTCGCTGTGACCTATTTGCATGTCATGACAACACCATCGATCGAAATCGATACAGTTCTTTCGATAGATAAAATTGCTCATATAGCGATCTTCTATTTTGTTGGTTTATGGTTTTTTCTCATTACGAAACAAGATTACTCACTCATTCTAATGATTCTTCTATGTTTATATGCTCTGACCATGGAATTTCTTCAGATGAACCTCTCATATAGAAGTTTTGATTGGTTTGATTGGGTTGCAGATGTAATTGGACTTTTGTTAAGTTTTTTTCATCTATCTAAAAAGTTATAATGATTTAAGATAATTTTTCCAAAACAATGCTAGACCCAAAAATAATTAGAAAAGATTCCGATAGAGTCAAAGAATCGCTTAAGAAGAGAGCATCTGATTTTGATCTGGATTCTTATTTGGATATAGACCAGAAAACCCGAGATTTGATCTCAGCAGTCGAGGACCTTAGGTCATCAAAAAATGTCATCAATAAGAATGTTGCCAATCCTGATATTTCGAAAGATGAAAAGTCAGATCTCATTTCTCAGGTTGGTCAGATCAATGACAAACTAAAGGAATCAGAGGAGGCACTCAATGATCTTTCTAGTCAGAACAGAAACATGAGTCTAGAGATTCCGAATATTCTCGATGATTCTGTACCGCAAGGATCAAATGAAGATGACAATTTAGAAATCAGATCTTGGGGCGAACCAACAAAATTTAATTTCCAGCCCAAAGATCACTCTGAATTGGGTGAAAAAAATGGAGGCATTGATTTTGAGTCTGCGGCCAAACTATCGGGCTCAAGATTTGTGGTCATGAAAGATGGATATGCCAGGTTACATAGGGCTCTGAAGCAATTCATGCTGGATACGCAAACTGAAGAAAATGGTTATACCGAAATGTATGTTCCTAATATTGTAAGGTCTGACTGCTTAGAAGGTACTGGCCAGTTACCAAAGTTTGCAGATGATCAGTATAAAATTGAAAATGAAGAGGCTTTATATCTCATTCCCACAGCTGAAGTTCCTTTAACCAATTTAATCAGAGAAAGTATTCTTGATCAAAGTGAATTGCCAATCAAAATGACTGCTCATACTCCATGTTTTAGACAAGAGGCAGGTTCTTATGGAAAAGACACAAAAGGAATGATCAGGCAGCATCAATTTGAAAAAGTAGAACTTGTTCATATTGTTAAGCCAGAGGATTCTTATGAAGCCCTTGAAGAGCTTACAAAGAACGCTGAATCAATCCTACAGAAGCTTAATCTTCCTTACAGAGTAATGCTGTTATGCTCAGGAGACACAGGCTTTTCAGCTGCGAAAACATATGATCTTGAAGTTTGGTTGCCGTCTCAAGACACCTACAGGGAGATATCATCTTGCAGTAATTGCGAATCATTCCAAGCAAGAAGAATGAAGGCTCGATTCAAAAACTTGGATACCAAACAAACCGATTACCCTCACACATTGAATGGCTCAGGATTGGCGATTGGCAGAACGCTCATTGCTGTACTGGAGAATTATCAAAACGAAGATGGTTCAATTACGATTCCGGATGTCTTGATGCCTTATATGAATAATCAAAAAACAATCTAATTCTTTTTGTTCATCTCAACCAGACGACTGGTTGTCCTTGTAAATTCATCTTCTAGCTTGATTCCACTATATAGATTCAGATGGTCTCCGTATGTTGTCATAAAGAGATCAGTGTCTCTATCGTATAACTCGTCTATCAAAGCAATGAACCTTCTAGCCTCATTTTCACGTTCTTGATCAAGCAAAGGTACCTCGGTGATTACAACGGTTTTAAATTGATCGGCAATATCGATGTAGTCTTTGACGCTTCTTTTGTCTCCGCAAATCGCATTGAACTCAAACCAAGCCAATTGATTTGTTTTTACAATACATTCAATTTCTCTGTTTCGTATCGTTATCTTCGATTTATCACTGAAGCAATTAAGATATTTGGCAAGTCTTTTTATGTTATCTTCATTGTGGTTAGAAATACGCTCAATACCCTTGCCAATCAGAGATTGCCTGTAGTCTTTTCCCTCACCGATATGAATGACTTCGAGGTTGTCATTGATTCTATGTATAGCTGGAACAAATAAATCCCTTTGAAGTCCATTTTTATATAGATCATCAGGCTTGCAATTCGATGTGATTATCAGCCTTATGCCTTCATTCAATAGAGACTCAATCAGTCTTGCCATTATCATGGCATCCGCGATATCTTCTACATAGAATTCATCAATGCATATGACTTGATGCTCAACAGAGATTGACTTTGCAACTTCCTGAATTGGATCCGGCTGATTTTTTAATTGTTGAGTGCCGTTGTGAATATTTTCCATTAATCGATGAAAATGTTTTCTGTCTTTCTCTTTTATAGGCAAAGTTTCATAGAAGAGATCCATCAAGTATGTTTTTCCTCTTCCGACATCACCCCATAAATAGATTCCATTGGTGTTCGGCTTTTCGTCTCTAAGTAAAGATAGAAATTTATTGATGATCTTTCTTTCATCAAGAATCTCTTTTTGAAAGTCTTCGAGACGATCAACAATGTCCGCTTGATTTTGATCGTATTCAATATCTTTATTCGATGAGAATTTTTTGTGAATGCTCATATTTAAATCTTTTACAGGGCTCTATTTTTTCTTCTTGCTTTCCTTGGACCAATCTTTGATATGGAGATCTCTTTGAGGGAATGGGATTACAATATTTTCTGAAGCGAATCGTTCATTAATTGCAAAATTTAGATCGCTTAAAACATCGTAA
The DNA here is from genome assembly GCA_029979325.1 of Pseudomonadota bacterium. Next base: position 2,768 of record JAPOHS010000021.1, on the reverse strand, counting down.
CGTTTTTTGATATCGACAATTCTAACTCTTAATTCAAAGTCAAGTGAACTATCCCCAAAGCCCATAAAAAGTGCTTTTGGAGGTGATGCTCGCCCATCACTGATAACCTGATCATGCTGATTTGCTGTATCTTCAAGGATTTCGGCGACATTTTTGATGTCACTGCCATAAGCCACACCAATCTTCACGATCAGTCTTCCATATGGGTTATGAAGAACCCAGTTTGTGACTCTCCCTGAAACCAACTCAGAATTAGGAATGAGCATGTCCTGATTATCCAGAGTCTCGATCTCAGTCGCTCGAATGCTAATCTTTCTGACGAACCCTTCAACGTCGCCAACTGAAACAAAATCCCCAGCTTTTATGGGTCTTTCAAAGAGAAGGATAATTCCAGAAACAAAATTGTTTGCAATGGCTTGAAGCCCAAAACCAATACCAACAGATAAGGCACCAGCAACCACTGCTATACCAGTGATGTTTACACCACTGATTGATAGACCAACCAATAACGAGACTGTAAATCCGGTATATCCAACAACAGTAACAAGCGCATCCCTCGCTCCTCTATCAGGAGTGATTTGTCTTAACCATCTTTTATCAATCCATCTTTTAACCCAACCAGTGAGACCGGCAAGTACCGTAAAAGCAATAATTCCAGCAAGGATATTTGTTGGAATCACTCTGATATCACCCATTGGAATGCCATCTGTTGCATAAGAAGATAATGTCTCTACGAGTGTTCCAGTTGGATCCCAAACTCTTATTAAGATTGAGAGATAAACAACCCAGAAAGAAGCATCAAAAAAGAGTTGATAGATCGCCAGTTTAGATTTCCCAGAATCTCTTGTGAGATCCAGTGCAGATCTGATCCTGATTCCGATAAGATTTGTTGAGCTATTGATCCATGTGACAGAGTTTTCAGTCAAAGCCAGAAGCGACCATAGGAAATATGTAGAGAAGAGGGTCAAGATAAAACCATTCAGAATGAAACTAGAAAGATTATGAAATCCTGATAATTCAGAAATAAAGCTCAATGCCAATGCAGAATAACCTATAAATCTAATCACACCATACTGACCATCTTCCATGAATAAACTTGTCGAGCTATTGAGAACAGGTATGAGTGCAAAAATCATCAATGAGACCAGTGCAATTCTCATCAATGATTGATCACTTGCGACATCACTTGAAAGCCAATCTGGTCCAAAGACGATATAGGTGATTACCACAATGAGTGTGAAAAAATTAAGTTTTTGTTTCAGATTTTTGGCTGGTTCTGAAACGTTATTCTCATCAATATTTGCTGGTGAAAAAGGTCCAGTAATCCAATTAATTAAAAGATAAAGAACCGATGCGAGAAATGGACTAAGCCCTAGTCGAATAATCCATGAATCTGAGGGGGATATCGATAGGGATAATGAAATGGCAGCAGATATCCCAAGGGAACCAAAAAGAATAGGGGATTGCACTCTCCCAAAAGGTTTAAACAAAGCCCTTAATTTTAGAATGATCGATCGATCGATTGACTTGAATGGGTCCGAGTATTGTATTTTCTTAATCTGATCGCCAAAAAAGTAGCCAAAACTAAAGCCAAGTATCAAAAACAGGATTAGAAGAAATAAGGTTTCGTTTGTAATCCTCTGGATAGTCTTATCGTTGAAGAATAGATCTGGAAGCTGCTTTAACTGATTTGGCAATGTGGCTATGGCTTCAAAAATGTCTTCGTTCTTCTCACTGAGTAGCTCTGTGGTCAGTTCATTCAGTAATTTATTTGAGAGATCAATGATTCTTGTTGAACGAACCACAGTTAAAGAACAGTTCTTCAGTTTTGCATCTTCAGCACTCAATTGGCTTCTTGCCTCTGAAAGTCTTTCGTAAATCTGAATATCTACATCAGGACTAATTTGTTCCAATGCTTCAACTTCTAACTTGAGTGTTTCTACTTGCGGTTCAATCTGATCAACGCAGCTCAGCGCATTTGTTCTGATTTCAATTGCTTTTTCTCGAGTCTCTTTGATTGTTCGTTCATTGATATCAGATTGATTGAGGGATTCCTGTAGAATGGATAATTCAGATATGGCTTGATTGGCATCAATTTGTGCACCGATGTTTAATGACACTGCCATCAGCATCAACGAGCTTGCAATTGCTAATTTGAATTTCATACTTTCTGGTAAATTATCATTGAACTGTTTTCTCACAATATGTAAAAATTCTATCATGCAATAGAAAGTCATTTTTAAGATTTATGAAAAGAATAAATGCAATCCTTGGCAGTGGCGCCGAAAGTAATCCAGAAATGGGACCCATTGATGATTATTGGGATCAAGTCATACAATCACATCCTGAGCTCGCAGTAGACCATCAGATGCGATCCATTGGAATTGATGAAGAGACAACTGGATTGATCATTGATTTCATTAAAGAAGGCGAAAAAGTAGGTACTTTTTCCTTGCCTTGGTTAATGGAGAGTGAAAATATTCCTTCCAGCCACACCGGTCAACCTATAATCCTCTTATCTTATGATGGCAAACCTGAAATTGTGGTTCAGATAACAAAGATTGAGGAAACAACATTTGGAGAGATCGATTATGAAGTTACAAAAATCGATGGCCCACCTGTCAGAGATCCTGAAGTGTGGATACCACTTCACCGTGAATACTGGAACAATATTTTAGAACCATATGGCAGAGCTTGCACCGATGACATGCCAGTTGTTGTTGAACATTTTAAAATGGTTTATTCGGGATAAAATATGAACCATTTTT
>JAPOHS010000219.1 GCA_029979325.1 Pseudomonadota bacterium | reverse complement strand
CATTGGATTAGCTTGTGCTTGCATTTGCATAGCTTGTAACTGTTGCATTTCATTTCTAAACTCTAATTCTACCTGTTCTTGTGACATTAAACTGATATGTTCAAAAATATTTTTCTCCAAACTTGCCATAACCATTGGATTATTTCTTGCAATATTAGTTGCCATAAAATTTAAATGCGAAGTAATATGTGCTCTGTGGTCTTGGCCTTTGAATGCTTGGAAAGGTTTACCACTCATTGCCATAATATTTTCTGCAGCTGGATCCATTGGCATTGGTTGTTGAGGTGGTGGTAAAATTCTATTTATATCTTTGACACCAATTGCATTGTACATATCTCTGTACGCTTCATATAAATTATGCATTTGTGGGTTAGACTGAGCTAACTGTAATTCTGTTTGTGCAATTGCAACTCTTTGTGTTGATGAAAATATATTTGGATCAGCAACAGGAAGTATATCTACTTTTGCATCAAAGTCTGTTTGTTTAATTTCTTTTTGTCCACCTACTACATCGTACGGGTAAA
>JAPOHS010000218.1 GCA_029979325.1 Pseudomonadota bacterium | reverse complement strand
GAGCCTAGTTATGGAAAATGGACTTTTCCGTCTGGATATTTAGATGCCAACGAAACTCCAGAAGAAGGAGCGATTAGAGAAGCAAAAGAAGAAGTAAATATTAAAATAAAATTAAAAAAATTATTCATTATTTTTACTGTTCGAAAAAAAAATTTAATTCAATTTGTATTTTTGGCTGATCACGTAAACAAAACCTACAAACCTGGCATTGAAACTCTCGAGGCAAAATATTTTAGTTTTGATGAGATACCATGGAAACATCTAGCCTTTCCTAGCGTAGCTTATGCTATTAAAAAATATAAAAAATTACCCAATAATTTGCCAATTTTTCACACTTTTGGCAAAGATTAGGTCTTTTAATTCAACCTTGAATAATATACTTACCGATTAATGAAAAAATTATTTCTATGATAGATAATAAGAAAAATAAACTTGGCTCAGGGGGGATCGTTACGAAGTTAGATGCTGCAAAGATTTGCATGAATTCAGGTAGTCACATGTTTATAGCTAATGGAAAAGTAAAT
>JAPOHS010000217.1 GCA_029979325.1 Pseudomonadota bacterium | reverse complement strand
CTGTAAAGGCAAAAAATTTAATTGAGGCTACCTTTCAATCAATGATGAAAGCAATAAAGATTTTAAAACCTGGTATTAAACTTGGAGACATCGGATACGAAATTCAATCTTATGTTGAGGAAAAAGGTTTTAGTGTGGTTAGAGATTTCTGTGGCCACGGTATTAGCAACACTTTTCATGAACAACCCAATATACTTCATTACGGCAAAAAAAATGTTGGACAAGAAATAAAGCCAGGAATGACTTTTACAATAGAACCAATGATAAATGCTGGAAAACTTGAATCTAAGCTATTAAATGATGGTTGGACTGCAGTCACAAAAGATAAGTCCTTATCTGCGCAATTCGAACATACAATAGGAATAACAGAAAATGGTTATGAAATTTTTACAGAATCTGTTAAAGGTTATACAAAGCCCCCATATAATTAATGATATCAAGATACTCTAGAAAAGAACTTACAAATATTTGGTCAGAGGAAAATAAATATAAAATCTGGTTAGATGTTGAAATTGCTGCAGCTCAAGC
>JAPOHS010000216.1 GCA_029979325.1 Pseudomonadota bacterium | reverse complement strand
AAGTTAATATAGCTTGCAAAAACAAAAATCTTACAAAATATTTTAAAGCGCTACTAAGTTTCACAATATACATAATATTGCAGAAAATATTATTAAGTTGAAAATTTTTTGAGTTATACTTTTTATTTACGGGGGCGTGGTGAAGTCTGGAGTTCACGCCTGCCTGTCACGCAGGAGGTCGCGGGTTCGAATCCCGTCGTCCCCGCTAATTGGCCAGATAGCTCAGTCGGTAGAGCACTTGTCTGAAAAACAAGGGGTCGGCAGTTCGATTCTGCCTCTGGCCACAATAAACATAGGCTTATTTTGTCTTCACTAACGAACTAATAAAAATACCGAACATTTTTCCGAACACCCCCTCTGAAATAGCCTATAAACATTGACCCTCGATTAATGCATATATCAATTTCAGTAGCGTTATATTTAAGCGTTAGAAGTTGTATTTTTAAAATTTAAATTATTTAATTTTTACAACAATTTATTATTTGAAAAATGTTAAAAACTACTAAAAAGTACAAAGCAAAACCCAATA
>JAPOHS010000215.1 GCA_029979325.1 Pseudomonadota bacterium | reverse complement strand
ATTAACGAGTATGGCTATTATTTACACAAGTTTTAAGAAAAGAAAAAGAAGAAAATTGCCTCTTACTGATAGTTTGATTAAGGCAATGTCAGATCACAGACAATACCTTAAGTCATTGGGTATTGATCCTGATAGAAAGATTGATAGAAAGAATTTTAGAGTTATACCTAACTGGTATGATACTAGAAATGAGGGCGTAGTTCAGCCGGTCAGAACGCCTGCCTGTCACGCAGGAGGTCGTGGGTTCGAATCCCATCGTCCTCGCCAGAAGTCAGGTGGTACTAAACCTCATCACAACTGGCGATTAGAAGAAAGTAAAAACTTTACTGTTGCACCTGCTTACAACAAAGGGGCGTATCAAGTAATACCAAGAAAAGAAATAAAAGATATAGGAAGGTAAACATTATGAAAACAAGAAAACAAATGATTATGGAAAACACTCTATCTATGGAAGATATCATGAAAGAGTTTAACAGTTATGAAACTGGTGCTGAAAAGGCAAAGTTTCTCAGAGAGATGGATCAACTAAACTTAC
>JAPOHS010000214.1 GCA_029979325.1 Pseudomonadota bacterium | reverse complement strand
AAAGTCCGATGGTTCTTTGCATGAAGTAACCCCAGTAGAATTACTTTCCCAAGTTTTGGGATCTTTAAGAGATAGAAATGAGCTTGATACAAGCCGTGTTGACGATGTCATCATGGGAGTGGTCCATAATCAGGGCGAGCAAGCATCTAATCCAGCAAGAGTGGCGGCAATTCATGCTGGGGATGCAGAAGAGGCCGCAGGAAAACAGTTGAATCGTTTTTGTGCATCTGGGCTTGAAGCGGTAAATTCTGCTGCTGCACAAGTCATGTCAGGTATGTCAGATCTTTGTATTGGTGGTGGTTTAGAATCCATGTCAAGGGTTCCCATGGATACAGTCGGTGGTGCTTTAGCAGTTGACCCACAGGTTGCCTATGGCAGCTATTTTGTTCCACAAGGCATCAGCGCTGATCTCATAGCTTCAAAGTATGGTTTTACTAGGGAGGATGTTGACTCGTATGCAGTGGAGAGTCAACGGAGGGCATCACATGCCAGAGACGAGGGTTATTTCAAAAACTCCATTGTTCCAATCAAAGAC
>JAPOHS010000213.1 GCA_029979325.1 Pseudomonadota bacterium | reverse complement strand
AGGTGGAAAAGGTGGGGCAATGGGCTTTGGAAGATCAAAAGCAAAAATGATGAACGAGGTAAAGGGAAAAGTAACATTCAATGATGTTGCAGGAGTTGAGGAAGCAAAAGAAGAAGTTGAAGAAGTTGTAGAATTTTTAAAAGATCCAAGAAAATTTAGTAGATTAGGTGGAAAGATACCTAGGGGGTGTTTATTAGTAGGTCCTCCAGGTACAGGTAAAACTTTATTAGCAAGAGCTATAGCTGGTGAAGCAGGAGTTCCTTTTTTTACAATTTCAGGATCTGATTTTGTTGAAATGTTTGTTGGAGTAGGTGCTTCAAGAGTAAGAGATATGTTTGAGCAAGGAAAAAAGAATTCACCTTGTATAATTTTTATTGATGAAATTGATGCTGTAGGAAGAAGTAGAGGAGCTGGCCTTGGTGGAGGTAATGATGAGAGAGAACAAACCTTAAACCAATTATTGGTTGAGATGGATGGTTTTGATACCAATGAAGGTGTTATCATTATTGCTGCAACTAATAGACCTGATGTACTT
>JAPOHS010000212.1 GCA_029979325.1 Pseudomonadota bacterium | reverse complement strand
CTTTAACAGATGCAATCCAAGTTTTCTTGCTAATTCTAGGGGGATTAGCGGTTTCCTATATTGCACTTGACCAAATAAGCAATAATCAAGGTTTCATTCAGGGTTTTCAGATAGTACTCACAACAATTCCTGAAAAATTCGATATGATCTTATCAAAGGATAACCCAAGTTATTCTGACTTACCTGGTGTTTGGGTACTGATAGGTGGTCTTTGGGTGGCACATTTTGCTTACTGGGGTTTCAATCAATATATTACGCAAAGAGCATTGGGAGCTAAATCTCTTCCTGAGGCTCAAAAGGGTGTAATGTTTGCTGCTTTTCTTAAGCTACTCATGCCTATAGTAGTGGTGCTGCCAGGTATATGTGCGGTAGTTCTGATCCCGCAATTAGACTCTCCCGATACAGCTTATCCAGCTATGATGGGTTTACTGCCTTCCGGATTATTAGGCCTAACATTTGCTGCTTTAATTGCCGCAATAGTTTCTTCATTGGCTTCAATGACTAATAGTGTAAGTACAATTTTTACAATGGATATC
>JAPOHS010000211.1 GCA_029979325.1 Pseudomonadota bacterium | reverse complement strand
CATCTAATGAAATGGTCTCGCGAACAAGCTCTATATATTCTTCTGGGGTCCACCCATTAGCCCTGATTGTCGATTCAAATAGAGTTTGATCAAAACCATTTTCACCTTGAAAACCTTCAATGTTAATAATTTCTTGTTTTGCTGTTTTTTCAGGCACCATTAAGCCTAGCTTTCTAGCATGAGAAAGGAGAGTTTTTTGATTAATAATTTCATTCTTAATTAACTCAAGAGAAACCTCTTCATCTAAATCATCTAAATCATCTTCTTCTTCATCTTCTTCATCTTCTTCATCGTCTTCTTCATCTTCTTCGTCTTCTTCGTCTTCTTCGTCTTTAATATATTTATTATCTATTTTAATTTTTTTTACAACATCATCATCATCGTCATCATTATCATATTCATCATCATCTTTAATCATATCAATGAAATCATCTTGTAAATCTTCATCTTGCTCTTCAATATCAGAATTATCATCTATAATATCTTCTTCAACTTCTATAATATCTTCTTTATCTTTAATTATTTTACCTACTATTG
>JAPOHS010000210.1 GCA_029979325.1 Pseudomonadota bacterium | reverse complement strand
ATGCAGATTCTCTAAGTTCTTCTCTTTTGCAATGTTTCTAATGTGTTCAATCTGGTCATTGGAGTTACTCACTGAATATATAGCAGAATTTGGAAATCGTTCTGCTAGAAAAAGAGATAAACTTCCCCATCCACATCCCAAATCTAGAATCGTTTGACCATCTTCTATCTTTGCTCTTTCTAAATATGATTCCATCATCTTAATTTCAGCCTGACCAAGGGTGACGCTTTCATCATCAAACCAGCAACACGAGTATTTGAGTCTAGGTCCAAGTACGGCTTTAAAATACTCAGCGGGGACCTCATAGTGTTGCTCATTCGCGTCAATTGTATTTTCTGCAATTGGTCCAGTCTTCAAGCCATCAATGACTGACATCTTTCTCTCTTCATGGTTTGCTTCAACAAGCCTTGAAAGAGAGAATCGTTTTATAAAGAACCTGAGTAATCTATCGGGAATAAACCCTCGTTCAGCAAGGTAAATACCCATAGCAATCATTTCAATTTCCTATTTGATTGACAATCGGAATCCAATCCAAGAC
>JAPOHS010000020.1 GCA_029979325.1 Pseudomonadota bacterium | reverse complement strand
ATGTATTTACACCAGAGATGATCATTGGGAGAAAGAATCTAGAGGATTTCCATGACCGCGATCAAGAGCAAAAAGAGTCAAGAGGAAATCTTAGTATTGTGCTGGAAAAACCATTGGTCAGAGAATGGAATGACATTGCCGTTGCAACCTACTGTCTTGAGTTTGAGTATCAGGAGCCCAATGCATTAAAAGGTAAGGTTAGAATCACGGATGTCTTCGTTTTGGAAAATGAACACTGGAAAATATTTCATCATCACGAGGGCATTGTTCCTAAGTCTTGATAAAACTTATTCTTTATCAAAAAAAAGGAACAGACAAAAGTCTGTTCCTCTTTCTTGCTACTAGGGGGTACCTAATTTAGAACTTATAAGATGCTCTGATCCCTACTGTCCTCTTATCAGCTAGAGCAATCGAGACAATTCTTGGTCCGGCTGCTTGTGTTACACCATCACCGAATCCACCGGTTATCCCAGATAAATCATACAGTTGCTGTAGACCTTTTGGCTGACTGTCATCAAAAAGGTTCGTGACATACATTTCTATACGATAGCTATCTGTTTCCAGTCCACCACGAAGGTTGAATTTAGTACCAGATCCAGTATGTGCAAGCATCGCATTTGAAGCGTACATTTTACCTGTATATATTGCATCGATTCTTGCAAATACTTCTCTATCAGCTGCTGTCTCTTTTGAATAATTGGCTGATAAACTGCCACTGTTCTTAGGATATCTTGAGAACATATTGCCCTTGACTGCATTACGATCGCCCATGAGGTCAAAAGTGTCTGCACTTTGGAAGCCATCCCCAATCTCACTATCATTCAAGGCATAAGTGAAATCAAGCGACCAAAAGTCGTCAAGGATCACAGTACCGTCGATCTCAATTCCAGAAAGACTCGCTTCACCGCCTTGAGAGGTTATATTACCAGATAGAGTTTGTTGCAAACCATCAGCGTCCGTATACGTAGGACTGAAGAATGGGGTATGCACATTGGTTAGGTCAGTGTCATAAATTGCAACCGAAACAAAACCTCTTCCATCAAGAATGGTTTTCTTGATTCCAAACTCTAAGTTTTCAGAAACCTCTTCATCAACTTCAATTCCAGCCCCGCCTGTTTGCTGAGCAATCTCAGCCAACTGTGACTCAGTTAAAGTTGCCAAAGATGGATTAAATGTACCTGGTAATGAACCTTCAGAGTAACTGAAATACATTGTTGTATCTTCATCTGGTTTGTAATCAAGGATCACACGTGGAAGCGTTCTTTTGAATGTTCCATTTTGTTGATTCGCAAGATCTCCTAGTGTTTTAGGGAATCCACCTGTGTATGCACTTACACCTCCAGTGGTGATCTCATCTTCTTGTCTTCTGAGGTCAACACTAATTGTCAGATTCTCATTGAGATCATATTCAACAGCTGCATAAAACGCACTGTTATCAACTGAATCCCATTTCATATCATTGTTATTTGAAGTGGTATCACCATAGTTACCAAATGGAGACAGCGATGCAGGTGTTGTACATGCATTACTGTTTTCTATTCCGCCACCATAAAACGGCCAATAAGGGTTGTAACAAACTGGCATTTCACCTGCGGCTTGTCTGGTTGCATTATTTTCAGTCGATGGATAATAAACAATCAAATTACCAATCACTTGGGTGAACCATTCCATATCCAATTGAGAATAACCAATCATCCATCTGAATGCTTGATCATCAGAAGAGCTCAAACGAAACTCAATAGAATCATCTTCCATAGAGTTCATTCTGAGGTCACTTGCATCTGCAGGGTGATTCGCACCAAATCCACCGAACATACCGCCACCGAGTCCTTGTAAATGAAGTCCTTCTGTTACTCGTCTGTCAGTGTCATTATGCGATGAGTACGCATTCTCATGTTGAGCTGAAACAATATTCAAGTTCATTCCATTGTCAAAATTGATGTCGACAACAAGACTGATTTCTTCGGCTTCTCTTTCAAGTCCAAAACCACTTGGAACCACGAAATCTGGTACTGGCCTTAGCCCATTTGCGATTGGGAATCTGCTGCCATCAATCCTAGTACTTGCAAGCGACAATGCTCTTGCAGAGCCTGTATCTTGACCTATTGTTGAAGGAACTGGAACTTGCCCACAAATGGTTGTTACCGGAACATCTACTGCCGGATTAAAATTAAAAGCTGCTGCAGCTAAAACTTGAGCAGGATCCCATCTTTCGACAAGACCACCTGGGCTACAATTATGCGCTCCACTTCGATAGTCATAAGCAGTACCTGCGTCAGGACCATCGCTGTCCTCCCATGTATGGTATCTGGCTTTAATCTTGATACGATCAGACGGTTCAAAAACCAATGTCAACGCAACATCATCTGTTGACTGTGCACCGAGTTTTTGTCCCGGAACATTTGCATTGTCATACATACCATCCATTTCATAATCTGAAACGGCTAGTCGGTAACCCAAGCTGTCGCCCAGTGGTCCATCTAAGACCACACTTGCTCTCTGAGTTCCATGGCTTGCTGCTTCAAGATTCACTCTTCCAGAAAATTCATCGCCTGGATCACTCGTTACAACATTGATTGCACCCGTATATGTTGAACGACCAAAGTGTGCGCCTTGAGGTCCACGAAGAACTTCAATTCGCTCGATGCCGTCCATGTTTCCGAATTCAGCACCAACAGTTGCTGCACCATCAATAAACATTGTGGATGACTGTCTTGTTGGAATATCTGTTCTTGGATTCATGCCTCTAAAGATCAACCTTTTGTGTGATCTTGAATTCTTTCCTACATTGTTATCTGAAAAGAAAAATCCAGGTGTATATGCAACCACATCTTGAAGCTGATTAATGCCCCTCATCTCAAGTTGGTCTGCAGTTAATGCGGTGATGGTATATGGCGCATCAGCGAGGGATTCTTCTCTCTGTCTTGCTGTAACTGTTATCTCTTCGATTGCAGCAACATCAGTTTGCGCTAGTGTATCAGTACTGTAAGACAGTGGCATTCCAATAGCTAAAGCTACAAAGAGCGCCCCTACCGTTCTGATAGTTCTCTTAACAATAATCATAATTCTCCCCTAAATGACTTGTTTTGTTTCAAATAAATTATCATCTGATTAATAAGATAATAGAATAATTCATATGGATATGTAAAGCTTATTGATCAATTGATTAATAAGAAAAAAACGTTACAATTTCTTACAATATGCAAAATGAGATGTAGGGGCGCTCAAATTCATATAATAATAAGCATTCAATAAGGATAAAAAATATATGAAAAGAAGAGATTTTATGAGAAACACTTTCGCCTTATCAGCTGCGACAAGTCTACCCTACTCTAACCTGCTTAGAGCCTCTATACCGGATACGCCTGCTGTATCACTGAGTGGCAATGAAATCACACTCAGCAGCAACGATATTCTCGATTTCATGACAAGCTTTCAAGGATCTGTCATTTCAGAGGGTCACTATGACTATGAAATAGCGCGGCTTGTATGGAATGGGGTTTGGGACAAACGCCCAGCTTTAATTGCTTACTGTGAGTCTGCTCAAGATGTTCAGAAAGCAGTCAATTTTGCCAGTGATCAAAATTTGCTAACAGCAGTGAGGAGTGGTGGTCATAGTATTTCAGGAAAATCGACATGCGATGGCGGTCTCATTATTGATCTTTCAAGGATGAGAAAAACAAACATTGATTTACAAAGAAAGATTGTTGAAGTTGATGCAGGTTGTACCTTATATGACCTTGATTCAAAATCATTGCCCCACGGTTACGTTGTTCCAGCAGGCGTTGTCTCGCACACTGGGGTTGCTGGATTGACACTTGGGGGCGGCATTGGGTCGCTGATGAGAAAGTATGGTTTAACCATCGATAATTTACTCAGTGTCGATATCATCACGGCAGATGGAGTTTTTAGGAAAGCGAGTTTGGATGAGAATCCAGACTTATTCTGGGGCATCAGAGGTGGCGGTGGGAACTTTGGTGTAGTTACATCATTTAAATACAAACTCAACCCGCTCAAGGACGGCAAAGTAGTTGTGGGCGCTAGGCTCTATGAAATGAAGTATGCAAAGGAGCTGTGGGATTTCTATTATGATTACACAGAAGACTTGCCCAATGACATCATGTGCAATGCCGGAATGTGGAATGCAAGTCCAGATGAACAACTATTCTTCCTTGGCGCTATGTATATGGGTGATCAATCAAAAGCTGATGAAGCTCTGAAAACAATTCGAAATTTTGGAAAGCCTGTAGTAGATGAATTGCACTACAAAGACTTCATTGAACATCAACAGGTCGCTGATATTAGAAACGCGCATTACAGAAAGTATTACATCAAAGGAAGACAGATTGATGAATACAATCCAAAAATGACAGAAGAATTAATGGATCGATGGGGTTATAAAAAAGATCGCTTTGACACCATGAGGGTTGTTCGATTTGGTGGAAAAATCTCTGAAGTTGCTGAAAATGAGACTGCCTGGTCTGGAAGGAATGCAAAATGGGATATCGAGGTTGGGGGTCATTGGACCAATGATGATAAAACTGAAGAATTCACTCAATGGGGAAGAGACTATTGGAAAGGCTTGACGCCTTACACTGCAGAAAGAATCTATATCAATGAATTGATGGATGAAGATCAGGAATTTGTTGCAACAAGTTATGGTCAGAACTACGGCAGATTGGTCGAACTGAAAAATAAATATGATCCAAAAAACCTATTCAGTCTCAATGGGAATATTAAACCAACTGTTTGATTGGTGATTTCTTGATTAGACTATTCTTATGAATATTTATTTTCATGACCTCATGGCTTTCTTTCATGTGGTTCTTTTTGTCTATGCCATAGGTGGTGACATTGCTGTTTATTACATTGGCAATTACATAACAAAAGATGAATTGCCCATTGAGGAGAGACTTCGTGTCAGATCAATGCGCTTCATTGTAGACATGTCTGCAAGGACCAGTTTGGTTTTACTGCTTCCAATTGGCTTTACTTTATCGACATCATTCGGATCAACCATTGATGGGGGCTTACTGCAAGGCATATGGGTATTCAGTATCGCTTGGCTTATTTTGATTTGGATTGTTCACTTTAAGAGAGAGACCGAATCTGGAGAAATTTACCGCCTGATTGATCTGGGCATCAGATACATACTTTCTTTCTCATTAATCACGCTTGGAATTTTTAGCCTGATCGGCGATTCAGTCATTCAAAGCAATTGGTTGGCATTAAAAGTTTCTATCTTTGGGCTGATATTGCTCAATGGCATCTGGATCAGAATCATAGTAGGGCGAATGAGAGAGTCGATTGTCATGGTTCAGAATTCGCAGGATGTCGATTTTGCAGAAGCTCTTATCAAAAAAGAGCAATCGACATTGAATAAAGCGGCTTTAATGATCTGGGTTCTGGTCATATTCATGGCTTTCCTTGGTCAAGTTAAGCCATTCTAAGTTTTTAAAAATTGGCTATGGGAAGAAATGATATGGGTCCATTTAAATCAATTAGAGATTACTTGGATGCGGTGGATCATCACAAGCTTTCAATACATATAGAAGATATTGATCAAGATAATTATGAGGCCACTGGGCTCATCTATAAGCTTGTAGAAAAGCACGGGGTCATCAATGCACCTGTGGTCTTCTTCGATAAAATCAAGTCCTCAGGAAAAACTTTTCAAAATGCATCAATTGGTAATCTGTTCGGTAAATGGGAGTTGGAGGCTTTGGCACTGGGAGTACCAATTGATCCTTCTTCTCCACAAAAAAATTATCAAAATGCACTCAATGAAATAGAAAATCACATTGATGAAAATGGAAGTTGGCCTACCATTGAGCCAAAGGAAATACCCTCAGAGAGTTCGCCCTGTAAAGAAAATATTCTTAACGAGAATGAAATTGATTTGTTTGATTTCCCATTTCTGAAAACAAATCCTGGTGACAATGGTCAATATATCAATACAGGAAGTGTTATTTTGCAGGATAAGGAATTGGGTCGTAATGTTGGGACCTATCGATGCCAAATCAAAGGCACAAAAAAAATAGGGGTCAATCCTCAGATCAATCAAGATGGATGGAAATTTCTGAAAAAATTGAGTGAACAAGGAGAAAAATTTACGAAAGCTGCAATCGTCTTGGGCATAGACCCAATAACCTTCTCATTGAGCGGTTCAAAAGTTGCTAAATATGGTGAAGATGAACTTGGAATAGCTGGAGGCTTAATGGGCGAAGCAATAGAAATCGTCAAGTGTGAAACCAGCGATATCCATGTTCCGGCTCATGCTGAATTGATCATTGAAGGTGAAATTCCTCTCAATCAATTTGAGAGTGAAGGGCCTTTTGGAGAAATGTATGGTTACTTGGGTGCCGAACAAAAAGAAAACTTTTTTCTCAACGTGAACTCCATCACTTATCGCAATAATCCGATCATACCCAATCAATTTACCGGAATTACTCGAGGTTGTCTCACTGCTCCAATCGAAGGCAATTTAAATAGAAATTTTCGTGATCAATTTGATGAATTTGTTGCTTTACATTACCCACTCGAATACCCAGGATTTTGTTTTGTAAAAATAAAAGATTCCAGTGCAGAGAGAGCGCTTGAAATAGGAGAGTCAATCACAACTGCTCTTAAAATATCAAAAATCACTGTCTTGCTTGACGAAGATGTTGACATTCATAATCTGAATGATGTCTTGCATGCGATTGGATCCCGCTGGCAGCCAAACCGCTCCTCAAAGATAGTTGATGAGGCCAATGGATTAAGTGGTGATCCAAGCTCAACAGAAAGAGGCAAAGGAAGCAGAATCATTATCAATGCAACAAGGAGTGCCACAGAGCAAGAAAGTGGCAAACCATTTCCAAAGATGAATATTGAGATTCTAAAGGAGGAGTTTCCGACTGTTTTGGAGGCAGTTGAGATAAAGTTTAGACGGTTTCTCTGAGTTACTTGTCTTGGTTGGCTGCTTGATCAATCTGAGAAATATATGCGGTGACATCTCTAAACATCTCTTCATTGAACATCTCAGCCATTTCCATCATTTGTCTGCCATATAAATCTTCTGGATGCTGACCCCTGACCCCTTTTTGGAAATTAATTAATTGACGATATATATACCAGTCATTCTGACCGGTTAATTTGGGCGCACTGATTGTGGCATCGCCTTCGGCAAACTCTCCGTGACATGAGATGCAGTGCTGAAAAACGAACTCTCCAGTTACTAGATCGCCTTGAATTGTCTGTTCTAGATCTTTTGTTTTCATTGATGAAATTTTTGAAGACAATGAACGCTTTTGCTCATCGTTTAAGTTCATCACACTCAATCGCATAGTAAGCCCCATTAGGTCCTCATCATGTGTACCTCTGATGCCATCTTTAAAATTACTGATTTGTCTATAGAGATACCATTCTTCCATACCAGCTATGGATGGCGATCCCAAGACTTCATTGCCTGATAAATCTTTCCCATGGCAGGATTGGCATAGGTTGAAAGCGTCACTCTCCATCGCTATGATCTTGATCCCAAAAGTAAATAAAAAGCCTATTGTGATGCAAAAAATTGGAGATTTTCTTTTCGTCATTCGGCTTCCCTCATGACTCTGAATCCAAAATTAATATAACGTGTATCTTTGTTCTCTGATTGACTTGACTCAAATCCATAATGATTCGATGATCTGAGATATATCGGCATATCATAATAAGATGCACCTCTAAGAATCGGTCGATTACAATCGCCATCCAATCTGGGAGACCCATCCCTAGGAGTCGCCTCATAAGAATCACCCCAGCAATCCTCAACCCATTCTGCAACATTGCCTAGGATGTCATATATTCCAAATGCATTGGGCTTAAATGAACCGACTGGAGCTGAAGTCATATAACCATCATGGCAATCCGCGACTTTCCAATCATCCGGCAATACTATCTTCGATTGCCTGCCCTTCATTTCTTCTAGGAAAGCATCTGGCGTGATATCTAGGTCTGCACCGTTTGCATATTCACAACCCTCATCAGCATCACCCCAAAAGCGAATGGTGCTTGTTCCTGCTCTTGCGATGTATTCCCATTCAGACTCAGAAAATAAACGGTATTTGAACCCTGTTTTCCGAGACAGCCATTCCACATATGCCTTCGCGTCATTCCAACTGACGCAAACCACAGGATGATCGTCACTCATTTGATAACCAGGATCATACCAGCTGAGGTCCTCTCCAAGGACAATGCCCTCTTCTGTTG
Source organism: Pseudomonadota bacterium (assembly GCA_029979325.1). The sequence goes on along the minus strand of JAPOHS010000020.1, from coordinate 9,638 downwards.
CTCCATAACATCCGCCCGACATGTCGTAACCTGTATCATTGATGAATTGCTCATACTCTATTCTCTTCACTTCGTATTGTGCGGCATAAAACGCATAGCCAATGTTTACCTCATGTTGTGGTCTTTCATCATCCCTAGAGCCCTCAACACCCTTGGGTGATCCTTTTATAAAAGATCCAGAACTTACTTTAATGAGTTGAGGACAATTCATGCAATCCACAACAAGATTTTCTGATTCATGGGCTTCAATATTAAATATCAGAAGAAGAATGAGAATGGATGCCATGCATCTTTCCAAATTCAGAATATCCGGTTTTAAAATCATCCTTAATCAGTGATGTAATCAATCAAATCTTGATAGCTTACAGGTTCTACATCATGAGACCCCAAAAGCGTATCGGCAGGAATATTAAATTGCTTGATGGCTTCATTCAAAGATATCGCCGAATGATAAGGAACGACATTTGGCCCTCGTTTTGTTCCAGACCTTTTGTCACGAGCAACACCTCTGACATAAAGATCGCCAGCATAAAGCATGTTTGCGTTGCCCACCAGAGCAACTGTCATGTCTTCAGTGTGTCCATTCAAGACTGGATAAACGATAACGGGTCGTTCAGGATCATCAATCACATGAGGTGCATCTGGTTTTACTCCAATAATCACTTCACTTTCTCGATCATCTAATCGGTCAAGTGAATCGATTACGACTCTGGACTTGGGTCGATTGATTTGCGCACGATAAAAATCAATTGCAGATTCATGAACAACCAGATCAGCGCCCTCAGCAACATATGGTCTGATGCCAGCTCCATGATCATTGTGATGGTGTGTTGGAATAATATGAGTGATTGGTTTATTCGGAATGTTTTCATAAATCCATTTAGCAACCTCTTCTCCTTTGAGATCATTCATGCCAGGCTCCACGACCACAACACCATTTTGCTGCTCAACAATCAGTGTATAAATACCATCCAATGGAAGAGCAGACAGGTAATGAATGCCATCGGCCAATTTGGTCCACTTTAATTCAGGTCGATAAGCTCCCGATAAGGTAAACATTCTCATGGTTTGACTGATTTGCCATCCTCTTTGGGCAAAAGATTCATTGTGAATATAATTAAGCCCTATGGGTCGATCAAAATGTTCATTTGAAAAGTTTGGACTGATATCAACTGAATCTCTTCTTATCTCCCACCTTGGATCCACCTTGAGACATTCTCACTGTCATCGGGAATGGAATATCTTGCGAAAAATCCCAATCATCAAATTTGACCTCAATTTCAATATCACCATAAACAACATCCCACTCCATGGTGGAGATTTTTTCAATCAATCCTGAGTCTTTATTGACATAAAATGTGATCGGATAAAGTTTGTCTTTGATGCTGAATGTTAAAAATTCATCCTCATTGATCTCGGTATTGGTTTTCCATTTTTTAAACCAATCTGGCTCAATCAATGTCTTATTGATCATTTTTGGAAAGAACTCCTTTTGACTGGCTTGTTTCTCCCATTCTTGATTTGCAATCAGTGTTCTTAGGCCAGTTTGACGAAGCCTATCAACCGTCACAGGAAATACTTCATCTTCGCGATATCTCCACCCATCATGCTGAGCTGCTTTTTCGTTTGCATCAATCAACAATGATGGATCATTCAAAACTTCATTGATTAACAAATGCGGATTCAATAAACGTTCTGTTTTCATAGCAGCTGCGGCCTTGTCAGGAGAAAGAACTTTGTCTTTTTCCTTTACAATTCCCATGGGATCATCCTCGCTCAAATAACCTTCATTACCAAGGAGAAGAGTATTGACTTCCCTTGTGATATAACCACCTTCTCTTGCTGCGAGGGTTGTAATTAAGTCTACCCTGATGGCATCTTGACTCAACTTATGCGAAACATTTGTGGTTGGCGCTGCCAAAAGCATCATCCCTTTGCCTGGCTCAGGTCCTTGACCCATGATGTACTCATCTCGTTCACTCTTTATCAAATACTCATCTAGGTTTCTAATCTTGTCTTCACCACCAAGTGAGTTTAAAGCCATGTCAAAAGCATTTTTTTCAACTGAGTCGTTTGCGCCACAACCAACAATTAAAGTTGTAAAAAATAGTGCCAAAAAGATCTTTTTTGAGTGATACATATGATTCCTTAGAAAATTAATTTCATATCAATTGAATATCTTATTTATCATTTGATTATTAAGCAACACAGGGATATATTTTTTTTATGGCTCATAAGTTGAAATCAATATTAATTTTCGTCTTCGTCATCCTATCTAACCAAACACTTTATGGAAAAGACAATGATTCTAAAATCTTAGTAATTGGTGGTACTGGCAGAATTGGCTCTGAAATTGTAAAAGCACTCACTATAAATCATTCTGATATCACTGTGATGTCCCGTGCAAAGAGATCAAAAGATGTCTTAGATGGATATGAGATTAAATTCGTCAAAGCAGATGTACTCGATGAAAAAGAGGTAGCTAGGGTTTTTCAATCAAATAAATATGATGTGGTCATCAATGCCATTGCTAAAGTAAATGATGACAAAAATCCTCATGCACTGGGACAAGTCAATCTCAATAAATGGTCAAAAAATTCAGGAGTGAAGCACTTTATTCTTATAGGCTCTGTTGGAGCAAGTCAAAACCAAGGACCCTTAGTTTCTGATCTCACTTGGAAGAAATGGGGAGAGACATTAAAAAGTAAGGGACTGGCTGAAGAGTCACTCATCAAAAGCGGAATCACATACACTGTTATTAGAACAGGCATCATTATCTACGATGACACACCGTCAACTGGCACTGGTCGACTGAGCGTCGATCAAAATATAGTCGGTATAATTACGAGAAAAGATCTCGCGATCCAAACGGCTGGTTGTATCATGAAATCAAAATGCGAAAATAAAGTTTTTCATGCATTGGATGAATCATTGTTAATGAAAGATGGGAATTAAGAGAAGAGAAATTATAAAAGTAGGCACTCTCGGTGCAGGTCTAATGGCTGTATCAGATGAAAGCATCGGTCATAATGAAAATGATCACTATGATGCAGATGTATTGATTATAGGCGCTGGAAATGCAGGGATTCCTGCAGCTATAGAAGCAAGCGATCTTGGTGTCAAAGTCCTTATGATTGAAAAAAATTCGTTTCTTGGTGGAATGCTCATCATTTCTGGTGGTCATATCAGCGGTGCAAATGCCAAGATTCAAATGAGAAAAGGAATTAAAGATTCATATGAAAAACACTACCAAGATGCCATGAGGATTGGTAAATATGCTGCTAATTCAGAGCTATTATCTATCGCTACTCAAAATGCTGCCTCAATGGTCGACTGGCTTGAAGAAATTGGAGTCGACTTTACAGATGACTCTCCAGTGCTTGAGGATGATCACGATCACTATTCAGTTGCAAGAACTTATGTAGCAAAAGATCTTGGCCGATCTCTCCTAAGACCACTCAGCAATGAAATAAATAAGAGGATAGAAGAGAAAAGATTGGAAATAAGATACAAAACCAAGGCTATTGAATTGCTAAAAGATGATGATGATAGAGTCACCGGTGTCTTGGTGAGCAACTCTGAAAACAAGAAAGAGATTATAAAAGCAAGATCCGTGATTATTGCAAGTGGTGGATATGGTGCTAATGAGTATATGAAAAGAAAATATAATCCAAAATCAATCTCTGCAAAAGTTTGGTGCTTGCCTCATGCCACTGGAGATGGAATCAATATGGCAAAGAAGATCAATGTTAAATTGGTCAACATGAATCATCTAATCGTATTTCCTGGAACAATAATTGATCTAAAAGGCCTTCCTCTAGAAATAAATACCAGACTCAGATTTGCTCCAAGATACTTCACTAGAAGCATATGGATCAATCAGGAAGGACAGAGATTTGTAAATGAACATGCTGACCCAGACCAAAGAGAGACCTCATTTATGAACCAAAAAGAGCTCAAGTTTTTTGTCATCTTTAATCAATCAATTCTCGACGGAGAAAGTGAAACTGATATTTCAAATTGGGATAAACAAACACTTCAAAATCAGATCATTCAGGGAGGTATTGTTGCTTCTGCAAAAAATTTAAGTCAACTCGCAAAACAAATCAAAGTTCCAATTGAATCAATGAAGAAGGCAATAAAAGAATACAATGAGGATATAAAAAATGGTCGTGAAGATCCCTATGGTAGGTCGCGTGAAAGAGTGCCTATTGATGAAGGACCATATTATGCTATTTCAGTTGGAGGAAGTCTATTGACGACTCATGGCGGAATCTCAATCAATCATAATATGGAAGTTGTTGATAAAAAGAACAGAGTAATTAAGGGCCTTTATGCAGCAGGTGAAGTAACAGGCAATGGACAGCTAATGGGTACAGGTGTTGTAAGCGGAATGAGTGTGGGTCCAGCAATCATTTTTGGCCGAATGGCCGCCAGAGAAGCCAGCCATTATGCTCAGTGTATTTGCGAAAATAAAAAAGGTGAGACTTATGCAAAATCTTAAAAAAAATAAGTGTTTCTTAATTGTTCATTTCTTATCCGTTTGTTTTTTGGCTCTCTCTAACTCAAATAAAATAAATGCAGATGACCATGAGATCTGGGAGCCTCTTCAAATTAAAAATGTAGCTGAGATTCCATGGGATGAGAGGTTTAGAATGGGGAAGGCTGGCTCCACAAATGGAAAACTTCTTTTTTTTAATCCCAATGGAGGCGTCTTGCTGTATGTGAAATTTAATCCAGGATGGGATGCTGAGGGAACTGAAGCGCACTACCATACCTTTCATGAATGGGGCTATGTCTTGAAAGGCTCCTTCCCTCTCTATGAGTTCGTTAGCCCAAATCAAAATGCTGGAAGCTTGATAGATATGACAGAAGGCACCTTCATGGATAGACCGGCATACAGTATTCATGGAAATAGACGAGAAGCCATGGAAAAACAGATTATCACCCCTGCTTCAACGCAACTGATTTTCTATGAATCTGGAACTACCATTTCATTAGACAAAACAAATAAAAATTATAGTGATGAATGGGAAGATGTAGAGTCATTCTTCCCAGCTAATTTCCAGGAAAGTCTGAACACCAATGTAATGGAGTGGGAAGATGATGAAGAGCTAAAAGGCACAAAGGTAAAGTGGTTGAGTGATCATGGTGAGAAAGGCTTTACTGCAAAATTACGCTATGCTCCTGCGAACTGGAGATTGATGGGATCCAGTAAAACAACTTATAATCCAGATGGCTACAGATTCATGTATGTTTTATCTGGCGACATGAATATTCCCTTAACAGATAGTCATAAAATTAGCACGACAGTTAAAGAGAACTTCTTGATAATTCATAAGCCCATGAGTCTTTGGTCATGGAGCACAAATAACTTTACTGAAAATGGTGTAATGTGGTTGGATGTTGAATACGGCAAAGAGACAACAATAGGAAAAAAAGAAATCGAAAGACTGTCTAAAGATTGAAAATCAAGGTATTATTATTTATCATTTGATAAATAAAATAAACAAAGAATAATTTAGGTTAACAATGAAAAGAAGAGATTTTCTAGCCGGCTCAACAGTGGCGATATCAGCTGCTCTATTTCCATCTTGGAAGGGGTTTTCAGCCGAAACAAATATTCCTCTTGTAATCCCAGCGGTCACTGGAAACAAAGAAGAAATTACGATCATTAGAAGCAGCATTGTTGACCTAAAACAAAGCCTAAAAGGTAGAGTGCTTTTAAGTAGCGACAGCGAATATCATGTTGCACGATTGGTGAGAAATCGAATCATTGATAAGAAACCTGCCCTCATTGTTCAATGTGTTGATGAAGCTGATATTCAGAAAGCCGTCAACTTTGCAAGAAGCCACAATATTCTGACTGCAGTTAAATGCGGTGGGCACAGTGTTTCAGGAAAAGGTACTTGCGATCAAGGACTGATGATTGACCTCTCTCCTTTTCGAGGGACTAAACTCGATAAAGAAAATAAAAGATTATTTATCAAAGGCGGTTCATGGCTCGGTGAGATGGATGAGGCGACCATACCCCATGGACTGGGTACCACAGCTGGAACAGTATCTCATACTGGTGTAGGAGGACTTGCAACTGGAGGTGGTTTTGGCAGATTGGGAAGAAAATATGGTCTCACACTTGATAATATCGTGAGCATTGAGATTGTCACTGCAGATGGTGAGTTGAGATATGCAGACAAAAACGAGAATCCCGACCTTTTTTGGGCTGTTAGAGGTGGTGGAGGAAATTTCGGAATCGTAACCACATTTGAATTCAAACTTCATGAGATGAATAAAGATGTCATTGGCGGGCGGATTACATTTGATTTTAAAGATGTGAAACAGTTATTAAAATTTCATGGTGAACACTCTTTAGAGGCATCTTGGGATATGTATCAAGATCCGGTTGTCTTTGCTCCTCCGGGTGGGTTTGGAAATACGGTTTACTTTGATGTTTGCTACTCAGGTCCACATAAGGATGCTGATAAGGCCTTTGCTCCACTTCGGAAAGCGGGTAAGGTCATTCACGATGAGATTGATATCATTGACTATCGAGACTTACAAAAAAGCGGTGATGATGATGACCCTCGAGGCGCTTCGCAGTATCTAAAAGGTGGGTATACGATCAATATTTCAGATGGCTTGATTGATGCCATCGTGGATAATCTTGAGGCTCACCCAGAAAGGGGGAGCATGGCTTTCTTTCAACAAGCAGGCGGAAAAATTAATACCATCGCCTCAGATGCAACAGCTTTTCCAAGTCGATATGCTGAACACAATTTGATCACGGGTTCTTTTTGGACTTATGGGGTGGACACAGCACCACATATGGCTTGGTCCAGAAGATATTGGAAAACGGTTTCGCCATATACAGATGGGTTTTACATCAATGATGAGTTTTCTGAATCTCAAAAAGAAGTTAATTTAAATTTCCTTGGTAATTATGAGCGTTTGGTTCAAATTAAAGACAAATATGATCCAACCAATTTATTCAGACTGAATGCAAATATAAGACCGAGTGTTTAAGAAATTTTTAACCTTCTATCGGTTGTCTTTCATCCTTGTATGCTTGAAAAGTTCCCTTTCTTTTCTTCCAAGGCTTCTCTGATTCAAAATAACCAGGAGATTCTTTCTCAATATATTTGATCAGATGATCTGGCACGTCTGACTCTAGATCCTGTACTTTCTTGCCTACAGCCTGCCAATAATGCCCTCCTGGCCTCTTTCCCATAAGGAAAAATGGATACCAGCTGGTATTGTGTGTGGATGTAATTGTCATCGGTATACTCATCATTTCTTCATTCATCAAGTCAGAAAGATTGCCGTGATATGTTTCCACATAAAGAAAACTCAATTTCTCCCCAGTGGATGCTTTTTTCCAGATCTTGGGGTCAAGCTTGTTCACAAAGTTAAGGTATGCAGGCTCATCCAGCCAAAACTCATTTTCTCTGACCTTAAAAGGTCTTACCTCAGGTTTGATAACTCGATCGAATGGTCCGCCCACAATTTTTACTGGTCTATTGATTTCGCCAGTGAAAGCATTCTCAAATTCTTCTACGGGCAAACCTGTTTCAAGGTCCATGAAGTAGCCGACATCATATAGCGTGTAATAATAGCTGTCGTTGATCCATGGTTTCCATACCCCTTTGAGAACACCGGTATGGCCGATCATTGGTTTTACGCCCTCATCGGGTGTCATGCCAAAAATTGTCCCTTTATAGTAAATGTGAACCATTCTTCGGTCAGCAGTTCCAACAAGTTTTGCATAGGCCAAAGCATTTTGAACTGGATCATTGAGATCTATATGTTGATTGGTGAATAATCCTTTGGCGTCCGAAACCTGTGAAAGTGCTGTCAGTGCACCCATACCACCAATCACCTGCCTTCTATTGAATGTGTCTCTGAACATATTACCTCTCTAATGAATCCCTATAAAATTGAAGGGTGCTGGTTCTCTTTTTCCAAGGTTTTTTCGAATCAAAGAAGTTGTCATTCTTTTGATTAAGAAATTTTTGTATTGAGGAAGGGACATTGGTCCACGATTGTATTTTTGTTCCAACTGCCTGCCAGTACATCTTTCCTTCAATTTCATCCATCTGGAAAAATGGGTACCAAGGGCTCACAAAATTGTATGTCATAACCGATGGAGAGCTTGTTGGTGATTCATTGAGCTCCGATAGCTTGCCTCTAAAAATACTGTTTGCAAATGCATACTCCGGTCTCTCATCTTCATCTTTAGAAATACCAAAATGTCCCATTCGGGTATTCGGTTCTTGAATCCAAACATCATCACCCGATATTTCCCACTTGATCTGATCAGAAGAAATTGTTTTTTGATATGGACCGCCGCGAATTTCACTCAAGATATTGATTTCATTGGTCACTGGATTGCTGAACTCTGTGATCGGTTCAACGGAATTGAGGCCATGAAAAAACCCAGACTCAAAAGAGTCATAGGCGCATGTTTTGTTTCCCAATGGTTTCCATACATGCTTGAGAATGCTTCGAAAACCAATCAAAGGGATCGCTCCCGTTGGCAAATATGCAAATACTGTTCCCTCTAGACAATAATGGACCATTCCAGCATTGCTTGATCCCAATAACTTGGCATATGCCAGCAGGGAATCACCGGGTGAACTCAAATTGAGATCAGTGCCCTTAAATTTTCCAGTCAGTAAATCTCTTCTGTCCATAATTTAAACTCAAAATTTACAATAATCCTCTTTCTCTACTAAATCAAAAACAAAGGTAAACTTTGCAACACCAACCAATACAGCCATGATCATGCCAAGTTCATAGATTTCACCGTCTGTAAATTCAACTTTGGCTCGATCATAGAGTTCTTGCCCAACATAGCCAGATTGATTGTTCAAAACCATTTGATCAGCAAGCTCAAGAGCAAGTTTTTCTCGATCAGTAAATGGTCCATTTTGGTAATCATCCATGGCATCAATCTGTGTCTGAGTAATACCAGATCTTAAGGCATGCGCCGTGTCTCCCTTGTTGCAAAATGCACACCCGTGAACATTGGCCAATCTGAGACGCACCAATTCAACAAGAGTTATTTCAATCCTTTTTGAATAAAAAAGTTTCTGATAAAAATCTTCTAAATACCAATCATAGACATCAGGATTGTTTCCTGATACTTCAATGAAAGTAGCATCACCCGTGAGGTTCATTGCCTGATTCCATCCGGCCTGCATGTTTTCTGGTAAGTCAGTCAGTCCTACCCTATTCATGACTGTTTCTGGTTTTGACATTTAATCGCTCCAATTAACAATGAAATCATACTATTAAACATTAAATGAAATGTCTAAGATGCCTTCTTGTCTTGTTTTTGAGCTTCATTTATAAGATCTGACTTAAAATTCTCAATTATTTGTTTTGTCATCTCGCTTCTGTTTAAAGTGTAGAGGTGAAAATTCTCAATCCCATTGCTATGCAGTTCCTCAATTTGAGAAATGGCTATCTCAATACCCAGAGACTCTTGATCTGATTGACTCCCTTTTATGGCCTCAAACCGTTCCAAGGTTTTTGCTGGGATCTGAGATCCGCAAACATCAGCAAAATGTTTAACTTTATCGATGTCACTGATTGGAAGAATGCCAGGAATGATAGGAATACTGATTCCTTTTTGATTA
>JAPOHS010000209.1 GCA_029979325.1 Pseudomonadota bacterium | reverse complement strand
AAATTTTCCAGGATTTGCTGATGTTATTCAAGGTCCTTGGCTAATGGATCAAATGAAAGAGCAAGCAAAAGCAGTTGGAACTGAAATGATTGAAGATCATATTGGTTCAGTAAATTTAAAATCTACTCCATTTGAAGCTATAGGCGATAGTGGGCAAAAATATACTGCTGATAGCATAATTATTTCTACAGGGGCTCAGGCTAGATGGTTAAATATGAAATCTGAGCAAGAATATAGAGGATTTGGTGTTTCTGCATGTGCTACTTGTGATGGTTTTTTCTTTAAAGATAAAGAGGTAGCAGTTGTTGGAGGAGGCAATGCAGCTGTTGAAGAAGCGATGTTCCTTACAAAGTTTGCATCCAAAGTTAAATTAATTCATAGAAGAGATAGTTTGAGAGCTGAAAAAATGCTTCAAAAAAAATTAATGGAAAATAAAAAAATAGAAATTATTTGGGACTCTGTTGTTGAAGACGTATTGGGAGATCAAGAGCCTAAAAATGTTAAAGGTATTAAAATTAAAAATTTAAAAACAGATAAAAC
>JAPOHS010000208.1 GCA_029979325.1 Pseudomonadota bacterium | reverse complement strand
CCTGGTGAAAATAAAAATAATAAAATTACTTACTTAAATGATATTGAAATTTCCAAAACTTATTATGGAATAGGTTTTGATATTCATAAGTTGACAAGAAATAAAAAACTTTATCTTGGTGGAATAATAATCCCTTTTCATTCTGGCCTTAAAGGACATTCGGATGGAGATGTAATTTTGCATGCAATAATTGACTCAATTTTAGGCGCTTCAAGAAAAAAAGATATTGGTACTTATTTTCCTAATACTAGAAAATTTAAAAATATAAGATCTCCAAAAATTTTAAGACCAATTATAGATAATCTTTATAAATCTAATTTTTCAATAAATAACATAGATATAAATTTAATTTGTGAACAACCTAAAGTTTCAAAATATCGAGACAAAATAATCAATTCAATATCAAAACTAACAACCTTAAATAAAGATCAAATTAATCTAAAAGGTAAAACTGTAGAAAAATTAGGTTTAATAGGAAAAGAAAAAGCAATAGCTTGTGAGGTAATAATTTCAATTACTAAATATGATTAAAAATTTAAAT
>JAPOHS010000207.1 GCA_029979325.1 Pseudomonadota bacterium | reverse complement strand
CTAATATTGCTTATAACACTTCATCAGATGCCAGATTGAAAAATGTACTAGGTGATGCAAAAGGTCTTGATATTGTTAATCAACTTAATCCAGTACATTTTGAATGGAAAGAAACAGGGAAAACTCAAGATGGTCTAATTGCACAAGAAGTAGAGCCACTGATACCTGAATCTGTTTCAACTAACGAACAAACAGGCTTCTATGAAATGGACTACAGCAAACTCGTCACACCACTGATTAAAGCAGTTCAAGAACAACAAGAACAGATTGAAGAACTCAAACAACAAATTAACGAACTAAGAGGAAACTAAAATGGCAATAACATATGAATGGGATGTAAAAACTTGTGACACTTACCCATCTTACACAGACGGTCAGGACCCTACAAACACTGAGTCTGATGTCGTGTATAACGTACATTGGAGACTCACAGCCGAAGACGATGCCAATCAAGATGCAGAAGGCAACAACATCACTGCAACTGTATATGGCTCACAAGGCTTGGATGTCTCTGATTTGGGAACTTTCACAGCTTGGGCAGACT
>JAPOHS010000206.1 GCA_029979325.1 Pseudomonadota bacterium | reverse complement strand
GAATATTCATAAATTGGAGAGCATCTTACTACTAAGAAAACACCAGCTGTTACCATCGTTGCTGCATGAATTAATGCAGAAACAGGAGTTGGACCTTCCATAGCATCAGGTAACCATGTATGAAGTAATATCTGTGCAGATTTACCCATTGCTCCAATAAATAAAAGTAAACAAACTAAGTCTATTGCTTTAACTTCAAAACCTAAAAATGATAAATTTTTATCTACAACTGTTGGAATTTGTTGAAAAACTTCCGAGTAATTAACTGTTCCAAATAAATAGAATATTAAAAAAATACCTAAAGCAAAACCAAAGTCACCTACTCTATTTACTACGAATGCTTTTATTGCTGCAGCATTTGCTGTTTCTTTTTTAAACCAAAAACCAATTAAAAAATAAGAACAGAGACCAACCCCTTCCCAACCAAAGAATAATTGAATAAAGTTGTCAGAAGTTACCAACATTAACATTGCAAAAGTAAACAATGATAAATAAGCCATAAATCTAGGTTTGTGTGGATCATGAGACATATATCCAATGGAATAAATATGG
>JAPOHS010000205.1 GCA_029979325.1 Pseudomonadota bacterium | reverse complement strand
AAATCTAAATTTGGATCTAATTTATTTATTTTTTCTTTTATCTGACTATTAAAACTTTTTGTTTCAATACCAACTGTGCTTAGATAGGTTACAGTAGCAATAAGTATTAAAACAGTTAATAAAATTAGTCTAAATATTATTTTTTTCATTTTAATTGATATAATGATTGTTCCAAAAACTCGTCAATATCACCATCTAGAACTTTGTCAGGACTAGTACTTTCAAAATTAGTTCGATTGTCTTTTACAAGTCTGTAAGGTTGAAGAACATAAGATCTAATTTGATGCCCCCACCCTATTTCAGATTTAGAACTTTCAACATTTTGATTTTCTTCCTCTCTTTTTTTAATTTCATAATCATATAATCTTGCTTTCAACATATTCATGCATGTTTCTTTATTTTTATGTTGAGATCTTTCATTTTGACACTGAACAACAATTTTTGATGGAATGTGTGTTATTCTAACTGCACTATCAGTAGTGTTAACGTGCTGACCGCCTGCTCCACTAGAACGATAAGTATCTATTCTTAAATCTTTTTCTAAAATTTCTA
>JAPOHS010000204.1 GCA_029979325.1 Pseudomonadota bacterium | reverse complement strand
TGTACAACTGACTCAGTGAGATCAGCGAAAGGTATGAAGTTTTGAATGTCATCGGTAGAAACGCTCTGAGTACCATACACGCTTGCAGTGTAAGGCACTTGCTCGCCATCGACTTCGTGCGTCTGATCGCTTGTCGCATTCATTCTCCAATGCACGACATAGACCACATCGCTGTGACCATCGTGTGTGGGGTAGACATCGACTGTTTTACAATCCCAAGCATAAGTATTTGCCATTTTAGTTTCCTCTTAGTTTGTTTAATTAAGCCTCTAGTGCTTCAATTCTTGCTTCTAGTGCATCAATCTTGTCATCAGCTTCTTGTAAGGCTTTGACCAATATTGGAATCAATGCACCATATTTGATTCCTTTTTTCATATCTGCATCTTCTCCATCTCGTGCAATATTATGCTCGGTGACTAGAGATGGAAATACTGTTTCAAATTCGTCTGCTATAAATCCAATGTGTTTGTTCTGTTTGTTCGGATGATAGTCTGTAGTCCACTTAAAGTTTCTAACTTGTAGTTGATTGATGTCTGCGAGTTTAGAAGTAGC
>JAPOHS010000203.1 GCA_029979325.1 Pseudomonadota bacterium | reverse complement strand
AAAATCCATCCAAATAATATTCCAATAATATAAGCTAAAGAATACCATCTAATTTCTATTGAAAAAATTTGGATTGCCACTGGGTCAAAGTTATTAATGAACATATTAAATTATAATATAAATTATAGATATAATAAGCTATTATATAAATATATGAAAAATTCAAAGTTTGTTATTGATAAATTTACTAAACTTCTAGAACAAGGTTTAATCTCATCTAGAGACTTAAAAAATGAGATAGTAAACATTTTAAAATCAAAAAGAGATGAATTTATTTTTAGAATGAAAATTACAAGTAAAGATGAATTCGAAATTTTATCTAAGAGAGTTGAAAATCTAGAAAAAAAACTAGAACAGACTAAAAATCAAAAAAAAATAAAAAAAGCTCTTGACACGTATAGTGCAAATTCCGTATTATTAGGTATGAAAAATAGGAGAAATATGAAAGATTCAACTTTCAAACATTTTAATCCAATGGCTCTTCGTGAGAAATATAGTGTTGGTAAAAACACAAACTCTAAATTTTGGTTTGATGATTCACCAAGAACAAGTAT
>JAPOHS010000202.1 GCA_029979325.1 Pseudomonadota bacterium | reverse complement strand
ATGGGTATTAAAGATTTAACAGAGTACTTTGTTAATCAAGTTCAAGAAGTTTATAGGTTACAAGGTGTTATTATAAATGATAAGCATATAGAGACAATTTTAAGACAAATGCTTAAAAAAGTTGAAGTAAAATCTGCAGGAGATTCTTCTTATTTACCTGGTGAAATAGTTGATAGAATAAAATTTGAAAATACTAACGAAAAATTAAAAAATGAAGGTAAAACTCCAGCATTTGGTGAGAGAGTATTGATGGGAATTACCAAAGCTTCTTTACAAACTGAGTCATTTATTTCTGCTGCTTCTTTCCAAGAAACAACTAGAGTTTTAACAGATGCAGCAATCAAAGGTAAAATCGACCCCCTAAATGGATTGAAAGAAAATGTTATAGTTGGAAGATTGGTACCTGCTGGTACTGGAAATATTAAGAATAATTGGAACAAAAAAGCTCTTGAAGATGATAATAAATTTTTATCTGATCAGGAAAAAATTGAGCCTACAGAAACCCAGACAAATCAATAAAAAAAGCTCATTCAATTGCTAGTTTTAGTTTGACAAA
>JAPOHS010000201.1 GCA_029979325.1 Pseudomonadota bacterium | reverse complement strand
AATAAAAATTTTATCGGAAATTAATAATAATAAGATAAGAATTGGTGGGATGGTAAAAGAGAATTCGATTTTGATAGAAGAAAAAAAATTAAAATTTGTAGTTACTGATTTTAAAAATGAAATTAATGTAGTTTATTCTGGTGTAATCCCTAACCTATTTGCTGAAGGTAAAGGAGTAGTTGCAGAAGGCTTTCTAAAAGATAGAAGTTTTTTTTCAGCAACTAAAATTTTAGCAAAACATGATGAAAATTATATGCCTCCTGAGGTAAAGAAAGCATTAGAGGAGAAATAGATTTTGGCAAGTTTAGTAGGTTATTATTCGTTACTCGCTGGTTTTTGTTGTTCTTTTTTAATAATTTATTTTTCAATAATAAATTTTAAGGATACAAAAATTTTAGATAAAAGAATTTTATCATTTACCTTTTTTCAATTTTTTTTTGTAGTTATAAGCTTTTTTGGATTAATTATTTCTTTTGTTGCATCTGATTTCAGTAATGAAACTGTTTTTAATAATTCCCATACAACAAAACCGTTATTTTATAAAATCTCAGGTACAT
>JAPOHS010000200.1 GCA_029979325.1 Pseudomonadota bacterium | reverse complement strand
GATGAAAAGTTGAAACTTTATAGCCAAACTCTTCGCCAATATTAATCATTGTTGCCATTTCATCTGCTCTGTAGCAGTGATTGTGAACAAGAATTTCACCATCTAAAACACCGACCAAAGTTTCATTTTGAAGATCTCTTGCGCTAGGATCTTTTTCCAGTTTTTTTCTATGATTTTCAGCACCGATCCAGGCTTTTCTGTATCCTGCTACATTTCCCATCCTGGTGGAGGGGCCTCTTGAACTGTAAACTCTTTTAGGATTTTCACCGCACGCCATTTTCAACGAATGTGGGGCGCCTGGAAACTTCATTTCTGGCACTGTATTAGCGGAAATGTTTTTTAATGTAACGCCTCTACCACCAAACAAGTTTGCTGAACCAGGCAGCACATGAAAAGTTGTTATTCCTCCAGCTAATGCAAGTTTATATTGTGGATCCTGGACCCATACACTATGTTCAGCCCATACTTCAGCAGTAACAGGGCTTGTTGCCTCATTGCCATCACTGCTTGTTCTGACGCCTGGTGCTGGGTAAACACCCATATGAGAGTGATTATCT
>JAPOHS010000001.1 GCA_029979325.1 Pseudomonadota bacterium | reverse complement strand
ATTCATTTTAGGTCAATTCACTGATGCTGCATTGCCGTTTTGGGATTCTCTAACAACCTGGGGTGCAGTATTGACCACTTACTTGGTGGCAAAGAAATTCATAGAAAATTGGATCTATTGGTTTGTGATCGATTTCATTTCGGTCTTTCTTTTTATCTCAAGAGACCTGTATTTAACGGCTGGACTATTTTTTGTTTATTTGATCATTATCTTCTTTGGTTATCGTTCTTGGAAATCTGAGATGGAGGTTTCATGAATCTCAATGAATCTTTGACAAAAATTGATGGCCTAGACTCCGTGTCTTTGGTAAAAAGTGGCGTTTATAAGGAGACTTATCGTTGCATTTACAGAGGAGAAAATGCATTCCTGAGTTGTTACAAGATTAAAGAAAATCACTTCAATTTGAATCCTGAAAGAGAAGCCAATTTATTGAGCGAGATCAACGATTTGCATCTCGCACCCAACCCTTTATTTTGTGATGAAAATGCATCAGTTATCATCACAAGCGAGATTCAAGGTAAGCACTTCTCTCAATCAGATGAAAGAAAGCACTTCATTTCTAAAATTGCCAAGGGTCTTCTTTCGCTTCATTCCAATGAGTCTATTGGTTTTACTCATACCTTTCGTGATTCATTGATTGCCTATGCAGAATATCTGACAGGCAAAGAAGAGGAAAATATCTTGATTCGAACAATTGAATTATATGATTCTCTCAGCAGTTTTAGTGGCAAATATTGTCTTTGCCACAATGATTTACATCCTGAGAATGTTCTTTTTAATAAAAAAGCAGTGTTCATTGACTGGGAATACGCATCTTTGAATCTTCCTTGTTTTGATCTTGCTTATGCAATTGAGAATTTTCAAATGAGTAAAAGTGAGATTGAGTATTTCATCTCAGAATACGGTGCATCAATTCAAGATATGGATATAGAGACCATTGCTGAATATAGAAAACTTTCAAAATATGTCACTTTGATTTGGCTTTTGATTCTAAATAAATGCTATACAATGAATTTCACAGAAACGGAGTTAATGGCTTCGCTTAAAACAGAATTAAACTTATAAGAATTATGGCAAAAGTAAAAACATTTGAATTTGACACACTTTCCAATCATGCAGGTCAGAGACCAGATAAAGAGACGGGTTCTCGTGCTGTTCCTATTTATCAAACTGCTTCCTATGTATTCAGAGATTCTGATGCGGGTGCTGCAATGTTTAATATTGAAAGAGGAGGCCATGTCTACTCTCGAATTTCCAACCCAACTACTGCGGTATTAGAGGAAAGAATATCTGCACTTGAGGGTGGGGTTGGAGCAGTTGCAACCTCAAGCGGTCAAGCAGCCGTTTATAATGCTATCGCAACTTTGGTCGATCAGGGTGGCCACATCGTTGCATCTTATGCATTGTATGGTGGAACACATAATCTGCTTGAGTACACTTTACCTCGATTTGGCATCACAACAACTTTTGTAGACCCAAATGACATAGAAGGTTTTAAGAAAGCCATAAAGCCAGAAACAAGGCTTATTTTTGGTGAAACAGTTGCCAATCCGAAAACTGAAGTGTTCAACATACCCGAGGTATCCAAGATTGCCCATGATCATGAAATTCCACTCGTGATTGACTCAACGACAACCACGCCTTATTTGATTAAGCCTTTTGACCTAGGTGCTGATATTGTTGTTCATTCAGCGACCAAATTTCTCAGCGGTCACGGAACAACCATGGCAGGTCTAATAGTCGATGGAGGAACATTCGATTGGGAGGCAACCGATAAATTTCCTCAAATGACAGATAAGTATGAGGGATTTCATAATCTATCTTTTACTGAAGAGTTTGGGCCAGCAGCATTTATTTCTCGTGTGAGAAATGAAGCAGCAAGGGACTTTGGTTCATGCCTGGCTCCTCATTCTGCCTTCTTGGTACTCAATGGCACTGAGACACTGTCAGTGAGAATGGATAAACACATCAGCAACACCAATAAAGTTGTCGAATACCTTGATCAGCACGACATGGTCGAATGGGTCAGCCACCCAAGTTTAGCCAATCATCCAAATCACGATCTCGCAAAAGAGCTACTACCAAAGGGCTCAACAGCGGTCTTTAGTTTTGGAATAAAAGGTGGACGAGAAATAGGACAGGTGTTTATAGATCGGTTGGATCTATTTTCAAACTTGGCGAATATAGGCGATGCAAAATCACTGGTTATTCATCCAGCGAGCACGACTCATCAAAGAATGTCAGTTGAAGCGCTTGAAGAAGCAGGCATATCTGAGGGTTTAATTAGATTGTCCATCGGCATTGAATCCGTGGATGATCTGATTGAGGATCTTGAAAAGGGCTTTAGAACAGCGGCCAAAGCGCTTAAAAAGTAATAGAGAGAGGCATATGTATATTGAAGTTGATAATAAAAAGACCTATGTAGCAACTGGAAGCAAAGACCATGTTGATGGAAATCTTGGCATGACTTTTATTCATGGCACAGGAATGGATCACACCGTGTGGACTCTTGCGGGAAGACACTTTGCAAGGAAAGGTCACAATATTCATGCAGTCGATCTTCCTGGGCATGGCCGGTCTGAGGGTGCACTGGTTGACTCCATTGAGGGTATGGCCGATTGGGTCATCAGCGTTCTTGATGCAACCAAGCAAGATAAAACAATCATTGTTGGTCACAGCATGGGATCATTGGTTGCATTCGATCTAGCTGCCAGGTATCCAGACCGAGTCGATACGCTTGTAATGGTTGGAACATCGATACCAATGCCTGTGGGAGACGTACTTCTAGACAGTGCAAAAGATGATCTCGATGTAGCAAAAGAAATGGTTAATTTTTGGTCTCATAGCCAAGCGGCACATTTGGGCGGATCGCAAGTGCCTGGAACTTGGATGATTGGTAAGCTACAGAGACTGCTTGAGAGAAGCGGACCAGGTGTCATTTATAACGACTTAAAAGCTTGTGCAGACTATACTTCAGGCATTGAAAGGAGCAAGGACATTGCTTGCCCAACTTTGCTGATCTTAGGTGAGGATGACTTCATGACGCCTGTGAGAAATTCAAAATCATTGGCTGAGAATATTCCTCAGTCTAGAACGATCATGTTGCCTAATTGCGGTCATGCAATTGTCAATGAGGCGCCAAACGAAATGTTAGATGCAATAGCCACAGTCGTTTAAAACAATCATGCCTGTAGTATCTCATCCAAATCTTCCGTCACTGGAAAGAATGGAGTCATCTGAATTGGTTTTCAAAGAGGATGATTCTAGGATTGAATCATTTTCAAGAAATCTGCATATCGGATTTTTAAATCTGATGCCTGATGCTGCTTTCCAAGCAACTGAACGCCAATTTGTTGGCATGCTTGCAAGCAATGATGAGCTCCTTGTTCATTTGTATCCAACATCTGTTGCATCAGAGGAGAGAAGCGATAGTTCCAGAAACTATATTGATGCACATTACAATCACATCAAAGATATTCAACAGAGGAAATATGATGGATTCATCATTTCTGGCGCCAATCCATCTCAACAAGATATGACCAAAGAGACTTTCTGGAATCCTTTGATTGAAGTATTTGAATGGGCAGAGGAAAATTCACACTCTGTCCTTTGCTCATGTCTTGCAACGCATGCGATTATGAAAGCAAAGTATGGCATTGAAAGACAAATGAGGCATGACAAGGCTTGGGGAATATTCAAGCACGATCTGGGAAAAGCAAACCATCATCTTATCCGGGGTCTTGAGGAAGGTTTTGAAGGTCCTCACTCTCATTATTATGATTTTCCTCTAAATGAAATCGAATCGACTGATTTAGAAATATTGGCGACCAATGATTTTGCTGGCATGTATTTGGCATCCTCAAAAGATGGGAGTCTGGTTTTGTTTCAAGGTCATCCAGAATATGAGGGCAACAGCTTACTCAAAGAATATCAACGTGAAATAAATAACTTTGTATCTGGCAGCAGGTCGGATTACCCACCATTGCCGAATAATTATTTTTCAGGCTCTGAGATCAAAAAACTTGAAGAATTAAAGCAAGGCCTTCTTTTTGAGCCAAAAGATGTATCTTTGGAAGAGAGTTTGATTTCTGATATTGATCTCAATTGGCAAAGTTCAGGCAAAACCATATATCGCAATTGGCTAAATTCTTTGGATCAGACTTAGTTTATTTCTTTTTCTTTTGTATTTTTGCCCAAGTATCTTTGAGGGTGACAATCCTGTTGAATGAAAGTTTTTCATCCTCAATCTCATCAAGAATAAAATATCCGTTTCTTTCAAATTGGAATCTGGTCCCAATCTTGGCATTGGACAAAGATTGCTCAAAATGAGCTTCATGCATTTCAACCTTTGAATTCGGATTCAGTGGACTTTCAGCCCTTGGGCTTGGATCTGTGTAGAGTGTTTCAAAAAGGCTCACTCTTCCTGAAATCGAGTGATCTGCAGAGACCCAGTGAATTGCACTTTTGACCTTCTTTTTTGATGTGCCAACACCACTTTTTGTTTCTGGATCGTATGAGCAGATGAGTTCTGTAATCTCACCATCCTCATTTTTTATTATTTCTTCGCATTTGATGATGTATGCATACCTGAGCCTGACTTCAGCACCTGGAGAAAGCCTGTAAAAATCTTCATCGGGATTCTCCATAAAATCATCTTTCTCAATCAAAATATTTTTACCAAAAGACATCTCTCGGCTTCCCATTTCTTTTTTCTTTGGATGATTGCTTGCTTCAAGCGTTTCAGACTCACCATCTGGATAGTTGTTGATCGTCACTTTTAGAGGATTCAGGATGGCCATGGCTCTGCTACAAGATGCATCCAATTCTTCTCTCACTGTGCTCTCTAGAAGAGACATTTCAATGGACTTATCTTTTTTTGTTATACCAACCCGCTTACAAAATTCTCTGACCGCACTTGCCGGATAACCCCTTTTTCTAAGTCCTGAAATGGTTGGCATCCTTGGATCATCCCACCCTGATACATCACCAGAATCGACAAGTTCAGCAAGTTTCCTTTTGCTGGTGATGGTGTGTTCGACATTCAAACGAGAAAATTCAATTTGTCTGGGTCTTGTTGACAGACTGAGGTTATCAAGAAACCACTCATATAGAGGTCTGTGATCCTCAAATTCAAGCGTACACAGAGAGTGCGTTGTGCCCTCGATGGCATCTGATAAGGTGTGAGCGAAATCATACATCGGGTATATGCACCAGGTCTTACCGGTTCTTTGATGTTCTAAGTTGAGGATTCGATAAATCACGGGATCTCTTAGATTGATATTCGGTGATGACATATCTATCTTTGCTCTTAGAACGTGCTCTCCATTTTCAAACTCACCGTTTTTCATTCTATTGAACAATCCAAGGTTCTCAGATACAGAACGATTACGATATGGGCTGTCGATTCCTGGAGAGTTGAGAGTTCCTCTTGTATTTCTTATCTCTTCACTCGTCTGGCTATCAACAAAAGCAAGATCTTTTTCGATCAGTTCTATGGCAAATTCATGGATTGATTCAAAGTAATCAGAAGCATGGGCAAGATTATCGCCCCAATCAAAGCCCAACCATTTAACATCTTCCATGATCGAGTTGACATATTCTTCAGACTCTTTAGCAGGATTGGTGTCATCAAATCTCAGATAACAGGGCGCATCAAATTCTTCAGCTATTCCAAAGTTAATACAGATCGAGAGTGCATGACCGATGTGTAAATATCCATTGGGCTCAGGAGGGAATCTGGTTGCCAATCTTCCATCATTCACACCCGAGTCAATATCATGATGAATCATCTGACGGATGAAATCCTTACCTCGATATTTATCTTTATTGCTCATGAATGGTTTTCCGCTCGTTCCCTTTCCCAATCGTCTACAACCTGTTTCTTGCAAAACAATCTTCCAAAGATCAACCGACCGAGGACTTTGACTGTAGTGAGCCATGCGATTTTGGCTCCGTTTTTATTATTTTTTAGAACTTGATCAACCAGCCAAGGCGTCACAACTTCAGCTCGATCTGCCAGAACGTTTAGAACTTTTTTAGCTTTCACCCAGTCTTTCTGGCTGGATTTTGATGAACGCACAAGCAAGTCAGTCGTAACGATGCCAGGACTGATCGATCCAATGATAATGGGTGTATCTTTGAACTCATTTGCTGCTGCTGCTGTGAAATACCTGAGCGCACGCTTGGTGGAACCATAAACACTGATGCCTTTTTGTAGTTGCCCATTGCTTCCAAATCCCTCAAACATATAGATTTGACCTGAACCCTGTTCTAGCATTCTTGATGAGACAATTCTCGTTGCCAAAATCGTGCCGGTTAAATTTGTATCAATTGTTCTTGTGATTTCATCATAGCTCAGTTCCTCTAAGCCAATTCTTGAAGTTGCTGTACCTGCATTATTGATCCATATATCCACTGTATTGAACCTCTCAGCTGCTTTCTCCCAGACCAATTCAATTGAATCAGTGTCCTCAACCAAACATGGAACACCAATTACATTGGTGCTTTCACCAATATCTTTCAGGCCTTTTTCAACACTTTCATGACTGGTTCCGGTGATGACAACATTGTGCCCCCTGGATAAGAACTCTTTGGCCATTCCAAGCCCAATTCCTCTTGTACCACCCGTGATGACTACTGTCTTATTCATAATTAATCTCCTATGACCCTATTCTAGACGGTCATTTTTACCTCTTAAAGCAAAGTTTGTGATTAATGCAATCACAGGTATTGCAAATAGAGCACCTATGAAAAAAGGTGCTGATTCGTGAACTTGGTTAAATAAGAATCCTGAAAAAGTAGGGCCAAGTATCCTTCCAAATGCTGAGGCAGATTGATATTGACCGAGAAATAAACCTTTTTCGTTCGGTTTTGCTGTTTTTGAGACCAGGCTTGAAAGGCTTGGATTAAACATGGCCGCGCCTGAGCCATAAAAAATAAGACCGATCCATAAGAAGGCAACACTGTAGGCGCTTCCAACCATTGTCAGTCCGATGAACATAAAAATGGCTGCAGTTTGTACGAGTCTGAATTCTCCAAATTTTTTTGTCATTGGACCAATCAAGCCCGCTTGGATAATCACTGCTATTAATCCTAAGACAAAAAAGACACTGCCGATTTTTGATGGCCCATAATTAAAAATTTGATTAGCCCAAAGAGGAAATATGGCCTCCATAAGTGACATTCCAAAATAAAAGCATAATCCACAGCAAGCCAGCAATAAGACTGATCTGCCAGGCATGAAAGTATCTTTCTGAAATACCTTAAACAGCCCTTTTATAGGTTTTCTTTGTTCTACAGGTAGTGATTCCTTTAGAAAAAAGAGAGCACCAAGCATGGCGATTAGATTGATTCCAGCTCCACCAAGAGCGGTTAAAACATAGTTGGCGTTCTCAACATCATTGCCTGCAAGGAATCCGCCTATTGCTGGTCCAGTCATAAAACCCAGACCAAGCCCTGCACTCACTTTGCCCAGACCTGCAGATCGATTTTCTTCATCAGTTATGTCTGAGGCATATGCAAATGCAATTGAGATATTACCAGCCATTAATCCAGCAAGCACTCTGCTGAATATGACCAAAGATAACGTATCAGCGAAAGCAAGAATGACATAGGAGAGTGAGGAGCCAATGAGACTGATAATGAGAATTTTCTTTCGACCAACAGAGTCGCTCAATCTCCCCCAAAAAGGGGCTGCAATAAATTGACCAAGCGAGAAGACTGCCATGGTTAATGTGATTACTTCTGGTGATGCACCCAATCGTTCAGCATAGAATGGAAACAGAGGCAATATGATGCCAAAACCCATGAGGCCGATGAATGTAACTAAAAATATAATCAACATTGGTTTTATTCCTTTATTGGATTCTTTTTGATGAAAAGCCCTTCACTATTTTGTAAAAAAACAACAAACCAGTAATCCAAGACTCATTTCTTTACGAACTATTCGCTTTTATTGGCATTTAAATGCATTTAGAATGAAAACCATCAAATTCGCAAGTATTAAAAACTGCTGTGCAATATTTAACAAGCTGTTTTTCTGACTAGGGGAAGAATTTGTGAAAATAAATCTAATAACTTAGAGGTATTACACATGACGAAATACTTTAATAAAGGACTGATAGCAGTTGTCTCAATGATAATGTTGCTACCAGTTTCTGAAATTTTTGCTCAGTCTGTTATCGAAGAGATCACTGTTACAGCTCGCCAAAGGGAAGAGTCTTTGCAAGACGTTCCTGGAACGATTACTGTGCTAACTGCTGATCAGCTCGAAAGATCAGGCGTACAAAGAGCAGCAGATTTCATTAATTTAACACCAGGCGTCACGATAGTTGACACAGCTGAGGTTGGCGATACTCAAGTCAGCATTAGGGGCTTGAATGGTGCACGTGATGCAGAAACCAGTTTTGGTTTAATCATTGATGGCATTGTTATGACTAACCCTGCTGCGTTGAACAGAGAGTATCTTGGCTTGTCTCAGATTGAGGTCTTAAAGGGCCCGCAAGGCGCACTCTATGGGCGAAATGCATCTGCAGGAGCGATTATAGTTTCTACTGAAAAACCCAGTGATGTAGCTAATTCTGTTGTGAAAGTCTCTATGGGTGATGACGCAACTTATGCAATCACAGCTAAGACAGAAGGCCCTACACCGCAAGGAGGTGCATTCAGTGCAATGGTTAATTACAACACTACCGATGGATGGAGAGAGAATCGTTGGACTGGTTGCGATGACTGTGTGGATCAATATAAGTCTTATGATATCGTCACGAGATACGTAGGTGAATGGGACGAGAATACTACTATTGATGCAAAACTGCGATACGGTGAAGTCGACACATCATCAATCCAATTTAATGCGGTTTTTGCTCTTCCAATTTTTGAGGCATTTCTAGGTATTCCAACACTTTATGAAGATGTTAATGATCATAATTTTGAGTATGTGAATAACATTCCTCACTTCAATGATCAAAAATCTACTGAGTTTTCTTTGAAAATGGAAAGAGAGTTGGATTGGGGAACTTTAAGTGCTTGGACACTTTATAGTGATATTGATAATGCTTTCGGAGCAGATGGAACAAGTGGAGCATGGGGCTTTTTCTTTGAAGATCAATCATGCTTAGATTCTTTGGCTGAGATTGTAAATGCTGGTCAAGGATTTTCATTGCCTTCACCTCAGTATATTGCAGCAGCTGATCCAACTATTCCAAATGGACTCTTGCTCGGGCCATATACACCGACAAGATGTGATGGAACACAGTATCAAGTTAGAAATCAGGACGACATAAGTTTTGAAATTCGCTTAACTTCTCCTGATGATCAAGCAATAAGATGGTCAGCAGGAATGTACTATCTTGATGTTTCTAGAGAAGTTGGTGTGAACCAAGGAACCGATAAAGGCAAAGGTATTGTTCCAAGGATGTATGTTGCACCAAATGGGAATAATCCAACAGAGCAAATGGTATGGGATGATTTTGACAATGAAGTCACTGCATTTTTTGCATCTGTCAACATTGATTTAAACGATGCAGTTGAATTATCGATTGCAGGACGTTATGACAAAGAAGATAGAAGCGTTAGCAGTCTTGTCCCTACTGGCGTCAATTCAACATACATTGATTGTGATGGGCCTCCATATACTGGCGGACCACTTAATACTGGTCTTTGTAGCGCTTCTTCAATTCCTGATCAAAGCCGATCTTTTGAAGCTTTTCAGCCTAAGATCAGTTTGACATATGATGTCAGCGATGATTTGACTCTATTCACAAGTTGGGGTGAGGGATTTAAGAGTGGTGGTTTCAATAACTCAGGCTCTAGAGCTACGATTGATACCTTTATTAATCCACTTAATCCTGGTTCACCCGTAGCAGTCACTGATGTCTATGAGAAAGAAACCAACGATTCATTGGAAATTGGATTTAAAGCGAGACTCGCTGACAACCGAGTAAGTGTTGAAGGGTCTTTCTTTGATACCAATGCAAATGATCTACAATTCTTTGAGTTCATTGTTGGACCATTCGGCCTTCTTAGAATTGTTGAGAACATTGATGAGGCAGAGATGGATGGTTTTGAACTCGCTGTTTCTGCAATTCTTAATGACAACATCAGTGTTTACCTATCAGGTGCACAAATTGACAGTAAGATCATAAAGAATTCTGTTAGATCAGACAGTGTTGGTAATGATGTTCCATACCATGCAGAGCACACCTACAATGCAGGTATATCACTTGATTATCCAATGTCTAATGGCAGAGAGTTTTTTGCTCAGCTTGACTATTCAGTTGTTGGCCCTACATGGTTTCATGTGATGCAAGAGAACAACTCTAGAGTCTCATTATTTGGCGTGCCAATGGCATACGACAAGACTCAAAGAGATGAGTATGACACTGTGAACTTAAGAATGGGAATCAAGGGTGATAATTATACTCTTGTTGCTTATGCTAAAAACCTTACTGATGAGGAATATCTAGCAGAGGTTATTCCTGCCCCTGAGTTTGGCGGATCTTTTGCACATGAAGGTACTTCAAGAAGAGTAGGTATTGAACTGACTTATCAGTTCTAAACTGCAAACATCAGAAATAAAAAAGCCCCTTAAACGGGGCTTTTTTTTATTAGCAAGGTCTTTTTAGGTAATTCCCTTTTGGTTCACCGATCACTTGTTCATTGTCATAGATACAGTTCCCACGTAGGAAAGTGGTGGTAACTTTTGCATCAAGCTCTAGCCCCTCAAAAGGAGTATAGCCTTGTCCGGATTCTGATTCTTCTGCTCTGATTGTCCATGTTTTTTCAGAGTCAACTAAAGCTAGATCTGCATCTAGGCCAATCTCGATGTCGCCTTTGCTTCTAAGTCCATATCTTCTGGCAGGATTGAGACTGGTTAATTCAGCCATTTTATTGAGTGATAGGCCTCTTTTACGACCCTCGCTGACCAATGCTGATAATAAGTACTCTGTACCACCAAAGCCTGACTTTGCTAGCCAGATATCATCGCTCTTTTCAGAATCAACTTTGTCTTCATGTTTACAGCATGCATGATCACTGCAAATCCAGCTGATGTCTCCATTTAGAACACTATCCCAAAGATATTCGACATCCTCACGAGGCCTGATCGGTGGATTTACTTTTGCCAAGTTTCCAGTTTCAGCATCAACATCCAAAATCAAGTGGCCTATTGTTACTTCGCGCCTGAAGTTGATGTGAGGAAATACATTTTGCATTTGCATTGCAGCGTCCACTGCTTTTTTTGAAGTCAAATGCAATAGGTTGATGTTGGGTAATTCAGTCTCATTTGCCAAATATGAAGCTATGAATATTGCAAGACCTTCAGAATGTGGCGGTCTTGAGGCACTGTATGCTCTTAATCCAGTGAGCTTATTCTCTTCTTGAACCATCTTGGTATAAGCAGCCATGATTTCTGCTGTTTCGCAATGAAGGCTCAGACTGATATCATCTTTTTTGTCAGGAAATCGACTGATCGCATCCTGGACCCCTCTCATAACAAATTCAAAATGAGCAATATCATATTTTTCTTCTGGATTAATCATCAAGAATTCATGCTGATTCGATGATGCACCATGAAGTCCATGCCCACCATAGAACATGAAAATTTTGAAAGATGTTACTCCGAATTCCTCAATGAGTTCTGGAATCTCTGAGATATGTTTTTTATCCATTGGGGCTAAATGATATGCGTAGTCAACATAAAAATTATCATTTGAAAGTTCAAAAACCTCAGGCATGAAATCTCGATATGGACCACCTTTATTTAGATAGTAACCACCTGTTCTCATGTAATTCAAGCTCGATGTTACGCCACCCATTGCAGCCGCACGACTTTCGATGACAGCATCTTTATCGAGTGGATTATAAATTCCTGTATGCATGTGAGCATCAACCAATCCTGGGAATGCCAATTTGCCTTTACCATCGAATGTTTCATTTGAATGCTCAGGATCAATATTGCTCTCAATGGCAGCAAATTTTCCATCTTTTATCGCAATATCTTTTTCTTCTACATTCTCTGACTGAGGTTTGACAACCTTTAGATTTTTTATAATGAGATCATACTTTTTTTCGCTCAATTTAATTCCCCTTATGCGTTTTCATCAAAACCCAAATTGCCTGGGTTGATTAGATTCTTTGGATCCAGTTCTTTTTTAAGCATCAAAAGAAGTTTCTTTGTGCTTTCTGTTCTGGTCTTTAAGTATGGATAGTCTTTTCCAATTTGAAAATGAATTGCGCCATTGTTTCTTGCCATTTCCTCCAATCGATCTTTAATTTCATGAACAAGATTATAGCCCTCAGGATTTCGTTCAAAGGTTGGAATATTTTTCAAATCGAGCGGGTAGACTCTTTTATGATAAATCGTTTGCTCGTCTTGCCAAAGGAAGGTGGGTTCATAGAGAAAGGCATTACTGTCAATGAATGAAAACATCATATTCATATAAACACCGTGTTTATTCATTCGATCTTCATATTCAGACATCAGTGATACATAATCTTGATTATGTTTCAGCACTCTAGAGAACGGCAATACTGAATGAGTAGGTTTCCATAATTCTCCATTCGGACCTAAAATCGGTGTCAGTTCCATAAACGGATTTGCATGAAGATATAAAGGAATGCTATTTGCGACTTCTTTGCCAAATTTTTGAGCCACTTTTCTAACTTCAGCCAACTTGAGTTTGGCTTCTTTTGAATTGATGCCTTCTGTGGTGAAATGTCCAGAATATGCTGACCCTTTAAGAAATCCTCTGCCTGCCAGACCCATTTTCATGAGTTGCGTGAGTCCGTCAAAAATATTTCTTGATGATTTCATAATGGACTGAGCTGCAGCAATCGTGCTGGCATTTTCCATTTCCATGATTGCTGTTTTTTGTTTTCTTGGATCCAAGCCATGGTTATCTGAGACCAGACCGAGCTTAGAGATTTCTTTCATCGCATTGAACAGATGCTCAAAATCCTCAAAGCCAAAGGAGCATGCAGCAAATCCCTCAGGATATTTTGTAAGCTTTAAAGTAATTCGTGTTTTAATTCCAAGCGCACCTGAATCACCCAAGAATAAACCACCTAGATCTGGACCATAATGTCTAAAAAAGCGAGAAGATGATTCATCGCTTCCTTGAGAGCCTGTTTCAATGACATCCCCTGTTCCTGTGATTACCTGAAGACTTGATAAGGAGTCAGCTGAAACGGCGTTGTTTGTGCCATGACTGATGGCATGAAATGACATTGAGCCAGCAATGGTTGCTACTCTTCCCGAGAATGGCCCCCAATGTGGCGTTCTTAATCCCAGGGGTTTTAATGTTTCATAAAGTTCAAGCCAAGTTACGCCAGGCTCAACCGTGACATACATGTCTTCCTCATTGACTTCAATCTTCTTTAATCTCTGACTATCAATGATAACCGTCTCTTTTCTGACAGGCAGAAATGAACTTGTGTATGATGCACCACCACCTCTTGTCGATATTGAGACATCGTCTTCAATGCAGAGTTTAACCAATGATATGAGTTCATCAGCATTTGCCGGTCTGACCACCGCAACTGCTTGTTCTTTTGCCGTACCAAAGATATCGGTGGAGTAGAAATCAAGATCATCTTTGTCTTGGAGGACATTCTCGGATCCAATCAAATTGGAAATTTTTTGAATGCTGTCTTCGATAGAGGTCATGCTTTGTAAAAACTCATCTTACCTTTTTGAGGTAATAGATTATATCCTTTGAGTTCTCCACATGCTAAATTATTTAACGAAAAATTAATCATGAATATTTCATCAAGAAAAGCATACATTGACAGTGTTTTTGGTCAACTCCACTTCCAAATTACTGGTGACGGGAACCCCTTGATTTTATGCCATCAATCGCCAAGTTCACTGGACATGTTTTCTAAGTCATTTGAACCTTTGGCACAGTCTGGATTTCAGGTAATTGCAATAGATACCCCAGGTTATGGTCAATCAGATGCTCCAAAAAGGCAGCCAACCATAAAGGACTATTCATGCTGCATAAAGGATTTAATTGAATTTTTGAATCTTGAAAATGTTTCATTGCTGGGGCATCACACCGGTGCATGCATTGTGGCCGAATTATCATTGATGATTCCGGAAAAGATACACAGGTTAATTCTAAATGGCCCTCCGTTGCTCACAAATGAGGAGAAAGCCAATTTGATGAGCATGATAGAAAAAGCTCCTAAGATGAAACCAATGAAAGACGGCTCTCATTTGATTGATCTTTGGGAAAGGAGGAAACAATTTACACCTGGCTGGACTGATCTGGATGCCATGCATCGAGGGATCATTCAAATGTTGAGAGTTAATGGCAATGAGATTCATGGATTTAAAGCTGCATTTTCTCAAGATCTTGAAAAAGTATTGTCAGCTATTGATATACCCACAATGATACTGACAAATACAGGAGACGACATATATTTTGCTGCGAAAAGGGCATCTTCGCTGAGACCTGATTTTTTATTCTTGGAGCTTCAGGGCGGAACGCATGATATTGTGGACGAACAGACCGATAAGTGGGTAGAATCCGTCTGTGAGTTTCTCCAGAATTCTTAATCATGTTTTCAGACAGAGTAAAAATTATATTCAGAAATATTTTGGGATTTATATTCTTATTTGCCATGGGATACTTTTTCCTGATGGGGTCTGATACAAAAACACCTGAGGAATTTGAAAGAGAGTTTGTTGAAAAATATGATGCTTGTATTGTCAGAGCAAAAAACAGATGCGAAGAGGGTATGTCTCAGATGGCTTGTTCTGATTTTGCAAAAAATCGTTGCGAAACCTTCCTAGGAACAAAGGAAAATCCAATCATCAAGTGAGCCATTTATTTTTTTGCTAGCTTGCTTGAGATAATCCAGAGCACAATTCCTGACAGGACGGTGAGAACACTCAATGCAGCAAATATCCTGATTAACCAATGTGAGAAGTCATCGCGCTCTCGATAATCCATGATGTGAAGAGACCATAAAAAATCCCATGCTCTCCAAAGTGTGGTTCGAATTGCCATGATATCTCCAGTTGTCGGATCTACATAAACGACACCACTTTTAGGCTCCTCCACCCTCACACGATATAGAGGCAAATCTCTTCCTCGATATTCTGATCCAATCTTTTGTTCATTAATCAGATCCACTCCAACTGGATTCATGCTCGTTTGATTACTGACAATCCAAACGGCCTCTGTTTCTGTGATTCTATTGAGCGGGTCTCCACTGATTGCATCGAAGATCAATGTTTTGCGATTGTCAGATTGAACTTGATAAACCCATGATTGAGCTCTTTTTCTCAAACTAATAACGAAGTTCTCTTCCATAAAGTCATTGCCATTTGTGACGATGTTCTGAATGGGCGCTAAATTATTGGGCTCCGGCGCGACCTCTAGATAATCTTCAGTCACCCTATATTGCTCCCCTCTGACATCAGTGATATCAGGAACAGTGAAGAAAAGTCCTGAAACAGTCCAAAGCAATAATTGAATTGAAGTAAAAAGACCCAGCCAACGATGCCAAGCCCGCATGCTTTTTTTCAAACCTATGCTCATCTCTCGCCACCCACATTTTTCCAACTCCTCGCCCAATACACGAATGGAGTATCAAAAGCGGCAATCCCTATTTTGAACATCATTTTGACTATACCCAACTCAATTGCTGTCTTTAAATCCACAACACCCCACCATACGACAAAGGAGTATATGGCGGTATCGATTGTTTGAGATGCCATCGTTGATAGATTATTTCTTAACCATAAATGTTTACCATTGGTCCAAGCTTTAATTTTATGAAAGCACCACACATCAAATCTTTGACTGATCAAATATGCCAACAAAGAACCGATAATAAATCTTGGAGTAAAGTCCAATATTCTTACAAACGCATTGTGAACTTCTGTAGAAAATAACTGACCACCTTGGGTTGAAGGAGAAAACAATAAAGAAATACTCAACATGATCAGTACGATCACACTGATACTAAATCCCATCATGACAGCTTGGTCAGCTGCATTCTTGCCAAATTTTTCGCTCATCAAGTCAGTCGCAAAAAATATGCTCGAGTAGAAAATGACACCAAGACTGGTTTGCATACCAAAGATAACAGTTAGCTTCGGTCCTTGAAGGTTTGCCAAAAGAATGGATAGAACGATGCATGCCAATAATCCATTTTTCCCAAAATAACGATACATGAGCACCGTGAAGCCAAGATCAAGAATCAGCGCCATGAAATAAAGCAGATTCTGGTTCTCAGCAAAAAATAGCTGTATTGATTGATCGAACATGTTTTTAAATCAGTATTTTAGGATTAGGTTTTCTTTTGTTGACATCATCCAATAAACTGAAGATAAATAAAAGACAGAATTATTTGGAGCAAAAAGTAAGAATGATTACATTGGGATATTCAGTTATAGCAGTGATTGCTTTTTCATGTTTAGTATTTGGCATAAGAGCATATTTGAGTGAGCCAAATAAAATACTATTTTTAATTCTTATTAATACATCATTGCTTTGGTTTGACTCCTTCGTAACAGCGATTGGTCAATACACTGGAGAGGGAACTCTTTTGCTTGTTATGACATATATCCGTTATGCAGCACATTGGTTAACCCTCCCGCTTCTTTTTATTGTTGCGGGAATGATTCTCAGAGCCGCTGACTTTAAATTTGCACAAAGTAAATATGTGATGGGACTCTTTTGCCTCATTGCAGTTTTTTTCATAGTTTATGACTTTAGATACATGTTTATTTTGGATTTCTACCCAGTTTGTTATGCAGAAACTTTCAGATATGCAACGCAAGTTCCGATTGGTCAGGAGTGTTCTCCTGGAATGGCAGGCATGGGATTCAAGGTTCTTCCTATAGCTCCAATCTTACTGACTTTGATTTTGCTGATTTCAGGAATAGCAATATGGATTAAACACAAATGGCCATGGCTTGCTTTGGGCTGTATTGCAATGCTCCTGGCTGCTCAGCCAACACCAATTGGCCCAATTCTCAGTAATGCCGGTGAACCAATATTTATTTTTGTGCTCATGCTTGCTGCGATCAAGTTTGGCAGTAAGACAAAAAAAGAAATCAATCCTGCTTAAGTGAGAAATTTAAAAATTGATATTTCCATCATTAGAAAGGGGATAAATTGAGATAATCTCACCTTTTTTTATTGTCTCAACCCCCTCTGGAATCAATGCCCAACAGTTTGCATCACGAAATGGTTTCACCTTGAACGATTCTTGCCCAGACATGACTTCAGTATGAATTTGTCCATCCTCATCAATGTGAGCAATGGCTTTTGCAAACAAGCAAAACTTTTCAGATTTTTTATAACTTTTTAAATTCTTGCTGGTAATGGGCTTTTCTAATTTTCTACCTTGAGCAACTCTGATCGCTTGAGCAGCAAGGAATCTGAATCCGACTGCAACAGAGACCGGGTTACCAGGTAGGCCAAAGACAATTTGACCATCAGGAAATTTTGCCATCAGTACCGGCTTTCCAGGCCTGATCCAGAGTTTATGAAAAAGTATTTCTGCGCCCATTTCCATGAGTGCTGCAGGAATGAAATCAGCTTTACCTGCCGAGACGCCCCCACTCGTCAGAATGATATTTGCGTCGTTATCCTTCAGCTTTTGAATTTGATTAATGATGAGATTGATCTGATCCTCTGCATGCAGATTCATTGTGCATTCAAGACCCATTGATTGAACTGCAGATTCTAGAAATGGACCATTTGAATTTGGAACCGATGATGAAGAATCTTGATTCAACTCATTTCCTGTGGTGAGGATGCCAATCAAAGGTTTTCTAAATACTTGAACTGTGTTGATGTTATTCATGATCACCCCAATCTTATGATGGTCATTGATCAGTGACCCCTTTGACAATATCAAGTCATCTTTTTGGAAATCTTCACCCGATTTTCTAACATTTGCATCTTTTTCAACGGGTTCATTTATCACGAGAAACTTAGAGCCATCTTTTTCAATCAGTTTGCCTTTTTCAACAGGCAGAACGGTGTCCATATCATCTGGCATTTTGGCACCGGTCATGATTTCAAATATCTCTGAATTCTTTATATTCGATGGAGGCTCGTCTCCAGCAAAAATTGAACCTTTTATTTGAAATTCAATTTGATTATCTGAACTTGCTTTTTCTGTGGTGCTGCTTTTCAAACAATATCCATCCATGGCTGAATTGGAAAACGATGGGACAGGATGACCCGCGAAAATATTATTTGTGATGACTCCATTCGCAGATCTTACGTCTACCTCTTCGGTTCCAAAAGTTGTGACCGCTTGTTCTATTATATTTAATGCTTTCGAGTAGTTTTTCATCTGATCTGATACTAGTTCTAATTATGATGCAAAGAAATAAAAATTTTTGAAATTTAGGATAGAATGATGCTGTAAAAAAACTAATATCTATTCGATTTGAAGATAAATAGAAGAAATTTTTTAAAGGGTTCAGCGTCAACAGGTCTTTTGCTTCAATACTCCATGAGCAGTCAAGCAATCGCGGATAACCCTTATCGTGGCACCGAAGATTTATACAGAAAAAAATGGACATGGGACAAAGTTGTCAGGGGAACCCATGGCACCAACTGTGCTGGCACTTGTGCATTCAATGTTTACATCAAAGATGGTGTTGTGTGGAGAGAGGAACAGCAAGGTCAGTATGAACAACTTGGTGATGTCCCTGATTTTGGGCCAAGAGGTTGCCAAAAAGGATTGCGTCATCATAAATATATGTATGGAAAACAACGAATACTTTATCCCCTCAAAAGAGTTGGAGAGAGAGGAGAAGGCAAGTGGGAAAGAATCTCATGGGAACAAGCAACAACAGAGATTGCAGACAAGTTCTTAGATTATGCCACTGAGTTCAATCCAGAGTGCATCTCTTATGGAAGCGGCACTCAGATGTCAGTCAAGCTCGCATCTTATGCTTCATTACTGAGATTAGGAAACATCACCGGAATCACTGTTCCGGAATTCTTTTCAGGGGTGGGCGATTTACCTACAGGTTCTTACATGACTTTGGGGCAAGTATATACTGGAGATACATTTGCCTCAGTATATAAGTCAAAGTGTGTGATGGTTTGGATGAGTAACCCTGCTGCAACCAGAATTCCTGACGCACATTTCTTTTGGGAAGCCAAATACAATGGCACACAAGTCATTGCTGTTTCACCAGAATTCACACCCACTGCTATGCATTCAAGCCTTTGGCTAAATCCTAAACCAGGAACTGATGCAGCATTGGCCATGTCTATGGTTCAAGTCATCTTGAGGGACAAACTTTATCAGGCAGAGTACATCAAAGAACAAACAGACCTTCCTTTTCTTGTAAGAACAGATACAAAAGAATTTCTGAGAAGAGAAGATTTGTCACTCTATGGATTGCTCGCTGTCGCTGACAATGTTTATTACATGTGGGATGAATCAACCAACTCAGTGGTTCAGGCGCCAGGAACAGGTCGTGCAGACAAACCATTTGGAAGAGACAGAAGGAAGTACGGAACACTTGAGTTGGGTGAAATCAAACCCAGTCTACAGGGAAGATGGATTGTCGATACATTGGATGGCGAAGTCGAGGTCACAACTGTTTTTGAGTTACTCAAAGAGGAATCAGAAAATTATAAACCAGAGACAGCATCTGAAATCACAGGTGTCAGTGCCAAGGTCATAGAAAAAACGGCAAAAATCTTTGCAGATGCAGATCCAGGTATGATCTATGCAGGTTACGCTTCATGTAAATGGCTTCACGGTGACTTATTACAAAGAGCCATGCTTTTACTTCTGGCTTTGACAGGAAGCACAGGAAAAGAAGGCGGAGGGCTTCAAATAGCAAACTCTCCCAATGCTAGGGGACTGACACAGTTTGGCTTTTCAGACGTTGGCCCAGCTTTCAGACTCATTTCTTCTACAACTTGGGACTACGATCATGCTGACATGAAAGAGTTAAATCAAAAAATTTATGGCAATGATTTAGCAGAAAAATTTGATCGATATTATAAGAAAAGCATCGAAGAAGATTGGTTCCCTGATTACAGTAAAAATGGATGGAAAATGGGCTTTTTTGCAGGCAACAATGGTGCCAATTGGAGAGCGACTGGCAGCACTTGGAGAAAAACAGCATTTGAGGAGCTAGAGACAATCGTATCCCTTGCGCCAGATATGGGCGTGACGTCATTGTATTCAGATTATGTTTTACCCATTGCTCATCATTACGAGAGAAATGATTTAATGCTTCAATCAAGGGTTCCATATTTACAAGTTCTCAATGAAGCCGTGCCTCCTCTGGGTGAAGCTGTGGATGACTGGGAAGCAAACAGAAGGTTGGCTGAGGCTATTTCAAGAAGAGCAAAAGAAAGGAATATCAAGCCAATTCAAGACGCCGTTGATGGAAGAACAGTCCGAAGGGATTACACCAAAACTTTGGAACTTTATACCATGGGGGGCAGAGTAAATAATTCCAAAGATGTTGCTCAGTTCATTATCAATGCAAGTCATGGAATACCAAAGATTAGTTTTGAGGAGCTATCTCAAAAAGGGATCGTCAAAGTTGAAGGCGTTGAAAATACAATGTGGGAAAAAGATGAATCTCCATATCACAACGAAATTGTAAAGAGCGTTAAGAAAAAATTACCCTATGAAACCTTCACCGGCAGACAACAATTTTATATCGATCATGAATGGTTTATCGAATTTGGTGAAACTTTACCGACTTTTAAAGAGCCATTGAAAATTGATGAATTCCCATTGAGGATGATGATGGGGCATGCCAGACATGGGATACACAGCACTTGGCGGGATGATTCGTTTCTTCTGAGTTTGCAAAGAGGTGAGCCAGATATTTATGTGAACCCTGACGATGCCACCAATAGGGGCGTCCAAGATGGAGATATGATCAGGGTCTATAACACAGCCGGTGAATTCTTCGCGATGGCGCATGTGAGTTCAGGCATCCAGCCAGGCATGTTGTTCATGTACCATGGTTGGGATCCTAAAATGTTCAAAGGGGGTAAGAACTTCAGTGAAGTCATTCCAACAGGTGGATTAATTAAGCCA
This sequence comes from Pseudomonadota bacterium, assembly GCA_029979325.1. The sequence continues at coordinate 31,480 of JAPOHS010000001.1, read as the reverse complement.
ACTTCTATGGCAGGAGATTATGGCCATCTTGGCTATCAACCTTTGGCTTTTGCTCCAAATCAGACATATAAGGATTTTACCTGTGATTTTGAGAAGTCAGCGTAATTCAATTATGGAAAGAGTAACGATTGAAGCGCAAAGACAATCAGAGATTACATCACTGCCACGTGCCACAATATATTCACTTTTCTCACAACTTCTGAGTTCGCCTCATGAATTGAAACCATTGAGCTTAACCTCAGAAATATCTTTCAAGGGTTTGCCTTTTGATTTCAATGTTAGAGAAATGATCGATGCTTATATCAAACTTGATCATGATGAACTCCGCCTGAGATACAGTGGTTTATTTGAGGTCGGAGATGACGGACCTCCTGTGCCAATAAGAGAGGATCTTTTTTTGGCACAGCCAGCAAAACTCAGAGAAGACCTGGTCAGATTCTATGATTATTTTGGCTATCAATTGGATGAGGAGTTTCAATGGCAAATGGATCATTTATCCATCGAATTAGAGTTCATGCATTTTTTGATTATTGGCGAGCTTCGTGCAGAGAGTGATAAGCTTTCGTTCCAATTGGGTCAGCTTGATTTTATAGAAAAGCATTTGATAAATTGGGTTCCATCATTCCTAAAGAAGTTATCAACTCTAGATGAGAGTGATATCTACACTAAAATTGTTATAGAATTAGAAGACTTCCTTTTAAAAGACCAACATTGGCAAAAGGAAACCATTTCACATAAAGATGTAGCTGGAGGTTAAGGTATGGGTCAGGTTGCTATGGTGATAGATTTAAACAAGTGTATCGGTTGTCAAACCTGCACGACTGCTTGTAAATCTCTTTGGACAGACGAACCTGGCCAAGAATATATGCTATGGAATAATGTTGAGACAAAGCCCGGTCCCGGTTATCCAAGATACTGGGAAGAAGGCGGCGGAGGTTTTGACGATCAAGGAAATCTCAAACGTGATGGATTGATGCCAAAAAAAGAAGATCATGGTGAAGAAGTCCCACTAAATCATGACGAAGTTTATTTCAAAGGCGTTGAGGTCAGACTTCAACAAGAAAAGCCAATGACCAAAGGTGCCAACTGGGATGAAGATACCAGCTCTGGAGATTATCCAAATAATTACCATTTCTATTTACCCAGAATGTGCAACCATTGCACTAAGCCTGCATGCTTAGAAGCATGTCCCGTGAGAGCCATTTACAAGAGAGAAGAAGATGGTGTAGTTCTCATTGACGAAGATAAATGCCAAGGAATCAGAGAATGTAATAAAGCATGTCCATACGATAAGATTTATTTTAATTACATCACTGGTAAATCACAGAAATGCATATTCTGTTTCCCGAGATTAGAAGAAGGTGTTGCACCAGCCTGTGCAAGGCAATGCCCAGGTAGACTAAGGTTTGTTGGGTTTTTGGAGGACGAGGATGGCCCCATTAATGAATTAGTCTATCAGTGGAAGGTTGCACTACCACTTCATCCAGAATATGGAACAGATCCAAACGTATTCTATGTGCCACCAATGTTGCCACCAAATTTCGATGAAGATGGAGATTTCTCGGATGACCCAAGGGTTCCAACAGAATACTTAAGAAGTTTATTTGGAGATGCCGTGGATGAAGCACTGATTACACTTCAGTTTGAGATGGAAAAAAAGCAAGAAGGAAAGGAATCCAGATTGATGGATATTCTGATTGCCAAAGAGTGGAAGTCCTTATTTAGTATTCCTGACGTCAAAATTTATTAATTCATTACAATAAGGCGATTAAGATGCAATTATCCAACAGTCGCATTTTTTTAATCATGACATCACTGGTTCTATCATCTGTGATGGCCAGTCTTGATTCCAGTTTCACGCCAATCGCTATTCCAGATATGATCGATAAGCTTGATTCAAGCACCAGTGAAATTGTTTGGGTAGCGCTCGGTTATCTAATTGCAGCCAGCGGCCCGATGCTCTTGGCTGCAAAAATGGCTGATGGCATTGGTCATGCCCGTTTTTTCCAAATTGGAACATTGATATACAGTTCTGCAATGATTGCCTGTGCTTGGGCACCAGATGCCAATACATTGATTATTATTCGGTTTGTTCAAGGTTTTGGCATGGCATTGTTCCTTCCAACAACCTTTGCAATAGCAACTGCAATGTATGGCCCTGAAAGAAGAGGCAGTGCATTAGGGATTCTTCAGGCAGCCAATGCAGTCGGTTTTGTTATGGGACCAATTTTTGCAGGGTGGTTGCTCGATGCTTATGATTGGACGGCCATCTTTTGGTCCAGAATTCCGTTCGCGATACTCGCGATTGTATTGGCTTTTTTGGCATTAGGATTTAAGCAACCGTTTCAATTTTCTGAACGTCAGAAAACTTATGACTATTCTGGAGCAGTATTCTTAACATTAGCACTGTTTGGGATTTTATATGGCTGCAATAAGCTCCCTGTAGAAGACAACCATTTGGAACCAATGGTATGGGTTATTTTTCTTTCAGGCTTTGTATTTTTTTCACTATTTATAAAACAGGAGAAAAAACACCCTGATCCATTGATCGACTTATCGCTTTTTTCGAACAACAACGAATTCACCAAAGCTTCTATTGCATTCACATCGGTTTTTGCAAGTTTCCCAGTATATCTCTTCATTTTACCAATCATCATGATCAATGGCCTTGAGCTGAAAGCATGGGATGCAGGGTTGGCACTGGGAGCTGCTGCTCTTGCTACTTTATTGATCAGCCCAGTTGCTGGTAATTTATCAGACCGAATTGGTCCAGAAAAACTTTGTATGAGTGGAGCACTTCTTACAGGATTTGGTTATACGCTTCTTTTCTTAGTGAATTCAGACTCAGGTGCTTTCGAGATCATTCCAGCGATGATCTTTATTGGTGGTGGAACAGGTTTGTTCTTTTCCCCGAATAACAATTTGATGCTATCAAGCGCTCCACCCGAAAGAGCAGGTATGGTTTCAGGCTTATTTGGTGTATACAGACAATCAGGCTATGCATTGGGATTTGCGATTACAGCCAGTTTATTTACAGCCATTCAAAATTGGTTTGATGTCAATTGGGCATATGATTCACTCAGTGCAACAACCATTGAATCGGCAGATACAATCACGCAGATCTACAATCAAGGAAGCCAATGGTCACCAGAGGTTCTGGTCTTCATTTTGCACATTGGTATTTTGCTCTGCTCAAGCATATTGATCATTACATTTGTTAACTCAATCCCTAAAGTGAAGTTGATGTTTTCAAAACAAATGACCACAGCACTGATGGCAGTCCTTGTCTCAATTATTTCAATGGCTTCATATAGCTTGAATGCTCCAGGTGTCATTGACAGTGTTCAATTAAATGAGATCAATCGACCCGTTGTTTCAGTGCAAGCATTTGGGATGGGTTCAAGAAAATATGAGATTCAAGAAAAAGGTGATTTTACAGTCATGAACGTCATGAACAATGAACCATTTTCCAATGAAAAATATGAATCAAGATGTGGTTTTTGTCATGGAGCAGACCTAAATGGCATTGAAGGACTGGGTGTTACACTCAAGAATTCAGTTTTTTTGAGGAACATGACAACAGATGAAATCGTAGAGTTTCTCAAAGCAGGAAGGATGCCGAATGACGAGGATTCTATTTCTGGAGGTGTGATGCCGGGATTCAACTGGCTTGAAGCATCTGAGCTAGAAGAAATTGCCAATTTCATAAAGATCGATAATGAATGATCTTGTAAATGCAAAGCAACAAGACTCTATGGCTGCATGGTATGCGGTCTTTGTTCTCTTACTCGCTTATGTTCTTTCATTCGTGGACAGAATTATTCTTAGTCTTTTGGTTACACCAATTAAAGCTGATCTGGGTACAACTGATGCACAGATGGGATTGCTCATGGGGTTTGCTTTTGCCATATTTTACACAGTTGCAGGGATACCGATTGCCAAATATTCAGATGTGAAGAGCAGAAGAATGATAATCGCAATTGGAGTATTTTTGTGGAGCATCATGACCGCTGTTTGCGGACTAGCCAGAAGTTTTTTCCAACTTTTTCTAGCTAGAGTAGGCGTTGGTGTAGGAGAGGCCGCACTCACACCGGCAGCTTATTCCATGATTTCTGATTATTTCAGCGAAGATAAGCTGGGTAGGGCAATGGCAGTATATAAATCTGGAGCAATGTTTGGCGGAGGTTTGGCTTTTATCATTGGTGGTGCAGTGGTTGGATATGTCGTCAATTCAGATTCCATTATGCTTCCATTATTGGGAGAAATGAAACCATGGCAGATGGCCTTCATCATTGTAGGTCTTCCGGGTGTTCTAATCGGCCTTCTGATGTTGACAGTTAAGGAGCCAAGAAGAACAGGAATAGCAGATACGCTTGATAAAAAAGTTTCCATTTCTGATGCCATTAAATACATGCAAAAACGTTGGAGGATTTATCTGTTTATCTTCTTGGGGTTTGCTTTTATGGGGGCTCCCATCAGCTCAGCTCTGACTTGGATACCTGTTTATTTGCAAAGAATACATGAGATGAGTATTCCAGAGAGCGGCAGAACGCTTGGCATTATTATTTTCTTCTTATCGACGAGTGGTGTCATTTTGAGTGGTTGGTTGATCGACACTTTTAAGAAAAAAGGGTTTCAGGATGGTTATTTTAAGGTTGCCTTGATGATTTGCATTGTGACCATACCCATCTCTTATTTTGTGATGAATGATGAAAGTCTGGATAAAACTCTTTGGTGGTTACATCCTTTTGTTTTCGTCGCAAGTATGCCACTCGCTATTTCTGCAACTGTGTTACAAATTGTTACGCCTAATCAATTAAGGGCCCAAGTCTCAGCAGTATATATGCTTTTTTTAAACCTGATCACAGCACTTATTGTAACCACAGGCATTGGATTTATTACTGATTTCTGGTTTAAGAATGAAATGGCTCTTGGTCAATCCATCACAATGGTTAATCTTTTATCAATGTTTCTGGCTTTTTTCTGCCTCTACATTGCAATGTCAAACTTCAATAAAGAATTCACAAAGTCCTAAAAAGTCAGTTAGTATAAAAGGTCGCCCTGTAGATAATAAATAGGGTTAAATTGACAATTTTTTAAGGGGAGTATTTATGGTTGATCAGTCAACAGAAGAGAATTACGCTGGCGTTTGGGATAGTGGATTAGGGTTTGGTGAGAAATCGGCTTTAATTGTTATTGATTTACTTCAGGGTTATACCACTGAAGGCTCAGCACTCTATGCGCCCGGTGTGGTCGAGTGTGTAAAGGAAGTGCCAGAACTGCTCGCATTGGCAAGAGAAAAAAATGTGCCCGTGATTCACACCAGGGTTCTGTACACGAAACCAAATTATGAGGACGGTGGTGTTTGGATTAAGAAAGCGCCAGTGCTTCTTGATTTGGTTGAGGGCAATCCTTATGCAGAGTTCTGCGAAGGAGTTGAACCTCAAGAAGGAGAGGTTGTAATTGTGAAGCAGTATGCAAGTGCATTTTTTGGCACCTCATTGGTGGCCACATTGAATGGTCTTGGTGTTGATACACTTATCATTGCTGGATGTACTACATCTGGATGTATCCGTGCCACTGCCGTTGATACAGTTCAGCATGGATTCAGGCCTATTTGCGTAAGAGAATGTATTGGTGATAGAGCTGAAGGTCCACATGAAGCGAATCTTTTTGATATCAATGCCAAATATGGTGATGTCATCAGCAAAGATGTCGCCATGGATTATTTAAATAGTTTATAAAAATTTAGAGGAAAGAATTATGAGTGATTTAACACAATGTAGGCACTATGATTATGTGCCAATAATTGACAGGGAGCCATTCAAGTTACCTGATGGCGCTAGAGTCGCAGTACTGCCATATATCAATATTGAACATTTTCCAGCTGCCATTCCAGGTACATCATTGATTCCTGGTACAGCAGCTTTTTCTCCTGATCCATTGAATTATGGATGGAGGGATTATGGCAACAGAGTTGGGCTATGGAGAATGATGGAATTGATGGATAAGCTCGGCATGAGGGGCACTGTATGTCTGAATGCAGAAATCATTAGAGAATATCCAAGAATCATAGAAGAATCTCTAGCAAGAGACTGGGCATTCATAGGTCATGGAATCAATAATGCGCCTGCAAATTTCATCGGCAATGCGCCAGATGGTGAAGGTGGTCATACACCACTGCCTGAGGATAAAGAGAGAGAAATCATCAGCACTGTTTGTCAGACAATGGAAGAGGCATTGGGCAAGAAAACGAAAGGCTGGTTAAGTCCGTTTTTAACGCATACTGATAATACTCCTAAAATACTGGAAGAAAATGGAGTTGAGTATCTATGCGACTATACTGCGGACGATCATCCGTTTAGGTTTAATACACCAAACAATAACCTAATCGCTGTTCCATACACCGTTGAACTCAATGATATTCCAGCATTTTTGGGCCACTCAGGTGTGGGTGTTTCATCAGAAGCATTTGGAGATATGATTGTCGATCAATTTGATGTCCTCTATGAGGAAGGTGCAACCAATGCAAGGTGTATGCCTATTTGTTTGCATACTTTTCATGTTGGGCAGCCAAATAAATTCAAACATCTTAAAAGAGCTTTTGAATATATTGCTAGCCATGATGATGTCCTTCTTTCCACAGGAGATGACATCAATGATTGGTATCGAGAGCAATACATGTAAACCATCGGCTATTTAGCCAAGCTTGGTTATAATAATGGGCACTAATACTGCCCATTATTTTTTTATGATGAAGAATTTTCAAAACATCAAAGTCTTCTTGATTCTGACTCTGTTCATGCAGACAGAATTGTTTGCAGCAAAAATTCCAGAACCAGGACCTAGTGTGATGAGGCTCCCGGCTTTGATTGAAAATGAGAAGTCAGAACTGATTGTTGCAAATGGATTTGAAGTTGAAACACTTATTAGCGGTCTAGATTCTCCCAGATGGCCAATCGTTCTTCCAAATGGAAACATTCTGATATCGGGATCAAAAACCGAGGCATTGCCGAACATGCCCGAGGAAACCATTCGTTTGCTCACCAGCATGAATATATTTGGTAAATCTCCAAATACTGTTGTTCAAGTCAGAATGGATCACAATCCGCCTATAGTTGAGAATCTCATTCAGGGCCTCAGTCAACCATTTGGGATCTTATATGCCAATGAAAATCTTTATGTGGCTAATACAGATTCAATAATGAAGTTTCCATTTAAGGACTTTGCTCTTTCAGGTAAAGCAGAGAAAATTATTGATCTGCCATATGGCCCACCCAATAACCATTGGACCAGGAATATCATCCTGAATGAAGAAGGAGACAAGATACTGGTAACGGTTGGTTCAGGTACCAATGTGAACGCTGAGGGCGTAGATGAAAATGAAAGGGCTGCGATATGGGAAATCAATCTTGATGGCAGTCAAAAAAGGATATATGCCTCTGGGCTCAGAAACCCTGTTGGATTAGATTTTTATTCTGAAAATGGAAGCTTATGGACAACTGTCAATGAGCGGGACGGTATAGGAGAATTCACACCTCCCGATTATCTTACTGAAGTGATAGAAGGCGCTTTTTATGGATGGCCGTATGTCTACTTTAAGGATTATGCGGACCCAACACATGAGGAGCTGAATCCACAGAAGGTGAGAGAAGCAAAGGAGTCTTCATTGATGCCTGATCTGCCGCTTGATGCTCACTCTGTTCCATTGGGTTTATTGTTTCATAGCGGAAAAAATATAAATACCAAATATAAGAATGGTGCTTTTGTTGTTCGTCGCGGCGGAGTATCAACATCAAAGCTCACTGGTTATGATGTGCTTTTTATTCCATTTAAAGATGGCAAGCCTACTGGAGCCATTGAAACCTTTTTATCCGGCTTTATAGCCAGCGAGGAAAGCGGAGAGATATATGGAAGACCCGTCGGCATTGCTGAAGGGAAGAATGGTGAAATCATTGTCACCGATGACGTTGGTGGCAGGGTTTTATTGATCAGACCATTGTCTGATTAGTCTATCTCTTCAATGCATTGAGAATTAAGTTTGGAAGCTTTGAATCGTCCCATTCAGGCGAGTTATCTCCTGTTCTGAGTATTACAAGAGATTCAGAGGGAATAATGTACATCCTTTGTTTGCCAATCCCATCCATAAAGAAAAGGTCATCAGCAACATAAGGTTCACTGTGGTAGTTTGCATACATGGTCAGTCTTGCATCATAAGCTCTTCTTTCTTGATATTCGTTACCGAGCCAAATCTGCATGCCATAATTGTTATTTGAATCTGAGGGTGTAATCATCTGATTTACCCAGTTTGTTGGTAAAACCTCTCTATCCATAAAGTATCCTTTGTTCATGAGCATCTGACCGATGCGAATCATATCTGTGATTGAGGCCCACATACAGCAGTCTGTGTGGACCATTCCATCGGGTCGATCCACGAAGAAGAATGCATCCCGGCTTCCAAGTGGAGACCATATTTTTTCAGAGAAATATTCACTGTATCTTTTTCCAGAAACTCTTTGAATCAGAATCCCAAGTATTTGGCTGTTATAGTTATTATGAGAAAACACAGTACCTGGCTCGATCTCTGGGTCCATATTCAGATTTGCATTTACAATATCGGTTCCATAAGCTCTTTGGATTCGATCTGAGAATGGAGAATAATCAAAAGATTCCTTCAGCCCCCCTGACATATGAAGTAGATGCTTTATGGTGATGTTTGTTTTATCGCCGTCTCTCCATTCTTCAATATAATCTGCAACAGGATCATCTATTGAATCTATAAACCCATCTTCAATTAAGTGTCCCACCAATAGTGCATTCATGGTTTTTGTGAAAGAGTGAAGTCCAAAAAGTGAGTCAGGCTGGGTTTCTTGCCAATAAGACTCAAAAACAATTTTACCTTTATGTTGTATGACTAGGCTTTTACTGCCATGTATCTCTGCATATTGTTTGGCTTCTTCGAATACGTTCAAAGCTATCTCGCTTTGTTCTGGGCTTATTCTTTCAAGGGGCGATATATAATTTCCCTGAGTTTTTTCAAGCGGTTGATACCAAGAGAAATCCGGATCCAATGGGTTGCCCATTAATGCAGTCGTCCATCTTTCCCAAAAAAGTCCAAAAACCCCAATGCTAGCTGAACCAACGATTGAGCTGATGACAATCATCATGACCACAATTGAGATCAGTATGAATTTAATCAATCGTCTAATCATTTTTTATTCCTCTGCTGATTGTATTAGGTAAAACTGAGTCATCCCATTCCATTTGACCAGCACCCGTTCTCACTATAACCAATTCCTTTGAGGGTATAACATAAACTCTTTGCCCTCCAAAGCCATCAAGATAAATGATGTCTTTATCAATAAATGGTTCGGCATGGAATCCAGTTGCAGTACTTTTTGGATTATAGATTCTATTTTGCTGGTGCTCTGTCCCAAGCCAAGTGAGGTAACCGTAATTTGGATTTGTGACAGATGGTGTTTTCATTTCTTTTATCCATGATTCTGGCACTATTTGTTTTTCTTTGAAGCGACCCTCATTGAGAATAATGATTCCTATTCGCAACCAATCCCTTGCAGTTGCGTTGAGGCAGCAATATGTTCTTGGCATCTTATTTTTCTTTGAATCCAAAACCACTGACGCATCGTCTTGAGCAATTTTCTGCCATAATTTTTCAGATAAAAGATCGGCATATCTCTTACCGTATGCTCGTTGCAGCAATAAGCCCAAGTTCTGAGGATTCACTCCGTTGTATTCAAATAATTCATTGGGTTTTCGATAGGCTGATTGACGGAGTGTCAGCTTTGTTACATCTTCACCAAGCATCAATTGATTAAACTCACTCAATGGATGGAATGAAAATTCTGGGTAGTCGAGTCCACTCGATTGTTGCAATAAATGTTTTATTGTAATCAGGTTTCTGGAATCATCTTTCCATTCTATGAGATGCTTTGAAGCAGATTCGTTGACACTCTCAATGATGCCTTCATCGATTGCAATCCCAACCATCATTGCCAAGACAGTTTTATGCATCGACTGTGTGTCACTGATTGTTTTAGCATTATTGTTATCAAAATATTTTTCAAGAATGATTTCACCATTCTGAAATATCAACAGGGCATGAGAATCCATGTTTCTTGAAAATTCGATTGCTGCTTCTATGGACTCATCTGATATGTAGTTTGGCGAGCCACTATTCAAGAAAGCAGCATCGCCCGCTTGAACTGTTTCAAGCTCACCCGTTGCATCACCCATCATCATCGCAGCAATTCTAGTCATTACAGTTGGGCTTTGAAAATAGAGATATCCAACATAGGCAGACACCAAAGCAACCAATGAGATGATAACTATGGCGATGGATTTTAGTAATTTGAATAACATGAAAGTATGATAGCTCACTTTTTATCCTCCATCACTGTGGAAAAGAGAATGCGTTACTTTTCTTTATAAAAAAAAGTAATATAATCTTTCATATAAATAAATGGTTATATATATCATCCAGTGCAATGACATTAACTCAACTTAAATACCTCATATCAGTTGTTGATAATAAGCTCAACATCAGTAAAGCCGCAGAATTTTCAAACACCAGCCAGCCCGGCATAAGTAAGCAGGTTAAGTTGCTTGAAGATGAGCTCGGGGCTCATCTTTTTATCAGGAAAGGTAAAAAAATTGAATCACTCACTCCGCTTGGTGAGAGAGTGACGACTTATGCGAGAAAGATCCTCCAGGATGTTGAAAATATTAAAGTGATTGGCAATCAAATATCTAAAGTCGACGAGGGGGTCATGACGGTTGCTGCAACATCTGCTCAAGCAAGATACGTTCTTCCTGAAGTGATCAAGATTTTCAAGCAAGATTATCCAAAGATTAAATTTGAGCTGAAACTCGGGTCTTCTGAACAAATTATAGAAATGGTGAAGAATAATGAAGTTGATTTTGCAATCGCAACGGATCTGATTGATTTGACTGATGAGCTTGTGCTTTTGCCAGCATATCATTGGTTTAATGCAATCATTGCGCCTTTGGATCACCCTCTAAAGAAACACATGAAAAATTTAACCATTAAACGAATTGCTAAAGAGCCCCTTGTCACATATGCATTTAGCGTTGGCCCTGATACATCGTTCACGGAAACCTTCAAGAAAAATAAGCTCGAGCCAAACATTGTTTTTGCGGCCAGAGATGCAGATATTATCAAGACATATGTGAAGATGGGCATGGGTGTTGGAGTCATATCTGGCATGGCTTATGAATGCGATGACAATGACGAATTTATCGCCATCAGTGGTGAGAATATTTTTCCAAAGTGTACAACCTATTTTGGATTTCGACGCGGCATGGTCCTCAGTCGTTATGCAATGAGTTTCATCAACTTATTCTCAGAACATCTCACGCCAAGCATTATCAATAATGCTGCATCTACAAAGACTCAAGCAGAGGTTGATAACTTATTTAAAAAGATTAAGCTTCCTGTAAAAGGCGGGTGTGATCAAATTAAATAAGAGCAATCAATCTTGGAAAATAAAACGACATTAGTGGCCATTGGCTATTTTCTTTTTGCTGTCTTTTTGATGGCTGTCTTGGATATCATTGCAAAGATTCTTCTTTATGATTACTCGGTTTTCCAATTGACGTTTCTTCGAGGGCTTTTCTCTCTTATTATCCTCGCCTTGATAGGGTTGAATATGGGTGGAATTCAATCTTTTAAAACAAAGATACCTGGATGGCATTTCCTCAGAACATGCCTGATGTCATTGTCTTCCTATACTTTTTTTGCAGCTCTTGCACTCCTTCCATTGGTCAACATCATGGTCATTGTTTTTATTGCTCCAATCATTATCACGGCATTGTCTGGGCCTCTACTGAAAGAAAAGGTGGGTGTGTGGCGATGGAGTGCAGTGTTGATCGGCTTCTTTGGGGTTATTGTCATTCTACAACCAAGTGCCGAGTTCAGTTCAACGGGAACAATTTATGCTGTGATAGGCGTGATCACTTATTCTTTAACTGCTTTGACGGCTAGAAAATTATCAGATAGGGAATCTGTATCTAATCTCAGTTTCTATATATTTATCGGCCCAACTCTGCTCGGTGCAATAGGCAGTTACTACAGCTGGATTCCATTGAATCCTTGGGATTTCTTTTTATTCTTTCTCACTGGATTGACGGGCGGGTTGGCATTCATTTTCTTTAACCTTGCATTACAGAAAGCCGAAGCATCTCTTTTGACATCATTTGAATATACAGGACTCATTTGGGCGTCTCTTGCCGGTTACTTTATATTCAATGAGATTGTGGATTCAAGAGTATGGCTGGGTGCGGCAATAATAATTATGTGTGGCATTATCATACTTTTCAGAGAGTCAAAGTTAGCGAAAACAAATGAGAATTCTGTCGACTAAAAAGCTATAATTTATTTCTCAAATCACTCATTTAATATTTAATCTCAGAGAGAAATAATGGATCAAAAAAACAGAGATAAAGCACTTGAATCAGCGCTCAGTAATATAGAAAAACAATTCGGCAAAGGCTCACTCATGAAATTGGGTGATGACTCTGTTGATCAATCGATAGAAGCGATATCCACAGGTTCGATTGGCCTAGATGCTGCATTGGGAATAGGCGGTCTACCAAAGGGTCGAGTGGTAGAGATTTATGGTCCTGAGTCGTCTGGGAAAACAACGCTGACTTTGCAAGTCGTTGCAGAGTGTCAAAAAGCAGGTGGAACAGCTGCATTCATTGATGCTGAGCACGCTCTGGACCCTCTTTATGCTGAGAAAATTGGAGTAAACACAACCGATTTCTTGGTCTCACAGCCAGATACGGGTGAACAGGCTCTGGAAATCACTGACATGCTGGTTGCATCTGGAGCTGTCGATTTGGTTGTTATTGACTCTGTTGCAGCACTCACACCAAGAGCAGAAATTGAGGGCGAGATGGGAGACTCTCATGTCGGCTTGCAGGCTCGATTGATGTCACAGGCTCTTAGAAAGTTGACAGCAAATATAAAAAAATCAAACACCATGGTGATTTTTATTAATCAAATCCGTATGAAAATTGGTGTTATGTTTGGGAGTCCAGAGACAACAAGTGGTGGAAATGCACTGAAATTCTATTCTTCAGTGAGATTGGATATCAGGAGAATCGGAGCCATCAAGAAGGGCGATGAGATAGTCGGTAATCAGACCCGAGTCAAAGTGGTTAAGAATAAAGTTTCTCCACCATTCAGAATTGCAGAATTTGAGATTCTATATGGTCATGGAATATCAACAGAGGGAGAGATCATTGATATGGGAGTGGAGAATAATTTAATAGAGAAGTCGGGTTCATGGTATAGCTATGATGGAGACCGAATAGGTCAAGGCAAAGAAAACGTTAGAGAATTCTTATCTGATAATCCGAAGATAGCCAAAGCATTGGTAAAAAAAATCCGACAAGAAATCATAAAGAAAAAATAATCTTTTAATCAACGCCATATAACTTTGACCGAAAAGATCACTGATCCAAAACAAACCAGAAAGAGGGCGATGGATCTCCTTGCTCGAAGAGAGCATTCAAGGCTCGAACTTTATCAAAAACTCAAGCAAAGACAATTTGAACCAAATGTCATCAATGCTGAGTTGGATAAATTATCTGAAGAAGGTTTGCAGAGCGATGAAAGATTTGCCGAAGCATTCTTGAGATCCCGAATTGATAAGGGTAAAGGCCCGAATATTATTCTTTCTGAACTTTTGCAAAGAGGCGTTGACGAATTACTAGCCTCAACTGTCTTAGACAGCATATCTGCAGAGCAATGGTGTGAGATGGCTTATGAGACAATGAATAAAAAGTTGGGGAATGAGTCAGAACTTGATTATGATAAGCAATTGAAGTTAATGAAGTTTTTAAACTACAGAGGGTTTACTCGTAGTCAGATAGAAAAAGCAAAAAATCTACTGAGTTTGAAAAATAATGCAGGATCTAATGAAAACAAATGAAATAAGACAAGCTTTTATTGAATTCTTTGAGTCAAAAGGACATCAGAGCGTCAAGAGTTCGCCCCTGATTCCTGCAAATGATCCGACACTCTTGTTCACAAATGCTGGAATGGTCCAATTCAAAGACATTTTTTTGGGGAAAGAAGATCAAGGTTTCACAAAAGCAGTCAGTGCACAGAGATGTTTGAGAGCAGGCGGTAAACACAATGATCTTGAAAATGTCGGCTATACATCACGTCATCACACTTTCTTTGAAATGCTTGGCAACTTCAGTTTTGGAGACTACTTTAAAGAAGATGCAATCCATTTGGCATGGGACTTCATCACCAATGAACTCAAACTTGAAAAAGATCGTCTTTGGGTCACCATTTTTGAAGACGATGATGAGGCTGCAAGCATTTGGCTTGATAAGGTCGGAGTATCAGCTGATAGACTTATTCGACTGGGTGAAAAGTCAAACTTTTGGTCTATGGGTGATACAGGACCATGCGGCCCTTGTAGCGAGATATTTTATGATCATGGAGATCACATCGATGGCGGCCCTCCTGGGTCAGATGATGAAGATGGCGATCGTTTCGTAGAAATATGGAATCTTGTTTTCATGCAATTCGATAGGCAAACCAATGGAGAGCTTGTCAATTTGCCCAAGCCGTCTGTTGATACAGGAATGGGATTGGAGCGAATTGCTGCAGTGATGCAAGGGGTAAGCAGTAATTACGATATTGATTTATTTAAAAGATTAATTGGCACAATCAAAAGCCAATCAGAAAAAGGAGAGGAGAGTCATTATAGAGTCATTGCTGATCACATTCGATCTTCTGCTTTTCTCATTATGGATGGAGTCACTCCTGATAATGAGGGCAGGGGTTATGTTCTAAGAAGAATAATCAGGAGAGCATTGAGGCATGGATATGATCTTGAAATTGAGACCCCATTCTTTTTTAAGCTTGTAGGTGTTTTAGCAGAAGAAATGGGACAAACATATCCAGAGCTTCTCAATAAAAAAGATTACATAGAGCGGATCATATTGATGGAAGAAGAGAGGTTTGCTGCAACGCTTTCACAGGGAATGAGTTTATTGCAGAAAGAATTTGATCGATCAAATGATGAAATGATATCGGGTGAATTTGCATTCAAGCTATATGACACATATGGTTTTCCGTTGGATATGACGGTCGATATCGCGAGAAGCGTATCGCGAGTTGTCGATCTCGATGGTTTTGAGAAGGCGATGGAAAGACAGAGGGAATTGGCAAGAAGCGCAAGTAAATTCCAGTCAGATGAGTCCTTTAGCCTCAATCATGATTTGCAAAGCGAATTTCATGGATACAAAGTTTTAGAGACGGACAGCAAAATCATTGGAGTTTTTGGGCAAGATGGCTCAGATGTTCTTCATCAAGGAGAATTCGGGCAAATCATTTTAGATAAAACACCATTTTATGCTGAAAGCGGAGGACAGGTAGGCGACCAAGGATCTTTTGACTCAGATACAGGTGTCTTTGAGGTCATGGATACTCAGTTCTCGGGCAATGCATACTCTCATTTTGGGACTGTTTCTAATGGTCAAATTTCGGTTGGAGACAAGATTCTCGCCTCCGTAAATCCTGTTAGAAGAAAATCAATTACATTGAATCATACTGGTACGCATATGTTGCATAGAGCTTTGATGATGGTTTTGGGTGATCATGTGCAACAAAGAGGTTCTTTAGTGGATGATGAAAAGATCAGATTTGATTTTTCACATCATCAATCACTCACAGCAACTGAAATTAGAGAAATAGAAACAATTGTGAATGAGAAAATTGAAGAGAATATTGATGTTCAAACCAGTATCATGAAACATGATGAGGCGATTGACTCTGGAGCGATGGCTCTTTTTGGTGAAAAATATGGCGAAGATGTCAGGGTGCTAGATGTTGGAGATTTTTCAAAAGAGCTATGCGGGGGAACTCATGTTGAAAACACAAATGAAATTGGAATATTTAAAGTTGTTTCTGAATCAAGCATATCTTCAGGAACGAGAAGAATTGAGGCAATAACGGGAGACAAAGCTTTGAAGTGGGCAAAAGAGACAGAGCATTTGGTTGAATCACTGACTGATTTACTTCAAACCAGAAGAGAGGACGTCACCAGTAAAGTGGAATCCTTGTTAGATTCAAATAAAAAACTTCAGACTGAAATAAAACAACTCAAGTCAAAGATTGCTTCAGGACAATCTAGCTCAGATCTAGATAGCTCAGAAAATATCAATGGAATCAATTACTTATATAAAGAACTAGAGAACGATATTGAGCCAAGTGTTATGCGAGGAGCCATTGATCAGTTCAAAAATAAGCTGAAATCGGGAGTGATCATTCTTTCCTCTGTCAATCAGAAAGGCAAAGTGACATTTACAATTGGTGTCACTGATGATTTGACATCAAAAATAGAAGCAAAATCAATCGCAGAAATCATTTCGTCTGCCTTGGATGGAAATGGAGGCGGAAAAGTTAATTTTGCACAAGCAGGCGGTTCTGACGCTAAAAAAACTCCTGCTGCTTTGGATTCGATCAGAGAGTTTTTGTCTCAAATTTAATAGCTCCAGATCACTAAGTTATGGTAACTTATCTTCGTTTTTAAATAAAAGCTAGGGGTTAGTAATAATGTTTAGAAAGAATCAAATAGTTGCTATCACTATTTTCGCGGCATCAATGGTTGCATCAGATGTAACACTTGCTTTGGAAATAGAAGAGATAGTAGTCACTGCTGAGCGTCGTGAGGCATCAGTGCAAGATACACCAATTGCTGTCAGCGCATATGGCGAGCAACAAATGGAGGTTTTGCAAATCGACAACACCATTGATCTGGTTAATGTTGTTCCAAATTTATTTGGAGGCAATAACACCGGTCTTGGAACTGCAAATATGTACTACATGAGAGGACAAGGAAATGATGAATCAATCGCTACATTTGATCCACCCGTTGGTACTTATGTTGATGATGTTTATGTCACCAGACAGAATGCAAATAATTTTGCACTCTTTGATGTAGAGCGTATTGAGGTTTTGAGAGGACCTCAGGGTACTCTTTATGGCAGGAATACAACAGGCGGTGCGATTGCATTAATCATGAAAAAACCTGCTGAAGAGTTCGGCGGTTATGCTGAAGCCGGAATGGGAAGGTTTTCAAAACGTTCTTTTAAGGCTTCATTGGATATTCCTTTGACTGACACTTTTTTAACCAAGTTATCCGCTTATTCAATCAATGATGATGGATATCTCAAAAATACAGCTGTGAATGAAACATTCAATGACATGGACAATAAAGGGGTCAGATTAGCAATGCGCTCACTGATTTCTGATGATGTCACATGGGACATTACAATTGATGCAGCTGAAACATCTTATGCAAATGTCAGAGGTGCTTTGGTTGGAGGAGACAGGGTCTCAACTTCAAGAGCCACTGTTAATGCTGTACTTGTTGGCGGAGGTGACCTGAAATCCAATGGTTATGGCAATGATGTGAGAAATGTCAACTTTACATCCAACCTAGCTATAGAAGGTGACAATGGAGTGACCAATGTCATCATTGGTAAACGTTCAATGGATCAGAAATTTCTTTTGAACTTCCCTAATGCTTTGAGCGATGACTTTTTTGCCATTGATAATGACGGTGAGCACGATATGGAGTCGCTTGAAGTCAAATGGACGGGCGAGTTCTATGGTTCTACCTTAACAACAGGCGTTTTCTTTATGAATGAAGACAACGTAACAGATTTTGCTGACTACCTAGATTTTGGCGCCTTTGCAGGAGCTCCAGGTAATGCAGTTGTAAATCTTGCAAACAGAGTTCTTGAAAATGGAACTGACAGTAAATCAGTCTACGCTCAAGCAGATATTCCTCTTGGAGATGGAACACTCACATTGGGTGCTCGATGGACCGATGATGAAAAATCAATCGCATTCTCTGGAAGCATCGATACTCAGGCATTGATTGATGCTGGTGTTCCAACAACTTTGGCCACATCTGCATGGACACCAAGGATTGCATATAAGAAAAATATCAGTGAAGATCTTATGATTTATGCATCCGCAACCAAAGGATTTAAATCGGGCGGTTGGAACTCACGTTGTACCGCAGGGCCAGGATGTTTGAGCTTTGACCCGGAATCTCTTTGGTCATACGAAATGGGTATGAGAGGTGATTATTTGGATGGTCGATTGAGAGCAAACATCACTTTGTTCCACTCTGACCTGAAGGATCTCCAAACAACATCCGCTACCCCTGATGGTCAGTTCTTGACTACTAATGCTGGTGGAATCAATAACACAGGATTGGAAGCTGAGATCACTTATCTTCCCACTGAAAATGTTCAAGTATTCTTTGCAATGGGATTCCAAGATGCTAAATATGTTGATCTTCCAACAGGTTGTTCAGCTCCTAATACAAGTTTTGCAGCATTTGATGTAAATTGCGAAAAAGCATGGCCGAAGCGTACTCCTGATGAAACATACACACTGGGTATCACTGGTGAAATGGAAGTTGGTAACGGAATGACGCTCAGACCCTATGCGAGCTATCGCTTGATGGGAGAGAGTGTAACAGCAACTAGACAACTTGGTTATAATGAGAGCGGTGAGGAAGTCCTCAATGCTGGAATTGCTCTGGATAGCAATCAAGGTTGGATTTTAAAGCTTGAGTGCAATAACTGTACGGATAATACCTATACAACATCTCAGCTTTTTGTTCCTTATTACAACCCACCAAGGACGCTGGATGCTTCGATTAGATGGAATTTCTAATAATTAAATAATTAGAATTATCCAAAGAATAAAGCCCCGATAGCGATAAGTTATCGGGGTTTTTCTTTTTTTTATTTTCGGTAAATCCAACCATTTCATTTGGACGAACTAACTCGTGTCATTTAACAAAAAAATAATTATGGATTTACGATTAACAGAATTTTTATTGCTAATATTTAGTTTATTTTTAGTGGGCGAAGTCTTAGGACTCTTATGAATTAAGGAAGTATTTCTTCCCCATCCCAAGCAATGCACTTTCCAGAATCTTCAATTTCTAAGGAGTCAATAACTGATGACAGTTTTAATACAGAAAAATCTGCAGAAAATATTTTCGAATCTTCTAGATTCTTTTGAAAAGGTTGAGATAGGCGACTATCCACTGTACCGGGATGTAGGCCGATAACCACAAGTTCTTGATTGTACCTGCTGAGCTCAATCGAAAGATTCCTTATCACCATGTTCAGAGCAGCCTTTGAGGCTCTGTATGAATACCACCCACCTGATCTGTTATCGGTAATGCTTCCAACTCTCGCAGAAAGAAATGCAAGAATAGATCGATCGTTCTTTTTTAGCTTTTTATAGAAACTTTTCGCAATCAATGTTGGTATCAATGTATTTATACTGATGGTCTCTAGGAACTGATCATTTGAAAAATCTTCGATTCGTTTTTCTGGCATGAAATTTTTATCATGAAGGATCCCATTGCAAACAATTATTTTATTAAAGAAATCATTCTCAAACTTACTTGCAGATTGAAAAAATGTTTCTTCTTCATAGTCATCGAGTAGAATTTTATCTATTCCACTTTCATTGATGTCAAAATCGTCACGAGTGAAGGCATAAACATTTGACTGTTTCTCATAGTGAGCACATAAGGCTCTTCCAATCGAACCGTTTGCACCAAATATGGCAATCTTTTCTATTTCATCATTCATAGACTATTTTTTCGTAAATAGTCTATCCAAGGATTTTATGATTTGAGATAGAATTTAGCGATTGCATTTATTGAACTTAGACTCACACCAGTGATACTTTTTACTTCTCTATGGGTATAACCCTGATTCAATAAATCTAGGATTGTTGAGCGATCTTGAATCAATTTAAATTGATTAGATTCGGTATTCTTTCTAAGCTTTATTTTTTCGATCATGATTTTTGTGACTCCAGAATCGCTTGATTGACATCAGCTATGATGTCATCAATATTCTCAATGCCAACAGAGATCCGAATCATATCTGCAGAGATTCCGGCTGATTCATAATCTGATTCATCCAATTGACTATGTGTGGTTGACGCTGGATGTGTTGCCAGAGATTTGGTGTCCCCAATATTTACCAATCTCGTGATTAGGTTTAATGAATCGATAAACTTGATGCCTGATTCTTTGCCACCTTTGATGCCAAAGCTAAGAATTCCTGATGGTTTTCCATTTGTATATTCAATAGATAGTTCATGATATGGGCTACTCAAAAGGCCTGCATATTTTACCCATTCAACTGATTCATGAGCCTCGAGGTATTCAGCAAGTTTCTGTGTATTTTCGCAATGCCTGTCCATTCTCACATGAAGTGTCTGTATACCCTGAAGAATAAGGAAAGTATTAAATGGAGACAATGCAGCGCCTGTATTTCTTAATGGCCCAACTCTGCACCTACCTATAAATGCTGCTTCACCGAGAGCCTCCGTGTATATCAATCCATGATATGAAGCATCTGGCTCATTGAGAAGAGGAAAGCGTTCCGGTTCTCTTGACCAGTCAAATTTACCGCCATCAATGATTGCCCCTCCAATTGTTGTTCCGTGACCACCGATATATTTTGTAAGAGAGTGAATGACAATATCAGCTCCATAATCAATTGGTTTGATTAAGTAAGGTGTTGCCACTGTGTTATCGACTACAAGTGGCACACCATTTCTATGAGCTAGTTCTGCTAGCTTCCTTATGTCACAGATGTTTCCGAGTGGATTCCCAATTGATTCACAAAAGACGAGCGTTGTATTTTTATCAATTAACTTCTCAAGCCCTTCATAGTCATCATGATTTGCATATCGCACTTCAATGCCTTGATTCTTAAGTGTATTTGAGAAAAAGTCTGCAGTTCCGCCATAGAGCTCACTGACGGATACAATATTTTGACCAGTTCTTGTCAGTGCCTGTATAGAATAAGTGATGGCCGCCATTCCAGAAGCAACCGTCAGTGCAGCAATGCCATTTTCTAAATCAGCGAGCCTCTCCTCTAATACCGCATTCGTCGGATTCATTATTCTTGAATAAATATTGCCTTCGGTTTGGAGTGAGAACAGTTCAGCGCCATGTTGTGCATTGTCGAATGCATAGGATGTCGTCTGATAAATTGGTGTTGCTACGGACTTTGTTGTTGGATCAGGTGAATAACCCGAGTGTATTGATTTTGTTTCTATATTCATTTTTATTTCCTTATAAAAAAACCTGTTTATTGCTAAACAGGTTTTGAAGAAAATAATTTTTTCATGTCCTATTTAGCAGTTTTTTAAGCACCTGCAAGTTGGAATAAATCAGTGCTGTCATAATCATGCGCTTATGAAATATATTTGCAAGTGATTATTTGAAATAATGCGAATTAAAATAAAAAAAAGCGCCAAGCGGCGCTTTTTTTATATAGATAGACAGATGATTCTATTTTTTCATCCAAGTTTGTGCCAACTGCATGAGCACAACAGATCCAAGGAATAGGCACTGAATGAGATTGATACTCGGTGCATTTGCAGTCGCAGCAATCAATCTTTCAGCTGCTGGTCCAATCTCCACTCCTGAAGCTTGTATAGCATTGAATACTTCAGCAACGTCCTTAAAAAGTTGTCCTCCAGCAGTCATATTACCAAATGTAAACATGGCCACTGAGAGACAAAAGACTGTTGTCAGTACTTTGCCTATAAGCTTTGTATCTGGATTGTTATAAATGTTATTTGTAAATCGAAAACCAACCCAGATAAGAAATGCACAGGCTGCAAAGTAAATTGCATTGGATACCATGAAAAGACCCATGAGGTTCCACATATCCATAACATTCTGATTTATCTCCATAATTGTTGTACTCCTCTAATAGTTTTAATTTCTTTTATATAATCATATAAACGATGAAATTTAAATTAAGAGGAAGCAAGATGAGAAGAATAGTTACAGGCCATAATTCAGATGGTAAATCTGTGATTAAAATTGATGGACCACCCTCAAGAAGCATTGGAGAAGATGTCGGTGGTTTATTTGAGATATGGAATACAGACGGTGAAGCCATTCAGAGTAAAGACCAGATTGACCGTGCCGATGTAGATATCATTCTATCTCCAACCAAAGGAGGCAGTAAATTTAGATATTTTAAAATTAACCCGACACCTGAAGGTATTCCAATTGAAGTGCTTGAATCACTTGCATCAGAAGCATTCAAGAAAATTGGCGCTGAACATGAAAGAGTTGATACAACAAGACACCCCACAATGCATGAGACCAAAACAATAGATTATATTGTTTTGTTGGATGGTGATGTGACACTGCTACTGGATGATGATGAGGTTAAACTCAAGCCTTTTGATGTTGTTGTTCAAAGAGGGACAAATCATGCGTGGGTAAATAATGGATCAGATCCAGCATTATTTATAGCCGTATTAATTGATAGCGAATTTAGCTAGTAGAAGTAATTATCTATCAGCAAATAGCTTATATAGATGAATCATCTCAGAATCATAAGCATTATAAGTTTTACCTATTGTCTCGTCATTTCCTAAAGCTTCAATGGCCAAGTTTGCTACGTCTACTCTCGCGATGTAGCTGAAAGCTAGATTATCTTCAGACAACTTTGCTGCTCCTGAAGATTTGCCATTACTGAAGCCACCAGGCCTGATGATTGTGTAATCTAAACCACTTTCTCTGAGGTGATTTTCTGCCTTGTCTTTTTGAATAATGACATCATCATGACTCCTTCGGGCCAGTGGAGGCAATGCCTCATATGAGTTGCCTGTACCGATTACAGTAACCAAGATAAATCTATCGACCCCATTATTTTTCGCTGAATCAATGATATTCTTGTTTCCGATGTAATCTGGACGTTTATTGGGATCGATTTTAACTTCGCCCTTTATCAATGATTGAACAAAATTTTGTCTCGAAGGCAAGTCTTTTGCTGAAGTACCCAAAGTGGATATCACTGTACCGAAATTATTCTCTTTGAAAATTGATTCAACTTGCTCTTCAATCAGTGCATCTGCAACCACTTGTTTTATTCCAAGCTCATTTAATTTTGTTACATTTGAGGTTGCTCTAACCATAGCGGTTACATCCTCGCCTTTTGCATTGAGTTTTCTAACAATCTCAAGACCGACACCTCTTGTGCCGCCGACTATCAATATTTTATTTGATGGTGAGCTATATTCACTTCGCTCGAGAAATTCTGTGGGAGTATGATAAATGCTTCCCATAGATATGAAATATCCCACAAATAGAAAGATGATTGTAAGGACAAAGTAGCTCGTATATTTGATGATGTTCTTTATTACATTCATTTCTTTATATTCCGTTTTATTGATTGAATTGACAGAGAGAGATTATATCGCACCCTTTTCTTCTGCAGACTCTCCACCATATTTGGAATAAAGCCTTCCATATATTCTTTTTATTATTTTTTTTCTTTCTTCCTCTAGACTCTTTTCAAGCTCTTCAGAAGGTTTGCTGGTTTCGAGTTGGCTTAAATCTAAATCATGAATTTGACTTAATATTTCTTCTAGATGAGCCAAGCGATCCTTGACAACCCATAGTTCTGCACCCAAATCCAAAGAGATTCCTATGAGGTGATCGATCACTTCATTTTCAAAATACGTCGGGTTGGTTCTTTTGAAGCCTGGGATTTCATCCAGGACTTTTTGATCTTTAGGATCTTTTTTACTCAACTCTCAATCCTCTAATTTACTGGTTTATGACCAACCCTGCCAGCGAGGATAAACTTTTCAGGATCATAGGGTTCCATGTCAAAACCTGATTCTTGCATATAGTCCTCGATATTGAACCTGACAAAACCAGGAATAAAAGGTTCGCTGTTATCAACTGCATCCATTTCCCCAAAAAACATTGTGTAGACATCTCTTGATTTATCGCCTGGGAAATCAAACATGGTGAAACAGCCGCCTGGCCTAAGTACTCTCAATATTTCTGGAATAATCTTTTCTGATACCGACACCGGTACTTCGTGAAAGAGCAAGTTTGCAACAACAACATCAAAGTGATCATCATCAAACCCCATTTCCTCTGCGAGCATTTGTTTGAAATTAATCTCTTGTCCATTTTCAATGGCTCTTGCATGAGCATATCTAACCATATGAGAGCTGACATCTATGCCCCAAACCTCTGCATCTGGATATAATTTTTTCAGTGCAATTGTATTGACACCAGCACTGCACCCTAAATCCAGAATTCTCTCTACTTTCCCATCTCTGGGAAGTGAGACCATGCTTGCCTGCATATCAGCAAACCTATCGTGATCAGCAGCACCACCCATGAATACCTTCGATCCATAATCATATAAGAACCCTGCGAGTGGTTGATGAGAATTGCCACCTGGTTGAAGATGAATTTCAGCAGTGGCATACTCAGGAATCACAAAATTCTCGTCATAATCCACCATCCCAGGACCTTCTTTTTCCATTTCATCAAGTTCTTTCAGCAGATCTTCTTTTCGATCATTGAATGAATCATAAATACATTCCCAGAATGACTCCTGCAGACTCCTCTTGATTCGATAATATGTTTTTAGCACTGTATCTTGCATCAATACACTTGTGACTTTAGATGTGTTATCGACATCAGGACTCATGGAGTATCCAGCCTTATCAATTAATTGACGACTGTATTCACCGATGGGTTTTTGTTGAGCATGAAGCAACAAATTACGAGCATCTTCTATAAACCCAATATAGGCCTCATCACGTCTATTTGATAGTGAAGGAAAAACTCCAGCAGTCTTTCCTCTTTTATAAATTGCACTTTCTTTATTCATAATTATTAAGCTACATTAATCAACGAAAAATTCCATAGGAAGTCATCTGAGAGACATCGGGATAAAAAATGCCAATTGCAGATTGACGACTCGATCGAGTTGTATAAATGATCGCACCTTTACCGGATACATCTATATTTGGATTGTCACCAACTCTCGGTAATGGATAATATGAAAACTTTTTATCATCGGGATCAAATTTGATCAATGTGCCACCCAACGCATCGTCTCCAAACCATACTTTGTTCTCATGATCGGCTATGATTCCATAAGGATAGGACAAAGGGATGGTTCTGTCTTTTCTAAAAGGCAAGATCGGATACTCTACCTGATCCCCAGTTTTAGGATCAAGTCTTCCTAAGAGTCCTGAGCGACTGAGTGAATACCAAACTATCCCATTCTTATCGACCATCAAACGATTCATAGAGCATGGGCTTGCAAGCGCTGGATATTCTCTGACCTCTTTAGTATTTGCATTGATCACTCCAACTTTGCAGCCAAATAATTGAGCAAAATAGACATTGTCTTCTTGATCGACATCAATCCCATAAGGAAATGAGTTCGCAGTAGGAACATCGAACAAGCTGACTTTTTCTGTTTCGCGATCCCAAACTCCCATCTTATTTCCGGTGATTACTGTGAACCAAACATTTTCTTTAGAGTCTAGATCTGGAGTATGCCCTTGGAGATTAGGTATTGTTCCTTCAGGATCTATTGGGAAGCGATCCATTTTACCTGTTTTCATATTGAGACGACCCACGTGTTTTCCAAAAAACTCGATCCAGAATGCATTGTCTGATGAATCAATGGTCATGCCATGTGCTTGTAAGTATGGATTTCCATTAATTTTATCGATACCAAAGGGATAGTGTGTGAACTCTGCAGTTCGAGGATCAACCTTGCTCAGACCCACATAACCATTTGTTGCCCAAAGATTGCCATCATTGTCTATTTTTGGCTCAAGCGCTCTGTGAACGCCTGGCTCAGCTCTTGATCTCAATGACAAATCAGCTCCTGGAGCCAGCGGCATTAGATACTCTATGAACATTCCCTTTGATAAAACTTCTTCATCTAAAGGATATTCTGCATCTGCAAATAAGGTTTTGTCTTTGCTGTTCGGGCCAAAATTTTCTGCAAGATACTGAGAAAGTGTTTCCCTTTGCTCATCAGTAATATCACCAACTCCGGAGCCTTCTTGAATCATTGCTCCTCGTCTTGCACCAGGGTCTAGCATCATACCAATGATTGCGTCCCATCCACTTTGATCAAGTTTGAATTTATTAAGAAAGGTTTGTCCATGACATGTCATGCATGTTCTTTCGGCAATTTCTCTGCCTTCACCATGAGGATAAAGCTCATCATACGTCACGATGTTTCCTGATGCGGTATTCCGCTTTCTTTGTGTTAAAGGATTTTCAGGTAAGTCAGATTTAAGCTCAAAATCTGCTTCAATCATTACCGATGCGTCAATCCTTACCCAGCTCTTATCTGAGCGTAAATTTTTCCTTTCTGACCATACTTCATAAGCACCTTCCATCAAATTTGGCATTTGATATTTGCCATCATTGCTATAAACCATGTAAAGCATGTTTTTATCGAGATTTTTAGCATAAATTTTTGATGCGCTGGTATCCTCTGGGCCTGAAATAGTTCCATGAATAATTCCAGTATTTGGAACATTGCCCAATTTGACCTCAGCACCGATAGCATAACTACTGAGCATGAGGTAGGAAATGAAAATGATTGATATTGATTTATTTACAAACTTGATCATTTTTATTAACTCCAGGAAATGATTTAATCTTTTAATATTTTTTTAAGACTTCAATCTCATTCTAGGATTAAGACATAGCCGCTACATCCAAAATGAGAAAATTGTCTCAATAATGGACATTCATCAAAACCATGTATTTGTTAACAATTAACTAATCTATTCTTTATGATTATTGATCTATTGTAAGTTTCAGTTTGGATGTTAATTAACTTTATTTGGAGATGATATGAATGCACTGCTATGTTTAGATTTTGAAAACGATATTGTTCATCCTGAGGGTAAGGTTTCAGGCAAAGGTTACGCTGAATTCAATGAATTGAATGGAACCGTTTCGAAAGTGGCTGATATTCAAGCAAGATTCAGACAATCTGGATATCCTGTCATACATGTACGAGTTGGTTTCTCCTCCAGTTATGAGGAACAGCCAAAATCTTCCCCATTGATGGGTCAAGCTCACAAGTTTGAGGCATTTAAGCTGGAATCATGGGGCACTGAGTTTCTAACAGAAGTTGAGCCTGTGGAAGATGAGTTCATTATAACCAAGCACAGAGTAGGGGCATTTTATGGAACTCCACTCGATTTAATTCTTAAAACAATGTCTGTTAAGAATCTTTTTTTGGCTGGAGTGGCAACTGATATGGTAGTTGAATCAACTGCAAGAGAAGCCCATGATCATGATTATTCGGTTACGGTTATATCAGACTGTTGTATAGCAGCAAACGATGTGGATCATCAACGTAGCCTAGAGAATATGCAAAAACTATGCGATGTCATAACAAGTGACGAACTGGAGTTTTAAAACAATCCTACGATATGAAAATCCAAATACATCATTGTTTTTTTTAATTTAGATATGTGGAAAGCCAAAAAAATCATGATGAATGGACAAATAATGCCATTTGAGGACGCCAGTATTCATCCATTATCTCTGGCAGTGACGTATGCAACAACGGTATTTGAGGGTTTACGGGCATATAAAACAAATAATCCAAATCAGTTTTCTCTATTTCGAGTAAAAGATCACCTCAAAAGATTGAGCGTGGGCATGACAGTAATGAAATTTGATGATGAGTATCAAGATGAGTATTTGACCGATTGCTTAATCAAATTAGTTGAAGCAAATAACCCTAATGATGACGTTTATATAAGGCTTCTGGTATATATTGAAGGGCAGGGATTGCTCGCTACCAAGGGGCCTATAGGGTTTACAGCAGCAGCTATGCCAAGAGAGAAGAGTAAATTTATCGATCAAGGCATGAATCTAGGTATCAGTTCTTGGAGAAGGCTTTCAGACAACGCAAGCCCACC
Source organism: Pseudomonadota bacterium (assembly GCA_029979325.1). Next base: position 3,618 of record JAPOHS010000001.1, on the reverse strand, counting down.
TAGAATCAAAGCGACAGCAAATTATCATAATGCTCGATTGGCAGTTCATGAGGCGAAGTTAGAAGGTTATGACGGAGCACTGATGCTCACTCCTGATGATTATGTATCAGAAGCACCCATTGCATGTTTTTTTATGGTGAGAGACGGCAAGTTAATCACGCCCTCAACATCGAGTAACATACTTGAAAGCATCACCAGGGACACCATCATAACCAGATTTAAGGAGATGACCGGCGACGATGTTGAACAAAGACAAATTGATCGAAGTGAACTTTATTTTGCTGATGAAGCTTTTTTATGTGGCACTGGGCAAGAGGTTATTCACGTCAATACGATCGATCACATCAAGCTAGGAGATGGGAAAATTGGACCGATTACAAAAATGGTCAAAGAGGACTATTTTGATATTGTCACCAATCCAGACGCAGAACACCCAGAGTGGAGGGTTCTGTTTTAGATTCTTACCTCTGATTCAAACATTGTCTTTGCTTTGATCTATTTGACTTGCTATCCCTGAGACAGCTTCCATCATCACAGGCTTAAATTCTTCGAGTGCTGTCTCATTTGATACAGCAGATGTTGCATATCTGATTGTCAATGCGCCTATCACTTTCTTATCCATTTTAATGATGGGTATAGATAGAGAAGTCAAATCAGAAACTCTGGTGTAACCGACATAATTTTTATTTCGTTTGCGCCTGTGTAAAGAATAACCTTGTCTCTTGACGGTCTTAAGTTTTTGTAATATCTGCTCAATGTTTTTTTCAGTCTGATCTTTAAGTCGATCAGATGCATCCAAAACATTTAGAATATCTCTTTGTTCAGTTGAGCTTAAGTAGGCAAGTATGCATGGTCCTGATGCAGTACCTAGAATTTGAACCGGATATCCTCTGCTAAATGTTTCAATTGCCAGAGGGCTAATGTTATCCGTATTATCTCTCAATACAAGGTCAACACCCGAAATCACTGCGAGAGCAACAGGCCATCTCAGAGACTCTGTGACATGCAATAAGAATGGCCTACTGATTCTTGTCAACTGATCATCGTCTTTATATCCATCGCTTAATGCATGAACCTTTGGCGTCATGTAATAGCGACCATCATCTGGATGCTTGAAAACAAACCCTTTTTTTTCAAGCGTGCTCAATATCCTGTATACGCTGGCTCTGGGGACATTAAGCTCTTTTGCAAGTTCGCTTGCACTGGCGCTGTCCTTTCTATTTAGGAAGATGAGAACCTCTAGGCCATTACTCAGAGACCTTATCATTTCAATATTTCCTCAAGGTTGATTGTAGACTCATCTTTCAATCATTTTCACTCGGGATTTTCTTCGATCATTAACTGCGCTTTGCCATCAATGATTCCTTTGTCTTCGAGTTCATTTTCAATTGCAAACTTTCGATACTCATCGATATTTTGCGCACCAAGTTTAACTACATGATCAATGCCTTTTGCTTTAATGGATTCTGGCCCTTGATATTTGCTCAAAGCATACCCAGGACTGCTTTTATCATGATAAGCAGCTAAGGTTTTGATTTTACTTTTATCAGGATAGAGAACCCCTGCAACACCACCATAGCCAGCATATTTTCCAGCATTTCGTGGAATGTACCAGACACCTATATCTTCAGTTATTGTTGTTTTCAAGCTATCTGAACGAGTTGGCATTGGATAGTGCGTGAATTTTTCAGTTTTTTGATCAAATTTAGAAACATAGTTGTCAGGTGCTATCCAGATATTGTCATACTTGTCAGCTTCAGCATTGTAGATGGCACCATATGCAAAATCGAGCGGATACTCAGTGACCTCCTCAGTTTGGGGATTCAATTTATAAAGAATAGAATTTTTAAATGCCAGATTGCCCCATGTCCCGGCCCAAATCATATTTTTTGAATCCGAACCCAAGCGCCTAATTGCGCTTAAATGATTGCCTTTTACCAGATTGAAGTGTTTAAATTCCTCTGTGTCAGGATCAAACCGAGTGATACCCCCATTATGATAATCTGCAAACCAAACATCATCGTTGTGGTCCATAACTATTCCATAGGGACGACTTCTCAGAACTGGAACATTCCAGTACTTAATTTCATTTGTTGATCTCTCCCATTTACCGAGCGCTCCCACACCAAGAAGGGATAACCATAGATTGCCCTTTGTATCAAAGATTTGAGTATTGCTTCCATAAAAATTATTTCCAGGGACTTTCCAGTTATCGACCAAGCCTGTTTCTGGATCAAGATGTCGAACAACGTCACCAGAATACCAAACAGAATCATCTGTTTGATCAACAGCTATACCGTGTCCACCACCGTGATTCTCAAACACGGTTTGATCGCCGGTCCTTGGATCGAATTTGACGATACAGCAAGCGGTATAAGCCAGCCACACATTTCCATCTGAGTCGAAATCAACTTGATGAGGCCATGGATAAACTGGGTATTTGCCCTCGGGTTCTTTATAGATGTACTCAATATACATTGCGGATCTCAATGCCTCCAAGTCCAGCTCTGGCTCTTGCTCGAGTTGCACTACCTTAGGAGATTCGTCTACACCAAAATTTTCTGCAAGGTAATCAATAAGTATTTCACGATCTTCGCCCGATAAATATTTAGGATCGAATAGCGAAGGATTTCCAGGGACACCAAATGCAGGACTTTTATGCATTCTGTCTACGGTCACTTCCCATGCTTTTCTGTTTTTAGGCACCCTTCCACCAGGATATGACCTGACCTTGTTATAAGAGAAAAAGTTTACAGCATGGCAACCGTGACAAGTTCTTTCCAAAATATCTCTGCCAGGACCTGGTGGATAAATTTCATCATAGGGTTTAATTTCAGCACCTGGATAGTCCGTTCCACTTACATAATTTGGTGCATTCTTTATTTCTCTGATGCTGAAATCTGATGACAGTTCTGCACCATCATAAATCACCATGCTTTGGCTTTGAGATTCAAAGCTCTCCAGTTGTCCGACCGCAGGTCTCAGTGTGACATCATAGTCACCAGCGATCATATGTGTTATTTCATACTCACCATCAATCACATATACTGTATAGGCAACATCTTTGTCATTATTATAGGCATGCACTACGGCTAAAGCCTCATTTGATGAGCCTTCTACATTTCCGGATAGTTTTCCATAGAGATTGTCTTCAGCTGCGATAATCTGGCCTAAAAATAAGAACATAAGTGATGTCGATATGACTATATTTTTAATATTCACATGATTCATTTTTCATCCTCTAATTCTTATCTATATCTTTAGCTAATCAGCGTCTGATGAAGGGATTTTTTGTGTTACCCCCCGTGTGCAACCAAACGCTCTTAACTTGGAGATATTCTTTTATTGATTCTTGTCCATTTTCTCGTCCTAGGCCACTCAATTTATATCCACCAAATGGCGATGTATAACTTGTTGATCTGTAGGTGTTTACCCAAACTGTTCCAGCCTCTAATTTTTCGGAAACACGAATGGCCCGATCAAGACTTTCAGTCCAAACTCCTGCGGCTAATCCATAATCAACATCATTGGCCAACTTAACTGCTTCTTCTTCATCTTTTATTTTTATAACTGATAAGACTGGTCCAAAAACTTCTTCTTGTGCAATTCTCATGGAGT